>CADCGZ010000121.1 GCA_902801025.1 uncultured bacterium | reverse complement strand
CCACATGGCGGGCACGCGCGTGTGGAACGAGGTCCTGATGTCAGTCGTGGCCGCGTTGTGATATCCGCCGATCCTGTCGAGCGCGCGGTTGATGGCTGCACTTGTCGGATACTTCGCCGTCCCCTTGAACGCCATGTGCTCGGCGAAATGGCTCCACCCCGCCTCGGCCGCCTTCTCGCGGCGGCTGCCCATCGGCATGGAGAAGCAGACCGAGCAGCTGTTCACCCCCGCCATCTCCGACGTCGCGACGCACGCCCCGTTTTCAAGCTTCGTGATCTTAACATTCTCGAACATTTCATCAATCCCTTCTGGTTTTAGCGTTCTGATTAGCAATGTTCATCTTTTTTACTGCTGAGCTATTATGCGAGCAATCCGATTGCACGCGCATGCCTTTCGGCTTGGCGAACCTGTTTGTCATAGAGGGACGACAAACTTCTTATGTGTGCCACAACCCGATTCTGCAGTCTTCCAACCGAACCGCTGCCAAACTCTGCTTCGCATTTCTTATGTACTAAACGTCTTCCATATGCGCCTGAGGCTGCATTGAGTTCGGCTTCGTATCGACTCAAGGTGTTGTATTTGTCGATCTGACAGTTCAACCTGCGAGTGGTATCGACTATCCGGTCAACAAAGCTTCTCATCTGCAGACTGAAACTATTAAATTTTGCCGCTTGGCCGCGCCATCTTTGCAAAATGGTGGACAACTCCTCTTCCTGCATATTCAGGCGATGTCTTTCCGCCGAGAAATCGAAGGCATTCCGCATGTCCGCCAACGACTTAAGGGCATCTTGTCTGGCCATGAGAGTGGTTTTCTCCTCTCGCAGTTTTCGGACCTTGCGCGACAAGGAGCACTGCCTCAAGCCGTAAACAAACACATTGCGCACCATGCCTTCTGCACGATACTGGCCGCGCAGTTCTATAATGGAATTCTCCGATGATTGGCATCTATCTATTTCATTCTGAAGTTGCTTGATTTCGCTGTCTAATTGCCGCAGGTCAATTCGTTCGTGCGATTCAATCCGCTCTCGTGTCTCATTGATGACTTTCTCCTGCGCTCTGTATTCCCCACACAGTCTGGCAACATCGTCCCTGATACAACGAGTATAGTCAGGAACACTGCGATGGGACATCGTCGCATAATGCAGAGGGCTCGGCGAGGGCTTGGCGTAACGGATCGGTTCAGGATAAGATATCGGCGACGAAGAGGATTCGCACAATGAGAACAGACCTGAACATGCATCCCCGAGCAGCCTTCCAAAATCGGAAGCTGCACGATAAAACAACCCGGCTGCAGGGTTTCTCCTTGGATCTGCAGCAACAATCATCTTCGCAAAAATATCACTCATAACGGACTCCTTTTTCTATTTCAGACACTGCGCCTTGGCACCCGCCTCGGTCGCGCGGGCTTGTTTGTCGAAGACGCGAGCATTATCGCATATCCGAACACTGGGGATGGGGAAAGCATCGGTTCCTTAAAAAACCGTGCGAAAAAGGCCCGCTTCCCGCCCCCGTCCAGATAGTCCATCCTCTGCTTGAACGTGAAGCGGCGGACAACATCCCGCGACGATTCCTCGTCGTCAAGAAGGCATGCCGCCACTACACCAAGACCCAGCCAGCCCGCCGCCCCAATCGACACTTCGGAAACCGGCCACAGTATCCCAGCCGTCATCAGCGGCTCGCACAGCATGCATCCAAGGCAGTCCATGATCAGGGGACCTGCGGCCGCAGTCCCGAAGACGGCGACAAGCGACCTCTTCGGACCAGACGGCGCGCACCTCCATGCCATTGCGAAGCCTGCCACGAGCAGACAGGCCGCAGCGCAAAGAAGAAAGCGATACCATGTGCCGAAGGATGTCGCCGCAGCAGTCGGCACGGCAGCCGCAAAAGCGCACCACGGAGCTTTTTCCACGACATCCGCAGCGCCGAACCACTCCGATTCCCGCACCATCTCCGCGCACTGGCGCTCCACTTCGCGGACGATGTCCACACACGCATCCGTCGGCCCCGGCCCAGCCAGCTCGGCGCCGAGCGCGGCCAGCTGGCTTGCCCTGGCGGCGCAGGCGACCGCACCGCCGACGACGAATCCGACAACGATGCCGGAAAACAGCCACCGGTCCGCGCCGAGCTTGGGCTTCAGCACGCGCGAAAGCCATGCGGCAAGCAGACCCAGGGCAAGGGGAGCCGGCTCCCAGACATCGGTCTTCAGTGGCCCGATGGCGAACTGCCCGCGACCGTCGTCAATCTGCGGAAAGGCCACGGCGCACGCCGCCAGACACAGCCACGCCAGGCAGACGAACGGCCCAGCGCTAAGCCAGCGACGCCATCCGACGACTATGGCCATGCCGCACATCAGCAGACCCGTCAGCAACTTGGAGGCCGTCTGGCAGACGATCCAGTTCAGACCGTTGACGCGGATGTCGCACACAGGCGGACAGAACCAGCAGATCAGCAGATTCATCAAGGTAAGCAGCGCAGCGGCGGCAAGCAACATACTTAAGGCAGGAGCTTTGTTCATTTGAGTTTCCCTCCTAAATGCTTTCCGCGCTTTCCACGTAGACGATCTCATATTTACCCGAGGCGAGGCGAACAATCGCTGGGATCTTTTTGAAGGACCCTTCACGCGGTCTTCCGCTCGTCTGGGGACTGATACTTGCCGATGGGTTATCGTCGAACAGCGCTCCGGCCAAGCCGGCAACAGAGTCGAGCGCACGGGAAGCTGCACTCCAGAAGAGACCTGCCGCCGGATTTCTGCGGGGGTCGTATGCGGTTAGTATCATTGCAAGTAGTTTTTCCATGTTGATGTCCTTTTTCTCTTTTGACAGTTCTCCTTCATGACGACGGCATCAGGCAATGCGCCCGTAGCCGAGCTGCGCACCTAGCGCGGCGATGCCTGCCGCCTCGCGGCGCTTGCGCGAAAAATGCGCAAACCGCCAGCTCCCCTCGCGTATGGCGCGGGCGCGGAGCCTTGCGCAGCGTCGAGCGGAATGAATGCGGCGCGCCTCCATCTTGGCATCAAGCAGCAAGCGGCTGTCCCAGTCGTCGTCCCCGCCTCGCGGAGCGATGTCGCGGATGGCCGCGAACTTCAGCTTGGAGGGCTTCACCTTCGGGCGTTCAGTGCGTCTCGCGCCAGACGCCACCGCGCAGGGAGCGTACTCGTCGGCATTTGCCTCGACAGATACCGGCGGAGTCTTGACTTCCGGCACGAGCCGGACCGCCGCGGAGGCGGACTCGCTCCTCGTGTCGTTGATCACTATCGCGCGCCTCAGGCCTGGTATCATGATGTACATAGCGTCGTCGATGAGCATGAGCGCGTACCCGCGCACCCTGCCAGACTTCAGGATGTCAGGGTGAATTGAGGCATAGTCCCTGAACCTGTCATTGGATATGCACACCGAATTCGGCAACACCTCGGCAAGCTGGAGCATGGCATCGTCCGCCTCCGACCTCACCCCGCCGCTCTCTTCGTCGAGGAGCACAACATCGCCGCGCCTGGCAAAGGCCTCGAGCATAGCTGCATCCTGCGCGGAGTCCTGTCGGGCACGCACATAGTCGAACGAACGACGCTCAAGGAAGAACAAGGCCCTGTACCCCTGGAAAGCCAGGGCACGGGAAATCACCTCGAGGGTGTGCGCCGCACGCCTGTTGCGCGTGGTCGCGAGAAGGTTTGCCGTATCGAACAGGAAGAACGTCCCTGCTCCCAGCACCTTGCGGTCGGGCTTGCGGTTTGTGTGGCCATTGAAATGATTGATTTTCATTTATACTATCTTTCGATGTTAGTGATGTTTCACAGCTATTCCAGCTGTCCAGCACCCAGCACCCGCAATCGAGAATCTCTCGCAAAAAACCAGCCCCGGCCCCGGGATTGCAGAGCAACCCCAGTCCGTTGTCTTCGACACGCACAAGTATGATACTCGGAGATGACCGCCTAAGCGCAGGCGGTCGAACCAGCATAACCAGCATAACCAGCTTCCCGCAAAATGGTCTGCATGCGCTTCTGCAGACCGCCCGTTCCAGCGCCGACCTGTCGGTCGGTATTTGCCCGCATAAATGAATCTGACGCTTTGGACAGTTCCAATGCTGGCGACAGAACTTATGCCTTATGCGTGATATTTTACCAAAAGACTCTCCCGCCTGTCAATGGGGTGACCTCAGAAATTTTCGCTGCCAGGGCAGTGCGCCGTCACCCCTCGTCGCCGAAGAGTATATCCGCTATCAGGCAACCTGCGATTACCGCGAACACTATAGGCACGGCGACCATCGTGGCAATTGCTTTGATCTCCGGATTCATGGATTCTCCTGTCTGATGTGCGGACGCGCTTCAGAGGCCGTGGCGTGCGGTATTACACCGCGCGCCGCCCGAGCCCCATCCTCACGAAGTCGTTGAAGAGAGCCCGAACGACTTTCCAGCCTCCGGCAGCCGCAGCATGCGAGTGAATGATGTAGTGGCACTTCTCTTTTAGATTTTCAGTCATGTTGTTTTACTTTCAAGCCAAGCTCCATTGCCTTGACATCATGTATAAGCCACGATCATGGTCGATTTCCAGCAGAACATTTTTTCGCCCGATAGCGCGTCGCGCAATGCATCCACACATACAACGTAACGACATCATCCTGGAATTGAGTGAAGCCCATAGTCTGAAGATCACCGTCGCGAACTCGCCATTATGATGCAAAAACCAAGGGACCGGCTGCAAAATGCAGCCCGATCAGCTGCACCCGATTTGCAGGGTATCCACCCTTCCCCCTACCCGTTGACAAGCACCTCTCGGAGCTTCTCCGGCGACGCCTTGCAGTCTTTCGGAAGAATAAGCGCAAGGGAGCAGTTCTCCGGGCGGAAGATTTCGGACGCAAGGGACTGGACTTCCTCAGCCGTTACCGACTCGTAGCCTGCTATCTC
>CADCGZ010000120.1 GCA_902801025.1 uncultured bacterium | reverse complement strand
CTCCGGCATGGTCGACACGCCTGAATTGTAGTAGAACGGAAGAAACACCCAGCTCATCATTACGAGCACCCACGCGTGGAACTCCCAGTGAGACTGCGAAAGCCCCGCGACCGCGCCGGAGCCCGCGAGCCCGATCAGATGTTCCGAGCCGATGTTCGCCGCGAAGATCGACGCGCCTATCGCGAGCCATCCGACGCTGCGCCCGCCGAGGAAAAGGTCCTCGCCAGACTCTATCTTGTTGCGCCTCAGCGAGAAGACGACCACTCCGGCCAGCACGCCGAAATAGCCGAATATCATAAGCCAGTCAATCCACGTCAGCATCTTTTCTGTGCCCCTTTCCCTTGTTTGCAGAAGAAGTATAGCAAAACCGCGGCGATGCAACCATCACCCAAAAGGGTCACAATTGGCAAATCCCCCGCGGAAAGCCTATCGAGAGGCGGAAAACCAGGCCGAATTACTTCTCATGGCGGCGCGTCGGGGAGTACGGACAACCCGAGCCATTGGACGTCGAGCCGCACCAGATGCACTTGTTGCCGCCCGGTCCATGCCAGTGAATCCGATTCAGGCCATACGAGCACCAATCGGCACTGTCTTCAGGTACACGAGGTCGTGCATCCCCACCGATAGCGGTCGAGTCGAGAATATTATACCAAAAATAGCGGCAGAAATGCCGTCAGTCTTCGTCTGACGCATCGGGATCCTTGAGCTTTACGCCAAGATCCTTGAGGCGAAGCGTCTGGAGTTCCTCGGCTGAGGGATCCTTGAGGTCGGTGACGCGCAGCGCCTGGCGCTCGACCGATTTCTCAAAAAGGTTCCTCGCCCAGCGGGCGTTGCCGAAGTTCTTGTCGCGCTTTTCGGTCAGCATCGAGATGTATGGCACAAGCCAGTGCTCGACGTCGTCAGAAAGGCGGTACTTCGCCTTCTTTGCCATGGAGCGATAGATTTCGGCAAGCTCCTTCGCAGAGTAGTCTGGGAATTCAATCGTCCTGTTGAAGCGGCTCTCGAGCCCGGAGTTGATCTCCATGAACTTTTTCATCTCGTTGCTGTAGCCGGCGATGATCACGACCATAGAGCCACGCGCGTCCTCCATGCGCTTCAGGAGCGTCGCAACCGCTTCGGAGCCATACTGGTCGTTTTCGCCCTGGTTGAGCTGATATGCCTCGTCGATGAAGAGGATGCCGCCCATTGCGGAGTCGATGAGCTTGTTCGTCTTTGCGGCAGTCTGCCCTTCGTATTTCGCGACGAGCCCGGATCGGTCGGTCTCGACGAAGTTCGCGCGATCCAAGACTCCGAGCGCACGGAACGCCTTGCCGAGAATCCGCGCGACGGTGGTCTTGCCAGTGCCGGGGTTCCCGGTGAAGACAAAGTTGTAGCTCATCGTGACGTTGTTCTCGAGACCTTTCTCCTCGCGCATCTTGTTCGCGCGGACGGTCGCGATAAGGCGGCGAAGTTCGTCCTTCACGGGCTTTAACCCCACGAGCGAGTCAAGTTCCGCAAGGACTTCGTCGACCGTCGGGGCGCGAACATCTGTCTTGCGCTCGCCGAGTCCAAGATCTGCAAGTGCAAGCGTCTTGAGTGCGTCGGCGTCGAGATTCCCCGACTCCGCGAGCCGGTTCGCCTGGCGGCCCGTCGCATCCTCGAAGAGTTGGCGTACAAAGCGCGCGTTTCCGAAAGTGCGGTCGCGCTTCGCCGTGAGCTTCGCCATCGCGGCATCAAGCCCTTCTTCAAGATCTGCCGCGAGGACAAACTCGTTTTTCTTCGCCATAGAGCGGAAGATCGCCGCGAGCTCCTTCGCCGTGTAGTCGGCAAACTCTATCGTCTTCGAGAAGCGGCTCCTGAGACCGGAATTCGCGTCGAGGAAATCGCGCATCTCGTCGGTGTAACCTGCGGCGATTACGATAAGCTTGTCGCGGTCGTCTTCCATGCGCTTTAGAAGCGTCGCAATCGCCTCCTTGCCGTAGTCGTCGCTGTCGCTACTCGCAAGCTGGTACGCCTCGTCGACGAAAAGGATGCCGCCAATCGCCTCGTCGACCTTCGCGTTCGTCTTTACGGCCGTCTCGCCCGCATAGCGCCCGACAAGACCAGAGCGGTCGGTCTCGACGAGCTGCCCGCCCTTTGCGATGCCGAGTGCGCGGAACGCGCGTGCAACAATGCGCGCGACAGTCGTCTTGCCGGTGCCGGGGTTGCCGGTGAAGACCATGTGGTAGGTCATCGGCGGAACCTTAAGACCCTGGGCGCGACGCGCCTCGTTGACCTTGGCGAGATTCACTATGCGTTTCACTTCCGCCTTCACGCCTTCAAGCCCCACGAGCGAATCAAGCTCGGCAAGGACATCCTCGACCGATTCCTTCGGCACGGCAGATTCGCCGCCGTTGCCCTTAGGCGCCTCTGCCTGCTTGCTCGGCTCTTGATCGGCCTGCTCTTCGGACGAGAGGTCAAGCGGAACGGTCGCCGCGAGAACAAGGCAGGCAATTGCACCGACAGGCCCAAGACACACTCGCAGCCAGCGCGGAGTCGTGTCGGAAAAGAAGAAGAAGCGGACCAAGCCCATTGGTATGGCCAGCATCAGCATGTAAAACAGGAAACTTGCACCGGCGTTGGTGTCAAGCAAGGCAACGGCGACAAGAAACACAACGATGTCGAGAAGACATCCCGCCCCCCAATATCCCCAATTTGCAGAAGTGTTGTCCATGCGGACATTTTACCATATTTCACCGATAATTGTGGTATAATATCTTGCCAATGCGAAAGATAGTATATTTCGACAACAATGCCACGTCGCCCGTCGCGCCGGAGGTGAGGGACGTCATGCTTCCGTTTCTCGGCGAGCTCTACGGCAACCCGAGCTCAATGCACGCGTTCGGCGGACAGGTGGCGAAATTCGTGGACAGGGCGCGGGAAGAGATCGCGGCGTTCCTCAACTGCTCGCCGGAAGAGGTCATTTTCACTTCGTGCGCGACTGAGTCCGACAACTCCGCTATACGTGGCACGGCCGATTGGTTCGGCAAGGATCTCAAGGTAATAACCACGGCAGTCGAGCATCCCGCGGTTCTCCAGCCCGTCCGGCGCCTCAAGGCGCTCGGGTTCGAGACAGTGGAGCTCCCGGTAAACGGCGTCGGGCAGATCGACCTCGACCAGCTTGCCGCGGAAATCGACTCCGCAAAAGCCGCGAACCGTCCTGTCCTCGTCTCGACGATGTGGGCGAACAACGAGACGGGAACCGTCTTCCCTATCGAGAAAATCGCCGAAATCTGCAAGGCGCGTGGTGCGATCTTCCACACTGACGCAGTGCAGGTTGCTGGCAAGATTCCGGTGGACGTGAAGAAAGTTCCAGTCGACATGCTTGCTATGTCGGGACACAAGTTCCACGCGCCCAAGGGAATCGGCATCTTCTACGTTCGCAAGGGAACGAAGGTCAAGCCCTTCATGCTCGGCGGACACCAGGAAGGCGGACGCCGCGCGGGAACGGAGAACGTTCCCTACATCATCGGTCTTGCGAAAGCGTGCGAACTTGCGCGGCTCGGGATGGCCGACGAGGCGAAGAAACTGACGGCTCTCCGCGACCGGCTCGAGGCGGGGATTCTCGCATCTTGCCCGAACGTCCGCGTCAACGGCGACAAGGAGCACCGTCTCCCGAACACGCTCAACGTCTCTTTCGAGTACATCGAAGGCGAGGCAATCGCCTACCGCCTTAGCGACATCGGAATCTGCATCTCTACGGGCTCTGCGTGCGCTTCTGGCTCGCTCGACCCAAGCCACGTCATACGGGCGATGGGCGTCCCCTTCACCGCGATTCATGGCTCGGTGCGCTTCTCCCTCAGCCGCTACTCGACGGAGGCCGAAGTCGACTATGTACTCGAGAAGCTCCCGCCCATAATCAAAGGACTTCGCGAACTCTCGCCTTTCGGCCCCGACAAGGACGTTAGTACATTCAAGTGAGAGTTGAAAAGTTGAATAGTTGAAAAGTTGAATAGTTGAAAAGTTGAAAAATTGAAAAGTTGAATAGTTGAATAGTTGATGGCATAAAATCTATGGAGGATATTGACATGAGACTGAAGATGCTAATGATGGCTGTCGCGATTGTTACGCTTTTTGCAGGATGCCGCCGCGAGGACATCCGTGAATTCACCGTGGAGATGCCGTCGCTGACCGAGGCCGACAAGTCGAAAGTCGTCGATGCCTTCACCATTCGCAGCCCAGGCCGCCCTCCGCGCGTCTACGAGGGCATCTTTATCGATTCGTTCAAGTTCGACTTTGGCAAGAAGACGCTGACGATGAAATACGACTCGATGAAGATCGCACAGACGAACATCAGGATGCTCATCGAGAGCAAGGGCGTCGAAGTCCTCTTCCCTTCCAACACGACTGGCGTCGCAGGATACCTCGACGTCAAGCCGAAGTCCGTCGAAAAGTAGTCGCGCTATTTCTTTCGACAAGAATCACAACTTCGGGGCCGCCGGAAGTTCTCCGCGTTCGACCGCGCCGGGGGCGAGTTTGTTATGCCCAAACGCGAATGAAAGCTTCTTCGTCGGGCCGGCATTCGGCTTGAGATAGCCGCGCACGCGGATTGTGCTGCACCCGACGACGGCGGAGACTCCCTTGCCGACCGTGCAGTTCCTCACTTCAATCCGGCCCGGCGTCGCGTCGCCGCCGGACGAACGGTAATCGAAGATGTCGATGAACTGCTCGCAGGTGCCGTTGGAACTCGAAAGACGGCACCTATCAAGGAGAATCGACCCGATTGCATAGGCGCCCGTCTTGAAATAGCATTTTTCAGTCACGTCAAAGGTGCACTTTGCATAGACGAAATCGCCAGGCATCGACCAGTAGCCGGACGAAAGCTCGCCGCCGGTGAATGTGCAGTCCTCGAACCTGAGCGACGCATAACTCGTGCCGTGA
>CADCGZ010000119.1 GCA_902801025.1 uncultured bacterium | reverse complement strand
CAGATCACCAAGGACGGCGTGACGGTCGCCAAGGAGATCGAGCTCCCCGACCCGTTCGAGAACATGGGCGCCCAGATGGTGAAGGAAGTCGCCTCGAAGACGAACGACGTCGCAGGCGACGGCACGACGACGGCGACGCTGCTCGCCGAGTCGATCTACCGCGAAGGGCTCAAGAACCTCACCGCCGGCGCAAACGCGATGGCGCTGAAGCGCGGCATCGACAAGGCGACGGCCGCCGTCGTCGACGCGATCGCCAAGCAGTCGAAGAAGGTCAAGACCGCCGACGAGATCGCGCAGGTCGCGACGCTCTCGGCGAACGGCGACGAGGAGATCGGCAAGATGATTTCCGAGGCGATGGACAAGGTCGGCAAGGAAGGCACGATCACGGTCGAGGAGGCGAAGACCCTCGAGAGCTCCCTTGACGTCGTCGAGGGCATGCAGTTCGACAAGGGCTACCTCTCGCCGTACTTCGTGACGAACCCCGATGCGATGGAGTGCGAGCTCGAGGATCCGTTCATCCTCCTCTTCGAGAAGAAGATCTCGGGCCTTCAGGACATGCTTCCGCTCCTCCAGCAGGTCGCGAAGTCCGGCCGTCCGCTCATGATCATCGCCGAGGACGTCGAGGGCGAGGCGCTCGCGACGCTCGTCGTGAACAAGCTGCGCGGCACGTTCCAGGTCTGCGCCGTCAAGGCCCCCGGCTTCGGCGACCGCAGGAAGGCGATTCTCGAGGACATCGCGATCCTCACGGGCGGCAAGCTCATCAGTGAGGACATCGGCATCAAGCTCGAGAATGTCACGATCGACATGCTCGGCCGCGCCAAGAAGGTTGTCGTCGACAAGGACAACACGACCGTCGTCGAGGGTCTCGGCAAGTCCGCCGACATCAAGGCCCGCGTCGAGCAGCTCAAGCGCCAGATTGAGGAGACCACGTCCGACTACGACCGCGAGAAGCTCCAGGAGCGTCTCGCCAAGCTCGCCGGCGGCGTTGCGCTCATCAAGGTCGGCGCCGCGACCGAGGCCGCGATGAAGGAGAAGAAGGACCGCGTCGACGACGCGCTCCATGCCACCCGCGCGGCAGTCGAGGAAGGCATCGTCGCCGGTGGCGGCGTTGCGTATCTCCGCGCCCAGAAGGCGATCGAGGCGCTCAAGCTCGAAGGCGACGAGGCCGTTGGCGCGAGCATCATCGCCCGCGCGATCGAGGCGCCTCTCCGCAAGCTCGTCAACAACGCAGGCCAGGAGGCCGCGCTCGTCATCGCCAACGTCAAGAAGGCGACTGGCACGAACGGCTACAACGTCCGCACTGGCGAGTACGCCGACATGCTCAAGGCGGGCATCGTCGATCCGGCGAAGGTCACGCGCTCGGCGCTGCAGAACGCCGCGTCCATCGCGGGGCTGCTGCTCACGACCGACTGCATGGTCACCGACATCCCCGAGAAGAAGGATTCCTGCGGCTGCGGCGGCCACGGCGCGCCCGGCGGCATGGACGGCATGATGTAATGCCTGGCTTATAAGCCGAAAAAGGGGCGCATCCGCACAGGATGCGCCTTCTTTACGAAGGTCGCTTCGCGTGGCGAAGTCGCTAGAGGTCTGCGCCCTAGCGGGGGTGCGACGTCCTACTCTCCCCGCTACGCGGGGCCTTTGCCGCCCCCAACCGCCCCTGGTATTCTCTGCTCATCCCGAAACTCCATCGGACAATTCAAACATTGCATAACCATTTCCCCAACCATCCAACAACCACGCTCCAACCATCCTTCGTGTCGTAACCATGTAGTTCGTGGAGTAGACATTTCTTAATGCTGCTTTTTCGCTGAATATCGCAATTTTCTATCACTTAGGGGCCATTTCCTACAAAATTGTAGGAATTTTGTAGGAAATTTGTAGGAAATCTTTTTTAGAATCATCGCGTTGCTCCGCCAAAAAGGGAAAACGCGATGAAGAAAAATAGTTTAAAATGGGGTGTTTCTGCAGCTTGCGCTGTGGCTGCAGAAATTTGCTTTGCGGCCATTGACATTGGTGCAATGCCGCATTGGGTCTATGCAGACACGGAGGTCTCGACAAATTTCCCTCTCCGCCTCGCAAGAAATCCTGCGGAGGACCTTAGGTTCTCGCTTGAGTTCCTGAGCTGCGAAAGCAACAACGTCGAGGTCGCTTTCGGCCTTGACGCAAACACCAACGGCGTCCTTGACGTTTCCGAGCGAGGGCTTTCCGTCGGGTGGGATTGCGGCGAGTGGTTCATCCGCAGTCTCGGCGAAGAGCCGTTTCTCTGCGATGCAGCGACGACAAACGAGGAGAAGCGGCTTGACTTCGCCATGCACGTATCTGGATTCCGTGCGAAAAGATTTGCCGCCACGGAAAACGAAGTCCCGCTTGAATGGGAAATGGAAGGGGTTCTCCCCGCGTGGATGTTCGACCCCAGCTGGAACATGGTGCGCCTTGTGGTGCGTGGCGCGGAGGGCTCGTGCGACTCTTTCCGCGCGGCAGTGACTATCGATGCAATGAAGATACGCATTCGCTGAAGGAGGTGTGGCATGTTTTCTAACATACTGATGTATGTGTGTCTTGCCGGAATCGCCGTTTCCATTCCAGTGTGCATTGCGCTGTGGCTCAATCAGCTTGATGTCCATCCGCTTGCACGGCTCCTCGCCAGCTTCCGTTTTTGCCGCGCAGATGATCTTGTTCGGTTCCGTTAAGAATCCTACAAACAACTTGCTTGGCATCGTGCGGCCTTTTCAGGACCAGTCCTTCGTCAGCGGTTTTACCGAGGACGAGATATCCGTCGGCTATGTCCTTTGGCGCATTGGTACGAACGAGTCATGGGCGGCTGAATCGCCCGCCGGTGCGCTTGCAGTGTCCGAATGGCGAAAGCGCGGCGCGGCAGACGACTGGATCGGCATCGCGCGGTCGGACATCCCGTTTGCGGAGGAAGGCGATCGCGCCTTCATGACGTCTTCTGGTGACATCGCAGTCGGAGATGTGCTGTTCTCGTCGATTGGCACGCAGATGTCCATTGTTCCGGCGGACAATTGCTTCATGTTGCCAGAGGGGTTTTCTGACTGCCTCTCGTGGAGAATGTCGACGGTCTGGGAGTCGTTTGCCTGTGCGTGGATAAACGCTCTCTTCAACCGTTCGACCAACACGCCTGTTTCCGTCGCGGCAGAATTGTCGCGGGACGGCGACGTGTCGTTTAAGTATGATCTCTCGCGTGCCGAAGATTGCGCTTGCAACTGCACGGCGTCGGTCTCTCGCTGCGGACGCACTGTCTCTGTTGGGCTTTCGTCCAACGTTACATCCGTTTCGTTCTATCGGTTGCGGCCTGGCGACTTGACCTGTCTCGACCGCGACGGCGACGGTCTTTCCTCGTGGGATGAAATCAACGTCTACCACACGGACCCTGGTCTCGCCGATTCTGACGGCGACGGAATATTCGACGGAGACGAAGTGTCTGGCGGAACCGATCCGAATGTGCGCAGCGTTCCTAACGGCGAGATACTCGATTGCGTGGCCGGATCTGCGACGAACGAGGTGTATCAGACTGAGGTCGAAACTGCGGCGAAATCTCTTTCCGCAATAAAGCTGTGGGATGGTTTCGCGGCAGAGTGGGATTTCAGCGAAACGAATCTTGTGTATGAGCGGACACTCGCTGTCAATGCGATGAACGGCTGGCGTCATTTCTTCCTTTCATCTCTTCCTGACGCCGCCGGAGACTGGCTTCTTCGTGGCTTGACGCTTGAATGGGAGGATGGCAGCGGCTCTACCGGCACGGCGTCTCTATCGCAGGTTGGCGACACGCTTTACCTTCCGCTGACCAATGGCGCCAGTTCCGTCACGATACGGCTTCGTGCAACCGAGACGAGCATAATGTCGGCGACTCCTGTTTATCTCCTCTCGTACGCTCCAGTAGTCGACTTCTCGGGATGCACTTCGGTATATGATCCGACGAACGGCGCGGAATTGGCCCTCGTCGCAATCAGAGACGCGGCAAATCCCATACGCGTGACATTCGACAGGTCTGCGCGTCCGTCCTCTGCGCCCCTTTACGAAGCCGAGGCGAATCTTCCGGGGCTTGATGAGATAGAAACGATTTCTGGCGGCAAGCTGCGCTTTGTGGGAAACAGCTCTGGCGGTACGCTTGAAATTCTGAAGACAGGGGAGTGCTATCTGCCGCAGACGTGGCCAAGCTCGGGGGCTCCGTCTTCAGGGCTCTTGAGGAGCGGTAGCCGAGGAAGAAAGTTCATTGCGCTCGATCCTTCGGTGTTCTTCGACACGAGCCGCGTATATTCGAAGTTAGGGCTTGCCTATGACTCGAACGCCGAGGTTTATGCCGTGACAAACAGATATCCGGTAGATAGCAGGTGCCTGTGGAGATACTGGTTCACGTCGGCCGACGGATGCGTGTCGTTTGAAAGCGATCCAGTCGTGACTTCCGGCGCGGACGAGCTGGAATGCGTCACCACGTCCTGCACGGAGACGGATGAAGCGGCGACGGGGTTTGTGAACGTGTTCGGGCAGTTAGTGTGGACCGGTACGACGCTTCGCCAGATGCTTGGACTTGATGACGGCTTGATTTTCTCGGATGCCGAACTTCTTACTGAGCTTGGCGAATGCGAGACATGCGAGGACGATTGTGCCGACGGGCAGTGCGATTCTGCCGACGGGGCGGAGCTCGGCTCGGTCAAGTTCCGTGTCTCGCTTGGCTCGCCGCGCCTCGGGCAGCACAGCGGCTTCGTCTATTTCAGATCCGACACGCCGGTATTGGTGTCGCCCGCTTGCTTCGCTTTTCAGGCGAGGAGCGACGCGCAGGTGTCAGTCGTCACGAACGGCACATCCGTGACATACTCCTCACTTGACGACCGAGGGCGCGACGTGACAGTGGAGCCGATGCCTAACGGCGCTCGCGTAGTCGCGCGAACGCATGCCACGGGCGCCCTTGAGTACACATGGGAGCTTGTAAATGAAAACGGCGCTGCCTCGCAGATACGCATTCGCCAGATAAGCCGCATAGGAAACGTGATGAGAGACGAGACGTACGGCTTTAACGAAGGCGAATGGTCTTCGACAGATCATATCTCTGGCGTCGTCGAGACGCTTTCTCGGTCTGACGGATTGAACGATCCGCAGGACGGTCGCCTTGTCGAGACGAGAACGGTCTCAAGTGTTGCTGGCGGTCTCGTCAGTTCAACGGTCGCGGAGTCGTCGAGAATAGGAATCGGCGTCAACGCCGTGCTGCGCCAGACGTATTGGTGCGAGACGTCCGCAAGGCGCTCCATCTGGCGGCGTGCCGAATACTGGGACGACGCGGCACATTCGTCGCGGCATGGCAAGGTTCGGCTCCTTTACGGCAACTGTCTTTCATGGTCTTACCACGACTATGATGAAAACGGGTTCGAGACGTTGCTCGTCGAACAGCGCAACGGTTCGCCCCGTCCGCAGACATTCCCGACGGTCGCTGGAAGCGGCCTTTCCGGCGCGGGCGAACTGACCGATGCATACGTGACGGTTCGCAGCTATGAGCCGTTTGCCGGTGATGACGGGGAGATCGAGGATGCCGGCAAGCCGCGTTGCGAGACTCGCTATGTAGTTCGTGGCGGCGCTGCGGTCTTGATCGGGCGCACGTGGCACCGCTACACGCATGTGATGCACGATGGTATGCCAGCGATCAAGCACGAGACATGGCGTGCCGCAGGGCCAACCTCGGTTAGAAACGATGCGTCCAACGCCTATTCCTGGGTCACGACCTTCAGCGAGACGGCACAGGGAGTTACGCTTGTCCTTCGCGGAAGCGCCGCAGAGAGCCAGGACGAGAACGGCATGCTTTGCAGCCACGCTTTCACCGTCGCGGACGGAAGGGTAGTGGACGATGCGCACACTTCATTTGGCGGCGTGGCTCTTCCTCTCTACAGTCGAACAGTGCGTGACACGGCATTTGGAAATGTCCTGCGCGAAGCGTCGTGTCTTGAGGATGGAGATGTGATTGTCGACGAGACTATCTCGACATACGACGAAAAGAACCGCCTGCGGTCAAAGGCGTTTTCCGACGGGACATCTCTCACCAACGCATATTCGTGCTGCCGACTCCTTTGGAGCGAGGACCGTAATGGCCGCAGGAAACTCCGTTCGGCAGTCACCGGACAGGATCGGCTCTACTACGCCGAGGAAGATGTCTGGCTACGCGACATTTCGACGAATGGACTCCACCGCGTAACGCAACACTTCATGGACGGCCTTGGCCGCGAGACAAATACTGTCTTCTACGTTGCGGAGACGGCCAGCGAGGCGACGAACAGCGCGGCGTCGGCAGGGCGCGTCGTCAGCCAGACGACATCGGCCTATCCCTACGGCAGTTCCGACTACATGGTGTCGGTTGATGAGCGCGGCAAGAGGACTGTCGTCGAGATGTCCGACTATGAAGACAGGACGACAACTCTTGAGCGCGTGTATGACTGCGACGCGCAGTCGCCCGTCCAGGAAACAGTCACGACGCGCGTGCGCGGCGGCTCGCCGGTTGTGGAGCGTCGCTGGGATGGGAAGTGGACACGCGAATTTGCAAAAGAAGATTACGGTGCGGACGGATGCGCGGTCAGGTACGAAATCTCCGAGTCCTCCGACTGCGGCGTTGTGACCAACAGGATCATCCACTCCGACTTCCTCGGACGAACGGTTCTCGTAGAGACGCCGCTTGGCAACACGGCGACGACATACATCGGTTCCAGCGGACGCGTCGGCGCGACTGTGTTCTCGGCAGACGGCATCTCCCGCACGACAACCGCAAGCTACAACGCATTTGGCGAGCGCATCGGCGGCGTCTGCGATGGCGTGACGACAACAAGGGATTCTGAATATTGCGTCGACGGCACTGGCGTCTGGTGGCGTGTCGAAAGGAACGTCGTCTTCGGCAGCGTCACCAATTCCATCTCCGAGACGCGCACCCGCCTTACGGGGCTTGGCGAAGACGGCCTTGTCTCCCACGTCGTCTCCCTGTCTTCGTCGGGAATAGTCGACGATGTGCGCGAGTTTGCGGGCGCAGAGCCGGGGGTGCGCGTGACGGTTATAAGCAATTCCGTCTATGGCGTCAGTTCGCGCACAACGCTCGACGGTCTTCCGACTGAAACCTTGGGGGCTGACGGAACGCGACTCTTCTCTTACGACGCGCTTGGGCGCAATGTCCTCGTCTCAAGGGGTGGTGGCCAGATCGTTAGCGCATATGAATACAGCGCGGCTGGCGACCTCGTGGCGGAGCACGCGTACACAAACGCCGATTCCTTTGCGACTGAACACTATGGATACGACGGCTTTGGCCACCGCGTTCTCGAGATAGATGCGCTCGGTGGCGCTGTCACGACGCGCTACGACGCCGTGGGGAAGGTCATTGAGCGCTCTGGCGCGACGCAGCCCGCAAGATTCACATACGACACCGCCGGACGGCGCACATCACTGTCGACTACAAGAGATGGTATAATATGGGATGTGACAACTTGGAGCTATGATCCGTACACCGGCAAGTGCCTTGCAAAGCGCTATGCCGACGACTCCCAGGCGACATACTCGTACGCCGGCGACGGAGCCGT
>CADCGZ010000118.1 GCA_902801025.1 uncultured bacterium | reverse complement strand
CAGTAGTTGGAGTTTAGAGTTGGAGTTGGAGAGTGGAGTCAGTAGTCAGGGGTCAGTACGCAGGAGTCAGTAGTTGGAGTTTAGAGTTGGAGAGTGGTGGAAAGATGTGGAAAAGTTCATGGTGGCGTCCCTTTAGGGGTTGGAGGTACCGATGAACGATAACACTTTGACGCCTGACCGCTACGCCGGAGACGAAGCGTGGCGGGACTGGTTCGACATCTGCTCGGTGGGCGGATGCCCCGCCGCGCATGCCGCCGCGCTCCGCCGCCAGGTGGAGTCCGCGATGTATTCCACCCTCTCGAAGCGCGGCGTTTCGCGCGAGGAAGCGGGGGCGGACGACCCAGTCGCCGTTTTCGACGCCTACTTCAAGCTGAAGGGCTCGCGCGACAAAAAGAAGCCGCTCAAGTCCTACTTCGCCTACCGCATCAAGGCCGAGGGGCTGAAACTCTCTAACTTCGTCTGCGGTACTCTTTTCGGCTCAGGCGCAGGACGCGTCCACGATATCGTCCTTGACTGGATCGCCTCTATCAAGGGCTGGCGTCCGCGCAAAGTGAAGGGCCCCGACGGCTACCGCCACATCGAATGGGAAAGCGCAGGCCCAGCCGAAATCGCCGCGCTCGAACCGTCCGCCGCGAACGACCCCGCCGCGCTTCTCGACCTCGAGCCGATGCGCCGCGATATCGACGCGCTCCTCGAAAGAATCTCCCTCAAGATAAAAGTGGAAAAGTCGCATGTCGCGGCCCTTTTGTATGCGACGGCCCAGGACATACCGCTGACGGATGCGGCGCTCCTCGAGGGCCTAGGCGTAGGAAAGTCGCGGGCGTACGCGATGAGGGAGAAGACGATGGACGAATTCAGGAAAGAAGCGAGGACGATGGAGGGCGCGGACAGCCCGCTCTTCGGCCGTCTGCTTCTCAAGGCCTGTGAGTCGTCGGCACCAAAATCGCTGCGCGAGCGGACAGGAGGTGCACGATGAACAAGACATTCGAGCAGGAATGGAATCTCTACAAGGCGGGCGGGAAGCGTCCGTCATTCGCGGGCGAAGCGCCGCGCGGCAACGCAGAATTTGACTCGCCGGTCAAGGTTGGCGAAATAAGGATCTTCGCGGACATGGCGCGTCCGTTCGTCGCGCTAGTCGCGCAGGATCGCGGAAATGCCGGGTTCTTCATCGTTCCCGTCTCTCCGTTCACAGTTCCCGCGTCGTCACGCGAATTGCTGGAAGGGGAGCGCGTCTATCAGCTCTGGAACGCCTGCACCGCAGCGCGGAGTTTTGTCGAGCGCAGCTGGCTCGTCGATACGATTGATGGCGAAGAGTTGGCGACATTGGTGGGGACGCCTCGCCGAGACGCCACTACCAGTCTTTCGGCTGACGGAGTCGTCGCTGAATACGAGCGCGAGTTCCTTGTCTCGGGCGGAGATTTCATTCCGCTCGTCAACAAGGAGATTCCTCGCATCGTGCATGTCTCGTGGCGCAGGGTCCTCGGCGTAGCCGCATGCTTTGTCATCTTGCTTGGACTTGGTGTCGTCACGCTAATGCACGATCAGCAAGAGCAGGAGTGGGTGATTCGCATGTCGGGGGTGGTGGATGAGCCCATTGTCAAAAATGATACGCCTTCAACGCCGCCTGCTACGCCACCTTCCGTCGTCAACGAAGAAACGAGAATGGGTCTGAAACGCGCACGCCAGCTTCTTGCCCAGCGCGAACTCGATGGCGCGCTCAAAGAATGCGAGAATGTCCTTGTTGCAGATCCTGCCAATGAGGAGGCGCGTCGTCTTAGATCTTCGGTTGAGCGTAAGCGTGAAGTTGTGATGCGGCAGGAGCGCGAGGTTGCTCGCGAGAAGTGGATCGCAGATGTCGACGCGGCATGGCGTCCGACAGCTGCCGTTGCGGGGGCGGTCAGCGACACGCGTCCGTGGAACGACACCGGCTGGACCGCTTCGCGTTCCGCTGGCTCCATTGGGGCGATGGCGGTCGGTGGGGAAATGGGATACACGAGTAGTGCGATGGAGAGGCGACGTCGCCTCGCGTCGAATACCCCGTGGAATGATCACGCTGGAGGCAAGATGGCCTCAATATCAATAAAAGACCAATTCTTGGAAGTGGAGCGCCAGCCCGTCGGCACAGAGCGCTATGCGGAAATACAGGAGAACGACTACCGCGATCCCACGAGCGAGCCGCTGTCGACATTCGGACTCGACGTTGATACTTCGAGCTACACGACGATGCGCCGGTATCTGACTGAGTGGAAGAGCCAACCTCCGAAGGGTTCCGTGCGACTCGAGGAGTTCGTCAACTACTTCAAGTACCGCTATCCGCAGCCGAAGGGCGACGATCCGATTGCCGTCGCGTGTGAGATGAGCGTTTGCCCGTGGGCACCAACGCACAAGCTTCTCAGGGTCGGCGTGCAGGCGCGGGAAGTTCCTGTCGAGAAGCTGCCGCCGTGCAATCTGACATTCCTCATCGATGTCTCCGGTTCGATGGGCGGGAACGGCGGCTTCGAGATGATGAAGTCCGGGCTTAAGATGCTTGTCGGCAAGCTTCGCCCCGAAGATCGCGTTGCAATCGTCACATACGCGGACGGCACCACGGTGCAGCTTGCCTCGACGCCAGGAAGCGAGAAGAACAAGATCCATGCCGTTGTCGATGGGCTCAGGTGCGGCGGCTGCACTTACGGCGCGGGTGGAATCCAGCTCGCCTACGAGGAAGCGAAGAAGAACTTCGACAAGAATGCGAACAACCGCGTCATCCTGATCACTGACGGCGACTTCAATGTGGGAATCTCCGACCCGAAGTTGCTCGAGGAGTTCATCGCCACGAAGCGCGAGAGCGGAATTTTCCTCACGGTGCTTGGCGTCGGACGCGGCAACTACCAGGACGCGAACATGAAGAAGCTTTCGACTGCGGGGAACGGAAACTACGCGTATCTCGATTCGGTCTTAGAGGCGAAGAAAGTGATGATGAACGAGTTTGGCGGAACGCTCTTCGCCGTCGCGAAGGACGTTAAGCTCCAGCTCGAGTTCAACCCTGCGGAGGTGAAGGGCTATCGTCTGCTTGGATACGAGAGCAGAAAGCTTGCCGCGAAAGACTTCAACGACGACAAGAAGGACGCGGGCGAGATTGGCTCCGGCCATACGATGACGGCGTTCTACGAGATCGTCCCCGCAGGTTCTGATGAGAAGATTGCGGACGTCGATCCTCTCAAGTATCAGAAGCGCACGGAGTCTGGGCGTGGCGAGGTCTGCACCGTAAAGCTCCGCTGGAAGAAGCCGGACGGCGACACGAGCATGCTCAAGGAGATTCCGATTTCCGAAGCGCAGATCACTTCGAAGACGCCGTCGGAAGACTTCCGCTTCGCGTCTGCTGTCGCAGAGTTCGCGCTGATTATGTCCGACTCGAAGTTCAAGGGCGGTGCGTCCTTCGACAAGATTCTTGACCGTGCGCGCCATGCGAAGGGCGAAGACCTCGAGGGCTATCGCGCCGAATTCATCCGGCTTGTCGAGACGGCGCAACTTATAGCGCCGCCCACGCCTCCGCCGCCCCCCGCCCCGGCCGGGAATCGCCCCGACGAAGGCGACCTGTGATTCTCCCGCCGCGCGCCGTGATTTCGGCGCGCGGCGCCTGTTTATGCTATAATACTGGCATAAAGCAAAGTCCAAAATAAAACGAATAGGAGAAGGAGATCGTAATGAGCAAACTGAGTCGGGTGGCGTTGGCTTTCGCAATGTGCTGTGCGGGTGTTGCAGCAAGGGGAGATGTCATGAGCGTGACGGTCTGGCGCGGCGAGAGTTCGTCGTTCCTCGTGTCCGACGAGTTCCCGGAAATCGGCGGCGAAGCGCAGGGGATCACGGTGCGCCGCGGCACTCTCTTGCCTGTTCGCTACAATACCAGCACAAAGTCGCTAGAATACAAGTTTAAGGCAGACCGCGCCGTCTATGACTCAAAGGCCGCAGGGCTCCACTTTGCGACTATTACCGCTGCACCGGACGCGAAGGCGGGCGAGTACGATTTCGGGCAGCTCAAGGTGAAGGTTCTCGACCGCGTTCTTCCGCCGCCGAGCGAGTGGAAATACTTCCTTGA
Source organism: uncultured bacterium (assembly GCA_902801025.1). Lineage (GTDB taxonomy): Bacteria > Verrucomicrobiota > Kiritimatiellia > RFP12 > UBA1067 > UBA1067. Next base: position 1,158 of record CADCGZ010000118.1, on the reverse strand, counting down.
CCTCTGGCAGCATCCATGGGCCGTCGCGCGCGTCAATGGCGTGAAGCCGTTTTCGCCCGAGCATTACGCCGCGATGGAGCCGCTTTGGAAAATGCTCGCGTCTGCTGGCCAGAAGGCGCTCACTGTCACGCTCGTCGACCAGCCATGGAACCACCAGTGCTACGACGCCTACGGCTCGATGATCGGCCGCCGTAAGCTCGCCGATGGCAAGTGGACATTTGACTACTCCATTTTTGACCAGTATGTCGAGTTCGGCCGCAAGTGCGGGCTTGGTCCAGACATCGCCTGCTACACGATGTGCCCGTGGGGCTACAAGGTCGATTACACCGACGCCGACGGCAAGAAGGTTCGCGTCGAGGCGAGGCCAGGGCGGCCTTTCTTCGATGAATACTGGGGGGCGTTCCTCGAGGACTTCTCGAAGCACCTCGAGTCAAAGGGCTGGCTCAAGAACACATACATTGCGATGGACGAGCGTTCGCCCGAGGATCTTGCCTACATAGCGAAGTTCGTGCGCCGCATCGCGCCGGGGCTCAAGATCGCGATGGCAGGCAATCGCAAGCCCAGCGAGTTCAAGGGCATCGAGATTGACACTTACTCGCAGATCCTTGGACATGTCGACAAGCCGTTCCTCTCGGAAGTCGCCGCGCGCCGCCGAGGACTCGAACAACGACATGACCTACAGCCGCTGGACGGCCGGCGACATTGCTCTCGTCTACCCCGACGGCTCTCCGAGCTGGCGGTTCCTGGAGCTGAAGAACGGCATCGTCGCCGCCGAGAAGTTCCGCGTCCTCCGCGAGCAGGGCGGTCGCGACGCCGAGCTTGACGCCCTTGCCGCGAAGTTCGACTTGAAGAAGCTTCTCGATGGCACCGACTACGAGGGGCTGCGCCGCGCCGTGCAGGATGCCGTGAACCGCTGAAGGATTTAAATGAAAGGAACAAAACATGACTAATGAAACTACTGTGGTGGAAAAGGTGACAGGCGCCGTCTGCGCCCAGTTCAACGAGGGCAAGGAGACTGCAGCGCAGGTTACTTCCTGGCTCACGGAAAAGGGACTCGATTTCGCGATGAACCTCGTGTTCGCGCTTGTTATACTGCTCGTCGGCTGGCTTGCCATAAAGCTGATCGCCTTCACCGTTCGCAAGGCGCTGATGCGCGGC
>CADCGZ010000117.1 GCA_902801025.1 uncultured bacterium | reverse complement strand
TCTCGACTTCTTTGTCGTGATGTTCGCTTTCTTCTTTATGGATCTCTTCGACACGCTCGGCACCTTGATCGGCGTCTCGCTGAAGGGCGGGTTCCTTGATAAGAACGGACGACTCCCTCGCATTTCCGGCGCACTCTGCGCTGACTCAATTGCTACTTCGGTAGGCGCGTTGCTTGGAACCTCCACGACCACGACGTACGTCGAGTCGGCTTCGGGCGTCGCGTTGGGCGGCAAAACGGGACTTACCGCTGTCACTGCGGCGGCGCTCTTTGCGCTTGCGATACTCTTTGCGCCGATCTTCCTGGCAGTCCCGGGCTTTGCTACGACCCCTGCGCTTATCATCGTTGGCTACATGATGATCTCTTCCGACGCGGGCGAGGCGGTGCCGGCGTTCCTCTCGATTACCGCGATGCCGTTCACCTACTCTATCTCTGACAGCATCATGTTTGGCGTCATCTCCTACACGGTCATCAACGCGCTTGCGGGCAACTTCAGGCGTATCCACTGGATCATGTACGTGCTCACCGCGATTTTCATCGCAAAATACGCGCTGATGTAGGGAGACCGTCTAGGACATTCAGAACGAGAGGGCAAGACGATGAAAAACTTGGACAACTACGTAAAGGCGATTCCCGACTTCCCGAAGCCGGGGATCCTGTTCCGCGACGTCACGGGGATTCTTGAGTCGCCTGACGGCTTCCAGCTCACCTTGGACAAGGCGGTGGGGATCCTCTCCGACGTCGAGTTCGATCTCGTCGCGGCGCCTGAGTCGCGCGGGTTCATCTTCGGCGCGGCGCTTGCCGACCGCTTTAGGACGGCGTTCGTGCCGATCCGTAAGCCAGGAAAGCTTCCGCGCGAGACGATTTCCGAGTCCTATGACCTCGAATACGGAACGGCGACGCTGCACATGCACACCGACGCCGTGAAGCCGGGCCAGCGTGTAGTCATTGTCGACGATCTTCTTGCGACTGGCGGCACTGCGAAGGCTGCGGCCAAGCTCGTCGAGCGGCTCGGCGGAACGGTCGTCAAGATGTTGTTCCCGATCGAACTCGAGGGCTTCAAGGCGCGCGAGGGAATACTCAAGGGCTACGATGTCGATTCGCTCGTCAAGTATCCTGGGAAATAGGAGGCGGCTATGGCGATCACCGACAAGCGTTATCTCTCTGGCGACGAATATCTCCGCGATACGTGGCGGCTTGCGGCACAGGTGAGGGAGTCTGGGTGGCAGCCCGACATCCTGATCGCCCTCTGGCGCGGTGGCGCGCCTGTCGGCGTTGCGATGCACGAGTATTTCAAGGTGTCCGGCTGGAACGTCCGCCACATCCCGGTGAAGTGCGAGAGCTACACTGGCATCGGCGAGAACGCCGGCGCCGTAAAGTTCACCCACGGCGACATTGTCTTCGGCATGCTCAGGAAGGGCGACAAGGTGCTTGTCGTGGACGATGTCTTCGACACCGGCAAGACCGCCAAGGCGGTGAAGGAGCAGATTGGCGCGACTGGCGCGGAGATGCGCCTTGCCTGCGTCTACTGGAAGCCCGGCAAGAACACGACCGACCTTAAGCCCGACTACTTCTACCGCGACGTAGGGAACGAGTGGATTGTCTTCCCTCACGAGATAGAAGGGCTCACAAAGGAAGAAATCGCGGTAAAGGATCCTCTCCTCTCCTCGCTCCTCGGCTCCGCCTGATGGCGAGGCCTACGCCCGACCCGCTCGCCCGACCCGCAGTTTGTGGGCACCCCGCCGGCATGATTTTGACGCGCGCGCACCGCTCTAGCGACTTGCTGCGCAAGCGGGCTTCGCCCGGCGGATATTTCACGCGCGCCCTTTACGTCGGCAGTCAAAATCACGCCGGGCCCGCAAACGTGCTCTCGTGCGCCAGTCGGCTCTCCGGCCTCTGCGCTTCGCTTCGGGTTGGTTCGTGCACCGCACGAACCACCGACAAGCATGTCCCCCAGCCGAAGGATGTCCGCTAAGCGGATGCTCTGGCAGGGGTGCGGTTACCGGCGCGGCGATAGCCTCGCGACAGAAAACGCATGCCGCTGAAACACCCCCGCCGCGGACGCGCTTTATTTCCTTTCGATAGTTTTGCTTCGACCTTGACTCGACTCTATCCGACTCTAATCGACGCTAATCACTTCTAAGCGGCAGATTTGCCGCGCTCCGCATTAAGAGAATTTGTGATATAATACAGGACATGATGAAGTTGCGCGAGAGATCGAAAGGAAGAACGGCATGAGAAGACTTTGCAGGTTGGTAGAGAAGGCGTTTATCGACCATAGGCAGAAGATTCTTCTTGCGTATTTAGTTGTTGCAGCTTGTGCTTTTCTGCATCCAGTTTACATTGTGTTCAAGTTCACTTATTTTACAGTGTTCATCCCAGACGGGCTTCAGAGCGTTTTTGGCATCGCTGGGAACGAATGCGACGGCGCCAATCTGTTGCAGTTGATCAATGTTGTCAAACGGCAATCGATTTCAAACGAGATACTGACTGATTTTGTCCACGAATGGCCAAGCATCATGATTGTCATCCCCATACTTTTCTTGGTGTTGATAAATCGAAATGGTTTTGTGCCGTGTTTTCTGAATATCTGGAAGAGAGGTGTCCATTGGGCGGCAGGGGTTGCTTTTTGCATTGTTGTCACAGGTGGCGTCTGCTTTGCCGCAATGGAGACGATACAATATCTGCTTTCTTCTCCAGAGGCATTTCCGCCAGATCAGTGGGTTCGTGAGACGCTGCGCACAGACTTCGCCGCAGCCTTCGAGCAAGTCTTGCTTCGAAGGAAGACATTGGCTATCTGCACAATAATTCATGGCGTTATCATAATAGGAACAATCGTCTCAGTTCTTTCAATCCCATTTCTTAGGATTATATGGATGCCGCGTTATGTTGTGCACGGCAAGGCAACGGAAACAGGACCTTCGATGCAACGAAAGGGCGATTGACGACATGATAGACATCAGTGAAAAGCAAGGAAAGAAAGTGATTGAAGGAAGTCCCATATGACATTTCGGAGTATGGCAAAGCGATTCTTCCGCGTGGTGTTGATTGCGCTTGCATGCTTTCTTGCCCTGAATGTCATGATGTGGTCACTATAGGAAAGCGACAAAATGAGTGATAAAAAGAGCAACGCCAATGGGGTGTATCCCCAAGAAGCTGTGAAATCAGACATCGTCAAGAATGAGGAGTTCATCGGCGAACACCTCGAGACGCTGCGGGAGTTCGCGGAGCGAGGCGATGCTAGCGTCATGTACCTACTGGGCTGCTACTACGATGGCGGGGTCTGCGAAGGAGGTGGCAACGATCCAGATGAAGCAGTCAAGTGGTACAAAAAGGTGTCTCGTCTGGGGAACACTCATGCGATGAACAATCTTGGTGTAATGTACCTGTGCGGACAAGGCGTCCGAAAGAGCGCGGCAAAGGCTTCGAAATGGTTCAGAAAGGCCGCCGAGCTCGGGAGTGTCGTTGCGCAGAAGAACCTAGCCGAGATGTATAGATACGGAGACGGCGTCAGAGTCGACTCGGCTGAGGCGGCGAAGTGGTACAGAAAGGCGGCCGAGCAGGGCGATGCCGAAGCGCAGGGCATTCTCGGAGTGATGTACTACTATGGCGAAGGTGTCCGAAAGAACGTGGCTGCGGCGGTTAAATGGTATCGCAAGGCCGCGGAACAGGGCGACTGCGGTGCGCAGAACAATCTTGGTGTGTGCTACGACAAAGGCACAGGAGTCGCGCAAGACTGGGCTGTGGCCCTGAAGTGGTACAGGAAGGCCGCGAGACATGGGAATGCATGCGCGCAGACCAACATCGGCGAGATGTATGAGACAGGTAGGGGCGTTGTGAAGAGCGCCGTTCGAGCGGCGAAGTGGTACGAGAAGGCGGCAGCGCAGGGCTATGCCGGAGCCCAGTACGACCTTGGCGAGCTTTATGCCAGCGGCAATGGAGTCGCAAAGGACTTGCATGCGGCGGAAATGTGGTATCGCAAGGCCGCCGAGCAGGGATACGCAGACGCGCAGTACAAGCTCGCCTATATGTATGATTTCGGGCTTGGCGTGAGGGCCAGCGTAGCTGAGGCTACGAAATGGCTGAGGCGAGCTGCGGAGCAGGGACATGCCGAAGCGAGGAGGACGCTTGCTTCAAGCATGTGAGGACGGTCTCCGCAAAACAGGTGAACAGGCGAGGTGGTGGCGCTGGGAATGTTGTTTGGCCACAAAGAACAGTAGAAGACAGGAGAATGGCGAGTAAACCTTCTGTTACTCCTGTCCTTTGTGGCTGAACAACCGAGTCGCGAAGGGGCGCGGCAGATTTGCCGCGCTCCTCGGGATGGGAAATTGTGATATAATGAATGCTATCGATGAGAAAACTCTGTGAGAATCTGCCGATAGTGGCGTGCTGGCTTTTGGGGGCGGTGTTGCTGTGTCCGATCGCCGGATGCCATGACGATTGCAATGATGTCCTGGTGGCAATGGAACGTGGCGGCGGTGCCTGCGCGTTTGTATCCAATTGCACCCATGTCGTGGCAAACGGCAAGCGGCTAGACCCGGGAGACGACGTCAGGTTCTTGATTGATGTAGGCGATGCGTCCGAGCTTGAAAAGTTTTGCGGAATGCGTCCGCAGTTCGTCGTGTGTGAGAGCGATTTGGGATTGCTGACCTTGCAGTTGAAAGGTGGGTTTTGTCACAAAGGACTTGTTGTAAGCATTTCGGGAGAGATGCTCACGGAAGCCCGTGCACAGCAAGCATCTCAGGCATCCGAAACATGGCGTTGGAAGCGAGTGGACGATTTCATTTATTGGTATGAAGAGTAATTGCTGCCGGGGGCGGGCGATTTTATGGTATAATTTCCAATATGGTAGTTCGCTATAAAGCTGTCGTTGCCGGTTGCGCGGCATTGTTGTGTGGCGTGGCGCTCGCGCATTTCCCGATTGATGTGAGCCCTGAGTCCGACGACGGACTTCTAAGTGTTCGCTGGACGCCTGTTCAGGTTGGGATTTGCTCGTGTCGTCCGGTCCAGCTCTTCCCCGGCGACGCCGACGTGTACGGCGTTGCGGCGGGCTTGTTGAACCTGAACCAGAAATCGGCGGTCGCTTCTTTGGCACCGCTGAACGCGGTCGCGGACAACTATTTCGCGCAGGTCGGGTTGATTGACGTCTGCGAGTTTAACTACGCATTTGAGGTCGGGCTTTTGAACCTCACGGGACGCAATATCGGCGTGAGCGTTGGTGCTTTTAATGTCGAGTCAAATCTTGGTGATCGGGGCGGAGATCCATATCCATGGTTGCCGGGTTTGCAGGTTGGTCTGGCCAACGCCGGCGGTGGGTTGCAGGCTGGATTCTACAATTTTA
>CADCGZ010000116.1 GCA_902801025.1 uncultured bacterium | reverse complement strand
AAAGCCGCCCTTTTTTATGACGTCTCGCGCGACCTTGTCGAGCGCCTTGCCCGTAATGCCGGGCTTGACCGCCGCAATCGCGGCGAGATTCGCCTTGAGGACGAGATCGTAAACATTCCGGTAGAGCGATGACTGGCGCTTCGGAAGGAGATTGCGCGTCATGTCAGAGCAATAGCCGTCGAGCTTCACACCCATATCGACAAGCACCGGATCACGTCCGTTCCAGACCGTGTCGTCAGGAACATGGTGGCACTCCGCGGCATTTGCGCCGACGCAGACAATCGTCTCGAACGCCTCGCCCTCGCCACGCTCGAACATCATCGACCTTATGATGCCGGCCATCTCGCGCTCGGTCATGCCCGATTTGAACTTACGCGACGCATCTCGCCATATCTCGTCGTTGAGCCGCACGGCCGCGCGCATCTTCTCGATCTCCTCCGCCGACTTGACGGCGCGGCGCTTGGCGAGATCGCGCGTGACATCCTCGAACTTCGCGCGGGGGAGAATCTTCCTGAGCTTTTCAAACTCCGCGACTGAGATCGCCTTCTCGAAGCCGATCTTGCGCGACGAGGCGCCCTTCCCGCCCCAGAACCGCTTGAGGTCTGGCCCAAAATGCTTTATGTCGCGGACCTTTAGCTTCGGCGCGACGCGATGCGCCATAGGGATATAGCGGAAATCGGTGTAAAGCGTCGGTTCGCCACCGTCGCGCACCACGACCCACGCCTCGTCGCAGTCTACGCCAGTGAGTGCACGGACATTCGCCGCCGTTCTAATGATTGCGTTTTTCATAAATCAAGGCCAGACATCGCGGGGATGTGGACTTCCTCCTTTACTTCCACTTCGGACGAGCCGAAGATATACGTTGCTGCAAGCGGCTCCACTTCCACTGTATCGTCGGCAATCTTAGAGGAATACGACTCCTCGCCGCCGCCGGAATTGAGCGCGCCGCGCCCCGCCTCGGCGCGAATGTCGCGCTGCATCTTCAGAGAACTCAGGATGTAGGCCGTGAAGCCGAAGAGCGCAGAGAGGACGAGCGCAAGCGCGAGCATTCCAAGCGCCAGCTCCATAAATGCCTGGCCCCGCCTAGTGCCCATGGCTGGTACCTCCGTGACCACCACCGCCGCCACCTGTCGGGCGGACGCACGTTCCAGCGTAGTTCTTTATCCACCTTATGCCGCCGTCGCGGAAATGCTTCATCTCCCATGTCTGAAGCTGCAGGCAATAGAAGCAGCCCTGCGCATTCACAGGCCCATGCTCGAGATAGTACGGCAGGTGCTTGCGGATGTGAGTCACCCAGCCGTAGTCCGCCGTCGAAAGGTCCTCCCCGCCAACAGAGTCGAGCGGCACGAGGCGCACATTGGTGAAACACGGAACGACAAACGAGCTGAGCGCCGTCACCACGTCTGTCTCTCCCTCGAAGTTCTCCACCGTTCCAAATGGCTTCGCGCCCGCCGCCCACACGACGTCCGAAGTCGACTCGAGCGCGACCGATTCGACTTCCTTTATGCACCTCGTGATCGCCGCGCATCCGCGAACGTTGTACTCTGGCTTGATCTCGCCCACTATCGGGAACTCGTAGCCGTCCTCTTCATCAGCAAGCGAAAGACCATTGAACCACCGGCCCCAGCGCTCGCTCTCGAAAAGGAACCATACCTGGTCGCGGTTCGTGAGGATGACTGACTCCGCAAGCTGCTCCTGCGGAATCTCGCCATCGCCGTAGGTTCGGCAGATGTGCTGAATCTCGTTCGTCGAGAGAAGATCTGTTATTGCGCCCTTCCATGCACGGACGTGGAGATTGAAGATCTCGCTGTTCTCCATCGAATTCTCGCTCCTCGTCGGAAGCGGCGACCAGTCCATATAGGAAGAATAGCTGTTTAAGAGCCCTTCGGCATGCCAATGAAACCAGCACCAGTTCTCGCCAGCGATCGCGTGGTAGAAGTCCTTCATGAGAAGGTAGTGCCCGCCCTGCGCGCCGTAAAACTCGACATTGTCCGGACCACAGGCAAGCCCCTCGGAGATGACGTTCTCTATCGCCGTCGCATATTCGGTCCAAGCGCCCGGATACGGCTCCGGGTACGGCTCGCCTTCCTCGTTGGTGCCGCCGGAATAGACAAGCCGTATCTCCGCGACATGCTCGCGCAGGATTTCCGCGAACTCGTCGCGCACCTCCATGTCGTTTTTCTTCGCCGCATGGTTCGCAAGGCGAAGCGCCTCCACGGGACCCAAGAGCGCAAGCCGCCGCTGCTCCATCGTAAGTTCCTCGCAAGTCCGCGCATCGTCCTGCGCCGCCGCGACAAGGTGGGCGATATTGAGCTTGCCGATTTCATTGAGGAGCCGGCCTTGCTTTCGCGCCGCCGCGAGCGCCGCCGCATCGCCGCCGTTCTGCACACGGTTCTTGCCGCGCACCACGTCGAACACGTCGACGTTGAGAAGCGCCACGAGGAAAAGCGCCACAAGCACCATCAGAAGATATATGGCGACCTGTCCGCGTCTCATGTCAAAGCCCCTGGTTGTTCATGTATAGCGGAAAGTGCGATTCAATACGCGACTCGCCGACTATCTCCGTCGTGTCGGAGTCTTCGTCGCCGCGCGAATAGAAACGCGGCACATCCACCGCGACACGGGCGGAGACCTCGGCTCCGATGCCGCCACCGGAATCGACGTCCACGTCCATCGTCCTCCAGCGCTCGTACTCGAGAATTCCGCGCGCCATCGACTCGTGCTCTGTCGTCATGTAGATCGGGACGAGCGATGCCTCGTCGTATTCTCCTTCCTCGGGCCACAGGCGGCGCCCGGCGACTGGAATCATCGCAACGCGCGCCGACTTGAGGCACATCCATTCGTTGAAGCCGACGGACTTCGCGCGCGCGGCGCGCGCTGCGGCATGGTCGAGGAGAATCTTCGTCGTGACCATGTGCGCAACCTGGAACACGACGAGAAAAAGGACAGTGATGAAGAGAACGGCGAGAGCCGTCTCCAGCATCGCCTGTCCTCGGCGGAAGGACATGAAGCCCCCTTCCTCAGTCTTCGCCGAGCTGCTTGAGCGAGTCTTCGCTGATCGACTCGGCTGCGGACTTCGCCTTGTCGCCTTCCTCTTCGGAAAGCGCGCCTGCGGCGCCAGCGGCCTTCTTGCCAATCGCGCGGCTCAGATAGGTAAACACCGCGATAAGCGAGACTGCGATAAGGCAGACAATGATGATGTACTCAACCATCGTCTGGCCTTTTCTTAGCGCTTTCATCATTTTTATCGTTCCTTTCATTCAAGGATAGTCGGAGCTGACAAGGCTTTCCGTCCTGACGACGCTCTTCTTCGTCGCCGAGACGAGATACCACATCGCGCCCACAACGGCGAGAAGCGCACACAGCGCAAGCACGTACTCGACGGCCGCCTGCCCTTTCCTGCCGCGTATCCTCATGCGCGCATTATATCAAAAATCCGCTCCCTGCGGGCAAACTTTCTTGGCCATCAGCCACAGTCAGGGACGTCGCCCAAGGCGGACGCGGTGCCCGCGGGCCGAAAGCGTTTCGCCGTCGGGGAGCACGAACGGCTCGTCGCCAAAGTTGACGGTGACAACAGTGCCGTCAGCGAAGCGGCTCTCCTGGACCATGCGGTCCGCTGAGAGGACGCGGTGGTCTGTCATCTCGCTGTAGCCGGTCGCGCGGGCAACTGGCGAAGTCATGCGATAGCTTTTCACGAACCTCTCCCTTTCATCGGGCCACTGGCGGTTGACGACGATGTACATGCCCATCGTGCCGTAGAGTACGTTGAAGAGGTCGCGCTTCCACCAGATGTCCGGGAGCTTGGCATTGTGGTCTCCCCAGTACCACTGGGCGCAGACGCACTCGTGGTACACGAGCTCCCACAGCGGCAGGCGGTATTTCTCGCCAACCTGGTACTTCTCGACGCGCTCCGGCACATTCGTCCAGACCTGCCTGATATTGCGCCCCGCGTCGGGCACGCGGTACGGCCCGAGCGAGAGCATACCCTCATAGTAGTCGCAGAACGGCACGCTCGCGTCGTGCCCCGTCTCGCTGCCGACGACGAGCTTGAACTCGTCGCCGAGGATGCGCAGCAGCTCCATCTTCCAATGTCTGCTGTCCGAGCGCGTCATCGGATGGGCGGGATTCCAGCACGTCTGCCATGGCGAGGCGACGGTCGTATCGATGAATCGCGTGTTGTACGGCTTCGTCTTCAGCTCCTCGACGACGTTCCTCCGCTCGTAGGCGGGCGCGACGCTGTCGCACATCATCGCGCAGTAGGTCCATTCGCCGTCCTTCGTCTTGACGCCCCAGGCATGACGCCAGTCGTTCGAGTCGACGCTGTTCCAGACGATGTCGTGCGGCCACGCCTCAGTGTTGCATCCGCTCTTGCGTCCGAGTTTCTTTAGCTGGTCGGGATAGTAGACATCCTGATAGCAATCGTACCGTCCAACGAGCACCTTCGGCATCGCGGCCATCGCCGACACCTCTTCCGGCGTTCCGCCACCGCTCCAAAGAAAGCGGTCTATCCCGGCTTCGACAAGATTGGAGACGACGGCGAGCTTGTCCTTCTCCCAACACCAGACGTTCGCCGCGCCGAGGAGCCGGTCAACAAGCGGACGCTCCTTCGCCTTTTCGGAGAACGGCTTGAAGAGCCCGATTCCCTTCGCGTAGGCGCGGTAACGCTTGCACATCGCGACGTACCCGCCCTTGTCGAAGAAAATGTAGCGAACGCGCCGTGCATAGCCGAAACGCTTCTTTTGGTCCTCCCAGCTTGGTCCAAGCGTCCAAAGGCCAGTCGACTTGTCGCGCCGTGCAATCATTGACGCATCGTCCGGCGTCTCGAGAATCGCCATCCAGCCTGCGCCCGTCGCGTCGTCCTGCACGCCGAAAAACGCGCCCGGTATCTCGTCCGGTTCGTCCGCCGGATAGCTGATACCCTCGTTCATCGGCACGATTAGCCGGTCGCCCTTCTGCGTGGCAAAGGCGTCGGGATAGGCGATTGACGACTTCATCTCCCCTTCGCTTTCCACTGTCACGACAACTTCCGGACAATCCTCCTCGACGCGATAGGATGTCCGCCAGCGCTTCAGCGTCTCGGGGTTTATGAACTCAATGTGGACCGAGCCATTCGGCTCCTGCCACCGCGAAATCTCCTCGTCGCGAATTCGCTGGACATCGGCCGGCTTCCACGTGCGCCCCGTACGGCCATCCGCCACGCAGAATCGCGCGCCGTCAATGATACCGCACAACAGGCCGTTTGAAAGTACGTCTCCGCCATGCGCCACGGAAGACGCCGGCAGGATGTTTCCCGTCCGCCTGACGCGCAAGTTCCGTACACGCACGCCGACAGCGCCTCTGCCGAGCACGCGCGGCTGGATAGTGACGACGCCGCACGGCACCATGAAGGCTGTCTTGACGGATTCGCCTGGCTTCGCATGTCCGCCGCCAAACGACCAGGAGACTTCCTTGCCGCTTTCATCGCGCAAGATTGCGCTGAATCCGACGGGGCTCAAACCAGGCGCGTCAGCGAGCGCTTCGGTGTCGCATGTCATCTCGAACATGTCGCCGCGCTTCACGTCGATGCGCGGAAAGCCGTTAACGCACCAGTCTGTATCGCTCGCATAGCGCACCTCGAAGCCGCCGTCTGGAAGCTTCTCCAGCTTGATGGCGTCCTTGTCGCGCGCCCATGTGCGCGGGGCGCCCATCGTCCATGTCTCTTCCGCCGCCGCGAATAACACCAGCAGCGACATCAACGCAAATGCAATTGAAATTTCTCGTTTCATGTTCGGACGGCGGGATTGAGGTAGATTGGCAAGGGCTCGGCGACGAGCGCAGACGGAGTCGCCTCGGCAAACGCCTTGAGCCCATCGGACGTAGGCTTGAAGCCGCCGATGTACCGATCCTCAAACGTTTCCGAAAGGATGTCGCCTATGCGCTCGGCGTCGCTCGTAACGACTTTCGCTGCAAGCGGAATGCGAAGCGAAAGATCGTCTTTCTCAACCTGAAACACGGGACAGACGAGTTTTAGCCCATCGAAAAGCGCAATCCAGAACTTGCCGCGCCGCGCGTCACCTACGACCGCAAGCGGGAAGCCAGTGCCACCTGCATAGACCTGCGCGGCAACGGCACAGGGAGAGGGAAGCCCCAGCACTTCACACTTCGAACCGAGCGCGTAACCCTGTGCAAACGCAAGCGCAGAGCGTATTCCTGCAAAGCTGCCGGGGCCTGTCCCCACGACTATGCGCTCGACACCGACGAGGTCAAGCCCTTCGGCCCAGTCGCCATTCCGCCCTTCTCCCGTCGACCTTTCTATATACAGAGTCTTCATCCCAAAACTCAAAACTCTTCCAAACTTTCTCTGCGTACTCTGCGTCTCTGCGCCTCTGCGTTAAAAAACCAAATCACTAAAACACAATCACTCGTTGACCGTAAAATTGACCTCCTGCCCATACGGGAAGTCGCTCGGAACGTAGTTGCCGACGCGCGGGCGAACGAGGGAGTTGGACTTGCTGTAGTGGCCGAAGATCCACGGGCAGTCCTCTCGGACGAGCTCCTGGCAGATCGCCCAGTTGCGGTTGCGCTCCTCCCGCGTTGGCGCTGCCATCGCCGCGTCGTAGGCGCGGTCGAACTCGGGATTTATGTAATGGGAATGGTTTGGCCCCGGGCTCACGTTCTTGGAATAGAAGAGCTGGAGGAAGTTCTCCGCGTCAGGATAGTCGCCGACCCAGCCCATGTTGTAGAGCTGCACGCGCCCTTCGTTGACCGCCTTGAGGAATGCGTCCCACGTCTGGAACGCAAGCTCGAGCTTGATGCCGATCTTCTCGTAGAACGACGCGAGGAGCTCGCCCATCTCGCGCGTCGAAGTGGACGCCTTGCCGAACGAAAGAGTAAGAGTGAGTCGGCGCCCGGTCTTGGGGTCTATGCCGCCAGGATAGCCCGCCTCTTCAACGAGTTTCTTCGCCAGCTCAAGGTTGAACGCATACGGGAACGGCGAGACAAGCTTGCCGTCGACTCCCGGCGGCACGGGGCCGTCCGAAGGCGCGGTGCGCTTCGAGAAGTATTCCTCCCAGCGCGGATAGTCAAACGCCGCGTTGAGCGCCTGGCGAAGTTTCTTGTTCGGCCCGAGCACTGGATCGCGCAGGTTTATGCCGATGTAGAACGTGTCGAGCGTCGCGATCGAATGGAGCTTTACGCCCTCCGCCACGAGCTTGGGGTCGAGATTGCCGTCCTTGCCCATCACCGCATCCCAGTTGTCCTTGGAGATTTCGCCGAGGAAGTCGAGCTCTCCCTTGAGGAACATGAGCCACTGCGTAGAAAGGTCGTCGATGACGAGATAGCGCAACGTATCGAACTTCCCAGGTTCAGGAACTTTGCGCGTAAAGACCATCTCGTGGTTCTTGCGCCACCTCGTGAGCTCGAAAGGCCCGGTGCCGGAGCCGTCGGGGCGACGCACAGACGCTGGGCTCATCGCCATTAGCCACGGGAAGAAGTGGCAGCGACTCTTCATGCGGAAGACGACTGTCCTCTCGTCAGTCGCCTCGATGGTATCGACGCTCTTGAGAAGCCAGCTGTTCGGCGAGACAAGATCGGGATCGCGAAGACGCTCGATGCTGTCGACGACGTCCTTTGCGGGGCCGTGCAAAGTGCGGAACGTGTAGACGAGCCCGTCGGGACTGACCTCGGGAAGTTCGCAGTAGCCAGCCGTCAGCTCGTAGGGGCGCGCGAGGTAGTCAACCTTGAGAAGCGGCTCGTAGAGGAGCTGGACGACGCGCGAGTCGTACACAGACTGCGAAAATGCGGGGTCGAGGGTCGCGACGCGCTCCATCGTGCGCGTGAAAGTCGCCGCGAGAACAAGTGAAGCGAGAATCATGATGCGTGTGCCTCCAGTCGCAGTTCAATCTTTTTCGGGGCCCCGGGAAGTTCCGCGAGGCGCCGCTTGATGGTCGGAAGACGCGGACGCATGAGAAACAGCGTCGGCGCGTTCTTTACGTAAATGAAGATTTTGCCGTCCTCGTAGCGGCCGGGACGAGCGGGCTGGTCGGGGAAGAG
>CADCGZ010000115.1 GCA_902801025.1 uncultured bacterium | reverse complement strand
CGGCGATCTTGAAGTTCCCGTCGTCCTCGTCGAAATAATGGGCATCCTGGCATGCAAGCGCAAAACAAGACGCGGACAGCGCAAGCGTAATTGCCGTCATCAGCATAAATACGCATTCAAGAAAGTCGGCGTTTATCTCCACCGCCCCGGAAGAAAGCGACCACAGGCGAGTGTAAGGAAGGATCCCGCACTGCACCAGCGCAAGAACGCCGGCGAAGAGAAGAATAAGCCCGAGCCGGAAGTTGAGCGGCTCGGTGCTGCGGCAGAGCATCGGGAAGAGAACGAGCGACACGACGAGCGGGAGAAGCGAAAAAGTGACCGCAAGCACCCAGCCAACCGGCGACGCGGCGACCGCAAAAAGTCCATAGTAGTCTACAATGTACCTGAAGGCGACGTCAAAGCCGCTCCAGTCGCATGCCTCAAGTCCGCCGAACTTCACGAAAACAGCAATGTTCGTACCCACGAGGATAGCAAGGCCAAAGACGAACGCGAAGAACATCCGCCAGCGCGGCATGAACGCGAGATGCTTTTCGGGGTCGGCGTCGACGGCAAGTTTCCCGTTGACGGCGGCGGCAAGCGCAAGCCGCTCGATGATATAGTAGACGCCGACAAGGAGAAAGCCGACAAGAGTCTCTCCGGCGAGGATTCCGGCGAAGACCATTGAGAGAAGAACGCGCCATGTCCCCCCCGCCTTTACGAAGCGAAGGAAGAGATGAAGCGAGATTATGAGGACAAAGAACCGGAACGCGCCAGACGAGACTGGCGACAGCATGCGGATAAATGCATCGCCGGCGCCACAGCAGACGGTCGCAACCATCGCAAAGAACGGAGCGATCCAACTCCAATACTTTAGGTCCTTGACGCGCGTGAGATACGCGAGAATCTGCCGCAAAACCAGGTAGACAAAGCAAATCGAGACACCGCCAACGACGGCGCCGACTATTCTCAGCGTCGACGAAATGTAGGTAGGGCCGCAAATCGAGAGCAGCCACATGGTGAGAAGCCGCCATGGACCGCCAAAAATCGTCGCGGGCGGTCTTATTCCCGCGGCGACAGCCATTTCGCTCCAGACGGAGGGATCAAGCCCACTAGGAAGGAATATACTGTAGACGACGGCAGAAACGAGTCCTACCACGGCAGCGCGGAGCACATCCCGCCTGCTTAGACGATCATCAGCAAAAGTGTTGTTTTCCATAGTCATCAACCTTGGTTTGAAGGACATTATCCCATAATTACCTTGCTTCGTCAATGAGTGATCCGTAAAAAGAAAAGCGCAAGACGCCTATAAGGCATCTTGCACTTCGCTCTTTTTAGCAGCCCCTGCTCAGACCTTCTGGCGACGGCGCTTCAGCCCAAGGAGCATCCCGCCCACAAGGAACAGCAACCCGCTCGTCGGCTCCGGGACGTTGTAGGTGGTAGTGCCACCGCCAAATCCCGCAGCATCAAATGTGGAAGAAGGAATTGTCGAACCGCCGCCCCTTATGTAATTTGCCAACTGCGCATAAGTCATATGTTCAGTTTGATAACCTTTATAGTCACCGCTCAGTATCTCAACATAAAATGATAGCGACCCAGTGCTGTAAGCTTCAATACCATTATACGCGAACGTCGCGCCATCATCTAATGCAGTATAGACCTGTGCACCAGTTTTAGTAGCTAAGGCTGTTGGATTTGGCGTCAAAGAATCACCCGACACATAAAGCGCCACGAAGTCACTTGTATCACTGGCAGACACCTTGCCTTCAAAATCATCAGACACCATCCAATAAAGGACATCTGCCTGAGCCACAAGCGCAATCACAAATGCGAACAGCGCAACAATTGACTTTTTCATCTTATCTCCAATGTTTGTAGGTGGAAAAGAACTGGTCATTCACCAGCCGCCGCAATCCAGTTAACCTTAGAAACCGAACTGCCAGTCTTGCGAACATACCAAAAGCCCTGCCCGACTTTTACACGAACAGCAGTAATCGAAACGGCCGCCCCGTCGCCAGTCCATTTTCCCTTTCTTGAGTACGAATAGCACACAGGGGCACTATCATTAGAAATGATGATCTGATCACCTGTAGCCGGCGTTCCGTCCAGTGTAAACGTCGCATCAGACTGCAAGGGGTTTGCAATAAGATTTGAGCCATCCGCAACTGCCGATTCCGTTGGCTGGGTGGTGAAATCACCATAGATATAAATGTCCTGAGAAGGATTCGGCGCACTCGGAAGGACAACCCAAATCGCCCCACCACTTGCTATGGTGCTGTTCTCGCCGACATAGTCTGCAGTATGAACCCCATTCGGAACAGGCACCCAGCCCTCCGGAGCCAGCTCCCATGTAAGATATCCATCATCCTTGAATACGAGAAGCTGTGTCGTTGGCGTCGTCGTCCCAATAGGCAAACCATTTGTGCAAACAAGATCGTTCGCAGAAATAGCCGCCGTTCCATTTGTAAGGGACGCAAACGGGACAGCGACAATCGTGTTGCGATTCGTCGTCGTAATCTTTGTGACGCCTATCGTCTGGCTGGTATAGTCAGCCGAAGCTGCGAGGGCAACTGCCACGCCTGCAATCAAGAGAAGTTTTTTCATTTTGACGACTCCTAAAATTACTTGACAGAGGAAACCTTGAAGAACTGTGCGCCATCCTTCTTGGGCGCCTTAAGCGTAATCACGCCTGTAGCGTTCCCGTTAGAAGTATCAGCACCCGGAAGAACCATGAAGTTAAACGCACCGTCTCCAGACTCGAGCGTGTATCCAACAAAAGGAACCGTATCACTGACCGTCACGACAACTTCGTCGCCACTGACATCAATGCTTGTCACCTTGGGTGACTTAACTCCCGCGGCTGCAAGATCATACGAACCTGCCGACACCGAGGTTCCTGCTGTGGCAGAGGCAAAATTGCCAGTCCTTTTCATTTCGCCCTTCGTGGCCGCCATCGCATTATACACCGGATATCCGTTCTCACCAAGGTTCTCGGTCCGCTTCTTACCAGAAGGATCGGCGGAAAAATCGCGAGTATCAAGGAGATAGACCCCAAGCACACCTCCCGCATATGCGTCAAGCTTGGATTCATCAATCGTAAAGACGTAACGAGGGCAACGGCCATCCTTGGCAAGAGACGCGGCATCCACAATATCCGCCTTGCCGTCCTTTATGCAAACAAGCGCATACCACTCGCCGTCAAGGACAGTGGCGCCGTCAGCATATTTATCAGTGCCTGGCGTGTAGAGAGAATTAAAGGAGACCAGCACATCGTTCATGCCGGCGAACACGGCCGCCGACGCAATCGCGAAGAGAACTGCAATTGTCTTTTTCATTTTATGCTTCCTTGTTAAGAGGTTACTGAGCGACCGTGATCTGATCGGGCTTGATCAGGTACTTCCCCTGCTCTTGAGGAATCTGAATGGCACCTGATGGATACGATTCACTCCACGTCGCGCCATTATCTCCCGAAACCTTGAATGTCGCGGCAATTCCCTCCTCGATTTCAGAGGCGATCTGAAGCGTTATTTTCCCATTGACCGTCGCCGCAGGCTTGAACGGAACCTTGGCATCTTTCGCAACACCAAGAACATCGCACTCCCACGCATAAAGTCCATTTTCAGCCAGCGGATTTTCTGCGATAGCCCCATTCGAGGCAATATCCTGAATATCACCGGAGCCACTGCCCTTCGCCTTGACAGCCTCAGCGCCAGAACCATATTTCTTGCCATCATACGCCGCAACCGCGACTTCGTACTGGCTCGTGACGGAGCTGATCGAGCCGGAGCCGTATGCCGCAACATTGGACAGATTCACGAACTCGTTGGAAATCGAGAATTCCGAAGACGTGCCATCCGTAAGAAGAGTAGAGCCATTATAGAAACTGACCTTCTTGTCCCTGTAGTTGATGGCGATGGTGAACGTCGTGTCAGCCTCTGGATTGGCAGGCCCGGTGGTGAACTGGATCCAGTCAGGCGCACCGCCCTCGCCGCCAGCCGACGCATAACCGTAGAAGTTGGTTTGATTGTTATCAACCGCCACGGCGAAACCCGCTTGAGCGCCGCCAGCTACAGCACCCAGCTCAGAAGCATCGCTCGGCGTGAGGACGGCCGTAGAAGTTATGGTAACGAGACCATCGCTCAGCGCGGCAGTTTCCGGTCCCGGAGTAATCGTCAGTGCCGACTCAAGATCATTATCGAGCACAATCTTGCCCGCAGTTTCGGTCGAAGTGACTGCGACACTGTTTGTCGTCACCGAGCAAGCCCCAGCATTGACCGTAGTGTCATTGACCGACACGCCGAACCAGCCATTAGTAGTGTTAGCAAGAGCGGAAAGAGACACGCACGCGAACGCGCACGCTACGATTCCCAAAACCTTTTCTGCTTTCATCTATTCCTCCTTAAAAGGGTTAACGCGCATATTATACCCCCAAATGGGGGAAACCGTCAAGGGGGTATTTTAAATTTCTTAAAAAAATTTTTTAGCGCCTTAGCACACCTTAAAACATTGGGGCGCGGCAGATGCGCCGCGCCCCAGTGTTTTCGCCATGCAGGCCGCCTTTACTTCGCCGCCTGCTCGTCGAGCTCTGCCATCGCCGCCTTGCGGGAGAGCTTGATGCGTCCGCGCTCGTCGACGTCAAGGCACTTGACCTTGATGATGTCGCCGACCTTGCAGACGCCGTCCATCGACTTGAGGAACTTGTCGGAGAACTCCGAGATGTGGCAGAGGCCGTCCATGCCGGGGAGGATCTCGACGAACGCGCCGAAGTCCTTGATGCCGGTGACCTTGCCCTCGTAGATCTTGCCGGGCTCGGCGACGGCCGAGACCGCGCCGACGGCGCGCTTCGCCGCTTCCATCGACTCGAGCGAGGTCTGCATCTCCTCGATCCGCGGCGCGTACTTGTTGAGCTCGGCGCGCGGGGCGGGGATGACGGACTCCATGAAGTCGATGATCTTGAGGCGCGCGTCGTGGGCGGCCTTGATCGCGCCCTCGACGAGGTCCCACGTGAGGCCGCGGAGCTTCAGGTCGACCTGGAAGCCCGTGATGCCCTTCTTCGTGCCGCCGACCTTGAAGTCCATGTCGCCGCAGTGGTCTTCCGCGCCGAGAATGTCGGTGACGAGCACCTTCTTCGACTGGTCCTCGTTCGTGAAAAGGCCGATCGAAATGCCCGCGACGGTGCGCTTCAGCGGAACGCCCGCATCCATGAGCGCGAGGCAGCCGTTGCAGATCGACGCCATCGACGAGGAGCCGTTGGAGCCCATGATCTCGCTGACGACGCGGATCGAGTACGGGAATTCGTCGGGGAGAACCTCCGCGATCGAACGCTCGGCAAGAGCGCCGTGGCCGATCTCGCGGCGGCCCGTGGAGCCGAGACGCCCGACCTCGCCCGTGCAGTAGGGCGGGAAGTTGTAGTGGAGCATGAAGCGCTTCGAGGGCTCGCCGCCAGTAACGGAGTCGAGGTCCTGAGCGTCCTTCTTCGTGCCGAGCGTGACAGTCGCGAACGACTGGGTCTCGCCGCGCGAGAAGATCGCAGAGCCGTGGAGGCGCGGAAGGACGCCGACCTGGGCGGAGAGCGGACGGATCTCGTGCTGGGCGCGGCCGTCGATGCGGAGCCCCTTCTCCAAGACGTTCTTGCGGACGGTCTCGATCTCGAGGGCGTCGAAGAGGTGGACGAAGCCGACGGCGTCGACCTCGGGCCACTTCTCGGCGACCTTCTTGAGGAGGTCTTCCTTGATGGCGGAGACCTTGCCCTGGCGCTCGAGCTTGCCCTTGATGAGAAGCGCCGCCGCAAGGGCCTCGCCGCCTTCCTTGCGCATGAAGTCCATCTTGTCCGCGGGCTGCGGGATGTCCTTGATGTCCTTGTCGGGCTTGCCGAGGGCGCGGCGCATCTCGATCTGGAGGTCGATGATCTTCTCGACTTCCTCGTGGGCGCGCTTGAGGGCCGCGACGAAATCCTCGTCGCTGATTTCCGAGGCGGAGCCCTCCATCATGAGGAACTTGCCGCGGATGCCGGCGTAGAGGAGGTCGATGTCGCTCTTGGCCTTCTGCTCGTGGGTCGGGTTGATGACCCACTGGCCGTCGATGCGGCCGATCCTGACGCATCCGATCGGGCCCATGAACGGGATCTCGGAGATGTGGAGCGCCGCGGACGACGCGTTGACGGCGAGGAAGTCGGCCTCCCTGGTGCCGTCGGACTGGATGAGCGTCGAGTTGACCTGGACGTCGTTGTAGTAGCCGTCGGGG
>CADCGZ010000114.1 GCA_902801025.1 uncultured bacterium | reverse complement strand
GAGCTGCAGAAGCAGGAGGTGTCGACGCGCGAGGACGATCTCGTCATACGAATCCCCCCGGGGCCACGGCTCGGCGATCTCGTCGTCCGCGCGGAGCACGTCAAGATGGCGTTTGGCGACCAGGTGCTTTACTCGGACCTCAACTTCGACCTTCCGCGCGGCGGCATAGTCGGCGTCATCGGTGCAAACGGCGCGGGCAAGACGACGCTCTTCAAGCTCATCACTGGGCAGCTCAAGCCGGTGGAGGGCTCTTTCAAGGTCGGCGACACGGTGAAGCTCTCGTATGTCGACCAGACGAGAAGCGAGCTAAAGCCCGACGAGACGGTATACGAGGCGATAACGGGCGGAGGCGAATTCGTCAAGCTCGCAGGCACTACGATGATGAACGGCCGCGCCTACTGCAGCCGCTTCAACTTCCGCGGCCCCGAGCAGCAGAAGAAAGTCGGCGTACTTTCTGGCGGCGAAAGGAACCGCGTCCACCTCGCGAAACTCCTCACGTCGGGCGGAAACCTCCTTCTCCTCGACGAGCCGACGAACGATCTCGACGTCGCGACTCTCCGCTCCTTGGAAGAAGGTCTTCAGGACTTCGGTGGCTGCGTGATGGTAGTCTCGCATGATCGCTGGTTCCTCGACCGAATCGCGACGCACATCCTCGCGTTCGAAGGGAATGGCAAGACCACCTGGTTCGAGGGGAGCTACTCCGAGTACCATGAAGCGCTCGCAAAGCGCAAGTAGCAGCGGCGCGAGAATCTGCTACAAACTTTTCACAAAGCAAAAAGAAATAAGATGGAAACTAAGATACTGCAGTTTGGCGAAGGGAACTTCCTCAGGTGCTTCATCGACTGGATGGTGCAGAAGATGAATGACAAGGCCGGCTTCGACGGCGCGGTCCAGATAATCCAGCCGATCGGCGACGAGCTTTGCATGCCGTCCAAGATCCTGAACGACCGCGGCGGAAAGTATCACACGTGCCTGCGCGGCGTCATTGGCGGGAAGACGGTCGAGGAGATCGAGGAGATTTCCTGCGTCAAGGGCGTAGACATGTGGCAAAACCTCGACAAGTACGCGACTCTCCCCTCGCTCAGGTTTGTCGTCTCCAACACGACAGAGGCGGGCATTCAGTACGTAAAGGACCAGAATACATTCCCTGCAAAGGTTCTCAGGCTTCTCAAGGCGCGCTTCGCGGCGAAGCTTCCCGGCCTCGTCTTCATCCCGTGCGAGCTTATCGAGCACAACGGCGACAACCTCAAGAAGTGCATTCTCCAGCACCTCGCCGACGAATCAAACAATCCAAACAATCAAACAATCAAGCAATACATCGAGGACGAGTGTGTCTTCTGCTCGACGCTCGTCGACCGCATCGTCGCGGGCCGTCCCGATCCCGAGTCCGCCGCGCGCTATGCCGAGAAGCTCGGCGAGAAGGACGACGTTCTCGTCTGCGGCGAGCCGTTCCACTTCTTCGTCATCGAAACGCCCGACGGCTTCGACCTTGAAAGCGAGCTTCCGCTTAAGGCGGCCGGTGTCAACGTCGTCTACACGCCAGATATGCAGCCCTACCGCACGCGCAAGGTGCGCTTCCTCAACGCGACCCACACGACGATGGTGTACCGCGGGCTCGAGAAGGGCTTCACCGAGGTCGCGCAGTGCATCGCAGACCCCGAGTTCAACAAGTTCGTCCGCCAGGTGATCTTCGACGAAATCTTCCCGACGGTGAACCTTCCCGATGCGGAGAAGAAGGAATACGCCGAGAGCGTCCTCGAACGCTTCGCCAATCCCTTCGCCCACCACCAGCTCAAGTCCATCGCGCTCAACACGATCGCGAAATGGAAGACGCGGTGCCTCCCGGTCGTCTGTGACTACTATAAGCTCTACGGCAAGCTCCCGAGCGCGATGATCGAGGGCTACGAGGCCATTGCCCGCCACTACGACGCTGCGAAGTAACTGGTTTCTGCCGTCATGAAAGGCGGGCACGGATTCGAGACGAGGGTTTACCTCCTGGACGTGACCGACCGGTGCCCAAACCGCCGGTCGATGCAGGAGCTCGTGGACGTGCTCGCGCGCTTCGGCTACAATGAATTCCGTCTATACGATACGGCGAAGGAACGGGAGGAAGCTCTTGATACGGCGAAGACCGAGGCCTACTGCCGCATGCAGGGGATCGGCTTCAAGGTCGTGGGCGAGGATTATCGCCGCGAGATCGAGGCAGATGCGAAGACAGTAGTCGCGCCGACGTTTGCCGCGCGTTCGCTTTGCGGGCGCATTGAGGAAATGCGCGAGGCGATGGAACGCGCCGAGGCCGTTGGCTCCGAACGCAAGGCGACGCGCTTCGTCGTGACGGACTTCTCCGACGGCTATGCGTGGCATCCGCTCTGCGTATCGCTTCCTGCGATCATTTTGGCTGGCAACATGATGACCGCGGGTCGCGTTGCGGCGAAGATGGACTTGGAGAAGGACCTCTGCTCGGTGATGGACCTTCCTGTTGGAGGGCTTCTGCAGAAGCTCGGCACGCTCTATCTCCGCGGTGGCGCGGTGAAGCCGGACTCTTCGGAGTATTTCAACATCCTGTCGGGTGACGTTGGCTATTCGCGTCACCCTGGGCTTACGCAGTTCGTTCTTGATGACGTCTCTGGCGTTGCGCGTGGCGTGAGGATCGCGCTCGAGCGCTGGGTCGACCGCAACGACTGGGCGAAGGAGATTTCCTACGCGGCGCTTCTCCTCGAATGTTCGTGCCATAGGCGCGACGAGCGGCGTCTTCGCGAGCTCCGTGACCTCCACGGGCACATCTGGCGCATGCGCTTTGAGCCTGAAGGACGCGTAGAATCGCTTGCGAAGCTGCCCAGATTCTGAAAAAAGCCCCAAAACCCCAAGGAATTGTGTTTCGTCAACAGGCTGTCTACAACCTGTTGATAAAATTTTATAATTTCACCCTTGTCAGGACACAAGATTTAGTGTATCATATTCAACCGAACTACCAATAGTAGATAAAACCCATTTATTAACCACGTCCAAAACAAAGAGAGGCGATCAAGCGATGAAGATGAAAGAGATGAAGATCACCAAGCGCAGCGGACAGGAAGTTCCGTTCGATATCACGAAGATCGAGAATGCGATTCGCAAGGCGTCGCAGGCGGTCGACTACAAGGACGCGCTTTCGGAAGGTCGCATCAAGCTCATCGCGGAGGAAGTCGCGGGCGTGTGCGCGGCGCGAGACCGTGCGATGCACGTCGAAGAGATCCAGGACGTCGTCGAGACGAAGCTCATGGAATTCGGCGCGCGCGAGATCGCGAAGCGCTACATCGTCTATCGCTACAAGCAGCAGCTCAAGCGCAAGTCCAACACGACCGACGACCAGATTCTCTCCCTCATTGAGTGCAACAACGAGGACGTCAAGCAGGAGAACTCCAACAAGAACCCGACGATCAACGCCGTGCAGCGCGACTACATGGCGGGCGAGGTCTCCAAGGACGTCTCCGCGCGCCTCCTTCTCCCGACGGACGTCGTGCAGGCGCACAAGGAAGGCATCATCCACTTCCACGACATGGACTACTACGCGCAGCACATGCACAACTGCGACCTCGTGAACCTCGAGGACATGCTGCAGAACGGCACCGTCATCTCCGAGACGATGATCGAGAAGCCCAGGAGCTTCTCCACTGCCTGCAACATCGCGACGCAGATCATCGCCCAGGTCGCCTCGAACCAGTACGGCGGCCAGTCCATCTCCCTCACGCACCTCGCGCCCTTTGTCGACGTCTCGCGCAAGTCGATTCAGGAAGAGGTGAAGAGCGAGTGTGAGCTCGCGGGCGTCAAGATGTCGAAGGCCGACTTCGAAAAGATAGTAGAGCGTCGCGTCCGCAAGGAGATCCAGAAGGGCGTGCAGACGATCCAGTACCAGGTCGTCACGCTCATGACGACAAACGGCCAGGCCCCGTTCGTCACCGTTTACATGTACCTCGGCGAGGCGAGGAGCGAGCGCGAGCGCGACGACCTCGCCATGATCATCGAGGAAGTCCTCAACGAACGCATCAAGGGCGTCAAGAACGAGCAGGGTGTCTACATCACTCCTGCGTTCCCGAAGCTCATCTACGTCCTTGAGGAGCAGAACGTCACCGAGAAGTCGCCCTACTGGTATCTGACCGAGCTCGCTGCGAAGTGCACCGCGAAGCGCATGGTTCCCGACTACATCAGCGAGAAGAAGATGCGCGAGTACAAGCTCTCGAAGGGCGAGACAGTCGGCCATGGCGACACCTACACCTGCATGGGATGCCGCTCGTTCCTCACGCCCGACCGCTCGGGCGACGGCTACGGCAACGTGGCGCGCGCGAAGAACTACGAGCCCGGCAAGCCCAAGTACTACGGCCGCTTCAACCAGGGCGTCGTGACGATCAACCTCGTCGACATCGCGCTTTCCGCGCACGGCGACATGAAGAAGTTCTGGGACCTCTTCGAGGAGCGCTGCGAGCTTTGCCACCGCGCCCTCCGCTGCCGCCACGAGCGCCTGAAAGGGACGCCCTCCGACGCGGCGCCGATTCTCTGGCAGTATGGCGCGCTTGCGCGCCTCGACAAGGGCGAGAAGATCGACAAGCTCCTCTACGGCGGCTACTCGACGATTTCGCTCGGGTACGCGGGGCTCTGGGAGTGCGTCTTTGCGATGATTGGCAAGAAGCTCACCGAGCCGGAAGGCGAGAAGTTCGGCCTCGAGGTAATGGAGAAGCTCAACGAATACACCGCGAAGTGGAAGAAGGCCGAGGACATCGACTACTCGCTCTACGGGACTCCCCTCGAGTCGACGACCTACAAGTTCGCCAAGTGCCTGCAGAAGCGCTTCGGCGTCGTGAAGGGCGTCACTGACAAGAACTACATCACGAACTCCTACCACGTGCACGTGACCGAGAAGATCGACGCGTTCGACAAGCTCGCGCTCGAGGCGAAGTTCCAGAAGCTCTCGCCCGGAGGCGCGATCTCCTACGTCGAGGTGCCGAACATGCAGCACAACCTGAAGGCGGTCCTCTCGATCATGAAGTTTATCTACGAGAACATCATGTACGCCGAGCTCAACACCAAGAGCGACTACTGCCAGGTGTGCGGCTTCGACGGCGAGATCGAGATCGTCAAGGACGAGAGC
>CADCGZ010000113.1 GCA_902801025.1 uncultured bacterium | reverse complement strand
TATTTTTCATCACACCCGCGCGCCTGATTGTGGTATAATACAACATCATAAACCAAAAAAAGAGGTGAGTTATCGCACAGTTCACTCGTGTCAACTTCAAGATTCGCGTTCCGCAGGTTCGCGTTCTTGATGCCCAGGGAAATATGCTCGGCGTAATGCCGACACGCGACGCCCAGCGCCTCGCGGACCAGAGAGGGCTCGATCTCGTCGAGATCACGCCCAACGCGCAGCCGCCAGTCTGCAAGATCATGGACTACGGAAAGTTCAAGTACGAGGAGTCCATCAGGGAGAAGCAGGCGAGGAAGGCCCAGAAGGTGCAGAAGGTGAAGGAAATCAAGTTCCATCCCGGCACCGACACGAACGACTTCAACTACAAGCTCAACCAGATCCGGGGCTTTCTCAAGGACGGTTGCAAGGTGAAGCTCACCCTCCAGTACCGCGGCCGCGAGAACGCGCACCGCGAACTTGGCGAGGACGTGATCAACCGCGTCCTCGAGGAGCTTAAGGAAGAGTGCTTCGTCGAGCAGGCCCCGAAGACCCTCGGGCGCGTTCTCGGCGCGTTGATCGGGCCGCCGCGCAAGAACGGGCCGAAGCCCCAGCCGCGCCCGGCCGCTCCCGCGCAGCCGGGGGGAATCCGCATATCCGTCAGCTGAGAAGGGCGAGATGGGAAGGTTCCGTTTGAGAGGCAGGAGGCGCCGCAGCCGCGACCAGAGGTCGCGCGCGGAGATGATTCCGCTCCGCACGGTCGTGCCGAACCTCGTCACTTCCATGGCTGCGTGCGCCGGCATAACGTCGATATCGCTTTCGAGCGAGGGGCGGTTTCTCCATGCGCTTATCGCGCTTCTCGTCGCGTGCGTGTGCGACGGCATGGACGGGCGCATCGCGCGGCTCCTGAAGGCGAGCTCCAAGCTCGGCGCCGAACTCGACTCCCTCGCCGACTTCGTGAACTTCGGCGTCGCACCCGCGATGTTCATGTTCTTCTGGCTTACCGGGGGGCCGGCGCACGAGGGCTGCTCGCCGCAGATGGTGCGGCTTGTCCTCGGCTGCTCGCTCTTCTACGCGCTCTGCGACTGCTTCCGCCTCGCGCGGTTCAACACGATGCTCGAGCAGCCGACGCTTCCCTACTGGAAGCACTTCTTCACGGGCGTCCCCGCGCCGGGCGGGTGCTGGATGGTGCTCACGCCGGCAATTCTCGCGCTCGCGCTCGACGCGAAGGACAAGTACCCGGCGCTGCAGGACGTCCTTCGCAATCCGTATTTCGGAATGTTCATGCTCCTCTTCGTCGGCGCGCTGATGGCCTCGCGGCTCCCGACGATTTCGCTCAAGTCCGTCCACATCAGCAGGAAATACCAGCTTCCGGTGATGGCTGTGCTGCTGCTCGTCGTCGCTCTTCTCATATCGAATTTCTGGATGACGGTCGGCGTGATGGGGGTCCTCTACGTCCTTACCGTTCCGGTGACCGGAATTGTTTTTTTGCGCGTTCGCGCCCGTGCACTTGACGCGGCGCCCGCGAAAGTGTAAAATTTCCCCATACTTTTCACAACACAAGGAGAAGTCACAACATGAAGACAATGAAGCTTGCACTTGCAACCGCCGCGATCGCGGCATGCACAACTGTTTTCGCCGCCGATGCAGCGGCTAGCGACAATGACGTCGAAGGTCAGGGAATCGGGGCGATCGGCTGGACTCCTGTCCAGGTCGGTCTTTTCGCTCCAGTGTCGATTCCGTGGGGCTTCGACTGGGACGTCAAGGGTTTTGACCTCGATCTGTTCTACATCGAGACTGTCAAGCTTCAGGGCCTCGGGATATCTGGCATCGCCTCGCGCACCCGCGACAACCAGGACGGGCTTCTCATCTCCGGCGTCTGCAACTGGACCGACGCTGCCGTCCGCGGCATTGACATTACGCTCGGTGCGAATCTCGGCTTTGGCGATGTCTACGGCGTTAGCATTGCGACGTTCGGCATGCGCAACCTCATGAAGGGCATGGACGTCAACCTGCTTGCGTCGTGCCAGAAGGACTTTGTCGGCTGGCAGACGTCCGGCGTCTGCAACTTCACCGAAGGCAGCTGCGCCGGTGCCAGTTTCGCGCTCGCCCTCAACATGGCGAAGATCGAGAAGGGCCTCCAGGTCGCGGCGATCAACAGCGCTGAGGAGCTTACGGGCGTGCAGATCGGTGCGATCAACATTGCGCACGAGTGCCGTAAGGGCCTTCAGATCGGCGTGATCAACATTGTGCTGGACAACAAGGTCAAGATCCTTCCGATTGCAAATGGCTACTTTGGCAGCGACGAAGAGTGAGCAAGCCGGGTAATCCATTTCTGAAGAAGGCGACGGGGGCCGGCAAGGCCCCCGCGTCCGTTGATGCGAAGCGCAAGCACGGGCTCGGGCGCGGGCTCGACGGCCTTCTTTCCTCGTCCATGCCGCCGCCTGCAGTCGCCGCGGTGCGCCCCGAGGCAAAGGCCTTTGCGCAGACCCAGCCAGGTGCGCCGCTCGAGCTCAACATACTCGACATCGAGCGCAGCCCCTACCAGCCGCGCCGCGACTTCAGGGAAGAGGAGCTGAAGGAGCTCGCTGAGTCGCTCAAGAACAGCGGCCTTGTCCAGCCTCCGACGGTGAGGAAGAACTCGGCCGGCCGATACGAGCTCATCTCCGGCGAGCGCCGTCTCCGCGCCGCGCAAATCGCCGGCTGGAAGAAGATTCGCGTCACGCTCGTCGAGGCCGACGACCTCACTGCCGCCGCCATGACGGCGACGGAAAATCTCCAGAGAGAGGACCTGAATCCGATCGAGGAGGCGCTTAGCTACAAGACGCTCCAGGACAGTTTCAATCTCACGCAGGCCGATGTCGCCGAGAAGGTTGGCAAGGGCCGCGCGACGGTCGCGAATTCCGTGCGGCTTCTCGAGCTTCCCGACGAGGTGAAGGGGCTCGTGCAGTCTCGTCTTCTCTCCGTCGGCCATGCGAAGGTCCTACTTTCCGTCGATTCCGAGAAAGACCGCGTCCTCCTTGCGCGCGACTGCGTGAACGACCAGCTTACGGTGCGCGCCCTCGAGAAGAAGGTCGCGCGTCTTCACGCGCCCGTTCCCGCGCGCTCCACCGGCGTGCCCGACCTTCCCGATTCGTATGTGCGCAGCCTTTCCGACAAGCTCAAGCGCCATCTCGGCTGCGCCGTGCGCGTGACGAGCGGCGTCACGCACGCGAACGGCAAGCACACGAAGGGTGTCCTCGAGATCGACTTCTTCGACAACGACGACCTCGACCGCGTCATCCGCATGATCGGCGTGGAGATCGACTGACGATGTTTTCTGCGCTTCTCGCGGCGTCGCTCGTCTTTTCGCAGGCCGACGCCAACCTCGCCTTCAAGACTGCCACGGGCCTCGTAGAGAATCACACTCCGCGCGATTCCGGCACGACACGCAGCATGCTTGCCGCGAATTATCTTCTCGACGCCGCGAGCGCGGCGGGAGCCGACGTCAGGCGCGACATGTTTGTCGCGAAGACGCCGAAGGGCGAGCGCCGCTTCACGAATCTCGTCGCCTCGTTCAAGAGGAACCCGGATGCGCCCTGGGTAGTCCTCGTCTCTCATTACGACACGAAGACGGGCGTCGACTGCCCGGGCGCGAACGACGGCGCCTCGACCTCGGGGCTTCTCGTCGCGCTTGCGGGCGTTCTTTACAACCATCGAACGCAGAACGACAACGTCATGCTGATATGGACCGATGGCGAGGAGTGCATGAACGCGTATGTCGAGGACGACGGCCTCTGGGGGTCTCGCCATGCGGCGAAGTCGCTGAAGGAAAGCGGCGTCAAGGTTAAGGCCGTGATATGCCTCGACATGCTTGGCGACAAGGACCTTCATGTGTCAATCCCGAAAAACAGCAGTCCAGCGCTGTCGAAGATCGCGCTTGCCGCCGCAAAGAAGGCAGGAGTCGCCGACAAGGTGTCGCGCGTAGACCTGCTCGTCAAGGACGACCACGTGCCTTTTCTCGAAGCCGGTTTCAAGTCGATCGACCTCATAGACTTCGAGTATGGCAGCGCACCGGGGCTCAACGACTACTGGCATACCGCGAAGGACACGGTCGACAAGATCTCGGAGGAGTCGCTTTTCACTGCCGGCAAGCTCGTCGCCGGAATGCTCGACATCTTGCTTCAGTGACGCGTTTTTATGGTATAATGTTCCGCAACGGGGTGCGTGCCCCGGCTGCATTTGCAAGGAGACCCTATGAGCTGGTTTGAACCGAAGGCCGAAAAGGCGAAGATTCCGCCCGCGAAGGCGCTTTGGGCGATTTGCCCCAAGTGCGGGAGCCATTTCGAAAAGGCGGTTTGGAAGAAGAACAACGCGATCTGCCCCAAGTGCAACTACCACGGGCGTCTCTCGGCGCGTGAGCGCATAGCCCAGGTCGCTGACGCAGGAACCTTTTCCGAGGTCTTCCGCGCAGTATCCTACTCCGACCACCTCTCGTTCCACGACGCGACCGGCCCCTACAAGGCGAAGGTCGAGGCGACGATTGCGAAGTCGGGCGAGACCGAGTCGATCGTTATGGGAACCGCGAAGATAGACGGCCACCCCGTGATGCTTGGCGTCATGGACTTCGCGTTCATGGGCGGCTCCCTCGGCACCGGCACTGGCGAGCGCATCGCCCGCGCGTGCGAGCAGGCGATTGCCGAAAATCGTCCGCTCGTCCTCTTCTCTGCGTCCGGCGGCGCGCGTATGCACGAGGGCATTCTCTCGCTCATGCAGATGGCAAAGACCTCTGCCGCGATTGCAAAGCTCCATCGAGAACACGATCCACCAGAAGCTTCCCGACGACTTCCAGTCGGCGGAATACCTTGAGAAGCATGGCTTCATCGACAAGATAGTCGAGCGCAGCGAGCTCAAGGGCTTTCTCGCGAAGATGCTCAACTACTGGGGCTTTTGATGGGTCAGGAGTCAGGGGTCAGTAGTTAGGGGTCAGGAGTCAGTAGTTAGTAGTCAGTAATTTAGGAGAGGAGATTTATGGCAAAGAGTGCAATGGACTGCGTGAAGCTTGCGCGCGACCCGAAGCGTCCGCACCTCAAGGACTTCATCAAGCTTATCTGCTCCGACTTCGAGGAGCTGCACGGCGATCGGCTCGTCAACGACGACCGTGGTCTCGTCGGCGGCTTCGCGACGATCGGTGGTGAGAAGGTGCTTTTGCTCGGCCACAACAAGGGCGCGACAGTCGAGGAGAACATGGAGGCCAACTTCGGCATGGCGAACCCCGATGGCTACCGCAAGGCGATGCGCCTTGCGAAGCTCGCGGAGAAGTTCCACCTTCCCGTCGTCACGTTCGTCGACACTCCCGGTGCGTATCCAGGCCGCGAGGCAGAGGAGCGCGGTCAGGCCGAGGCGATTGCTAAGTCGCTTGAATTCTTCTCTCGCCTCAAGACGCCAGTCGTCGTCGTCGTCACCGGCGAGGGCGGTTCGGGCGGTGCGCTCGCGATTGCCGTAGGCGACAAGATTCTCATGATGGAGAATGCGATCTATTCCGTCATCTCCCCCGAGGGATGCGCGGGCATCCTGTGGCGCGACGGCGCGAAAGCCCCCGAGGCCGCCGAGGCGCTCAAAATCACCGCGCCCGACCTCCTTAAGCTCGGCGCGATCGACGAGGTCGTCAAGGAGCCGGCTGGCGGAGCGCAGAAGAACCACAAGGCCGCCGCGTCCGCAGTCAAGAAGGCGATTCTCGCCGCGCTCAAGGCGCTCAAGAAAATCCCAGTGGATGATCTTGTCGAGAAGCGCTACGGGAAGATCCGCGCCTACGGCAACTTCTACGGCTGAGACACACTGCAGGAGCTTGGCTCCCTATGAAAATCGTCGATTGCGACTACTTTGTCGTCGGCTCTGGAATGGCAGGGCTCATGACGGCGCTTCATCTCGCCGACAAGGGCAAGGTCGTGCTCGTGACAAAGGGGCGGCTCCAGGACTGCAACACGAATTTTGCGCAGGGAGGCATCTGCTGCGTCGCCGATCCATCCGACACTTTCGACAAGCACGCGCGCGACACGATGATCGCCGGCGCTTGGCTTGGCAACTCCGCCGTAGTCCACGAGATCTGCGAGCATGCGCCCGAGGGAATCAAGGACCTCGTCAAGTGCGGCGTCCGGTTCGCGAAGAAGAAAGACGGCTCGTGGGAACTTACTCGCGAGGGCGGGCACAGCGCGCGGCGCATCTTCCACGCAGGCGACATCACTGGCGAGAAGTGCGAGGCGGCGATGATGCGCAGCATCCGCCGCTCGTCCGTCGACGTCAGGGAGCAGACGATAGTGATCGACCTCGTGATGACGAAGCGCATCGGGCTCAAGGGTCCCAACCGCTGCATCGGCGCGTATGTCCTCGACAAGACGACTGGCGAGATATACGCTGTCCGCTCGCCCGACACGGTGCTTGCGACCGGCGGCTGCGGCAAAGTCTATCTCTACACCTGCAATCCCGACACGGCGACTGGCGACGGCATAGCGCTTGCATGGCGCGCGGGCGCGAAGATCGAGAACATGGAGTTCATCCAGTTTCACCCTACATGCCTCTACCATCCGCAGGCGAAGCGCTTCCTCATATCCGAGGCCGTGCGCGGCGAAGGTGCCGTTCTCGTCAACAAGCACGGCCGCGAGTTCATGAAGAAGTACGATCCGCGCGGGAGCCTCGCGCCGCGCGACATCGTCGCGCGTTCGATTGACAGCGAAATGAAGCGCACCGGCGACGACTGCATGTATCTCGACATCAGGAAGAAGGGCAGGGCCTACCTGATGACGCGCTTCCCGAACATCTACCAGAAGTGCATGGAGTTCGGTATAGACATGGCGAAGGACCTGATCCCGATTGTCCCGGCGGCGCACTACACTTGCGGCGGCATCCAGGCGACGACTGCGGGCGAGACTTCCGTCTCGGGACTCTCCGCCGTCGGGGAGTGCGCCTGCACCGGTCTTCACGGCGCGAACCGCCTTGCGTCCAACTCGCTTATGGAAGCGCTCGTCTGCGCCCGGCTCACGGCGGCACGGCTCGCGGCGAACCCTACGAAGTTCGCGTCGCGCAGGAAGCTGCCCGAGATCCCCGCATGGCGCATCGGCAACGCCGTTCCTCCAGACGAGGCCGTTCTCGTCTCGCACATGTGGGACGAAATCCGCCGCCTCATGTGGGACTACGTCGGCATCGTGCGCACGAACAAGCGCCTCGCGCGCGCCGCGCACCGCATCAAGACGCTCCGCAAGGAGATCCGCGACTACTACTTCCGCTATCTCGTGACGCCCGACACGCTTGAGCTCCGAAACCTCGCCGTGTGCGCAGAGCTCATCGTCAAGAGCGCGCAGAAGCGCCACGAAAGCCGCGGGCTTCACTTCACCCTCGACTACCCGCGCCAGTCAAAGCGTCCGCGGCAGACGGTAATAGAGGGCTATCGCGGATAGTCCGCAATTCAGTCAGACATGAGGGGCTACAGGGTCAGACATGATTACCACAGTGAAATACCACACTAACGCGAGATAGGTATGTGTATTAGACATGAGACGTTGCCGAGCAAATCTTCCTAACCGATGCCGTCGCCAGATCGACCGCGTTGCCCATCGCGCGTTTGAAGGATGGCAAGCGGTGAATCGAGAGTGTCGCGCCGCTATGACAAGGAAAACCTACTGTGGCAATCTACTGTGGCAATCAAGTCTGACCCTGTTGGCTCTGTTGGCTCGTCGGTAAGCATTCCAGTTATACGCCGTGGCATCAGTGTCGGACTTTCTCTGAGGCGGTGCGAGTTTATGCGGAAAATCAAAAAAAGCGGGAAAGAAGAAATGAATTTATGGCAAAAATTACTAAAGTACTGAAGAGATTGTTAGCTGGAACTGTTATCATTCTAGTATTGTTGGCGTTGTTTTTCAAAGAAATTGCATTGTTTGTGGGATGTGTGGTTTCATGTCTATTTGTGGGGTTTTATGATTTCAGGGCGGCGCATGAAGAAATCATGAAAGGGGATTTCGCAAAAGGAGAGATAAAGGTGTGGAAAGTGAATGAAGAGACAGTAGCAAAAAATGCTCTTGAGTTAGAGTCAGATATTAATAAATGGAAGTGTAGCGAGCATGCCCCATGTTATAAGGTTGCTGACATATTTGTTCCCATGTTTGGAGTGATAATTGGAGATCTAACGATTCATATTACGGAAGATATGGTATTTTACATTTATAGCGATTTCAATGGAGTACATAATTATGGGAGATTTCTGGATGAAAGCGATAAACGGCTAAAGAAGTGTTTGGAAAGTGGTCTGATTCGTCATCAATCTCATCGGGGGGCAATAGAGGAGAATGAAGGGTCGGAGCTTATTGATACAGTAAAACTGATACAGTAGCCGAGTTTTTGGTATAATGTCCGCAGGCCAAATAGAAAGGAAGCGAGGATTACATGAAACGAATTGCATCTGCAGGTTTTTTGGCGGCTCTTGCCGTCGCCACAGTATACGGCAAGCCCGTTACGGGAAGCTCGAGTGCATCGAGCAGTATTTCGATAGAGGAAATGTCCTCTTCGGACATAGAGAAGGCCTTTGGGGGAAGTGGCTTCGGCGCCAGCTTTGGCGGCAAGGGCTTCAGCTTCGGCCAGGGCGTTGCGAGCTACACTGGGAAGCCGTCCGTCGTCCTCAAGGAGTGCTGCGTCTATCCACCGATCGGCACGAACGTTCCGAGCTCCGCGACCTTCGACAGGTTCAAGTACGGGCGCAAGGGATATTTCACGGCCACGTACATTGTACTCGCGCAGAACATCGTGGACATAGACCTTGAGAGCCTTGTCGTCGAATCGATAACTGACGGATCGGGCAAGGACTACACCAAGAAGAAGAACGGCGACGCCAACTGGGAGGCGGAGCCGTTCCGCTCGTCCGTGAACCGCGAGGCCGGATTCGCGACGTTCGTGCTGTGCGGCGGCGGCAATGCGTGGGCGAATCCAACTTGATGAGCGACGAGAAGTCGCTTGAGGTTTCGCCGGTCGGAAGCAAGGCCGACTGCGAGCTGGAGGTCTACTGCGGGGACAAGAAGCTCGGCAGCACC
Source organism: uncultured bacterium (assembly GCA_902801025.1). GTDB lineage: Bacteria > Verrucomicrobiota > Kiritimatiellia > RFP12 > UBA1067 > UBA1067. Next base: position 10,286 of record CADCGZ010000113.1, on the reverse strand, counting down.
GGCAGCTTTTCGATGAACGGAAAGAAGTCCTATAACTTCAAGAAGCCAGACGGCGACGACATCGTGATCAAGATCAAGTACCCCGAAGGTGCCAAGAAGCTTGTCATACCGTTCGGCTGATTTGCCGGAGCGCACATATTCGCTACTGGTTGATCGTCACGTTCGAGTTGACGATGGTGATCGACTTCTGCTCGACTGCAGCGGGCGCGGACTGCGCGACGGCTACGGTTGAGAGCGTCCCGAAGTTCGACCAGCAGCTGATCGGGCTTTTGTGCGCGCGCTCGCGCTCAAGCTCGAACTTGATTGCCTCCGCGCGCGCCGCGCTTATCTTTGCGTGGAGGTTGTTGACTGGCTTCGGCGCTTCGCGGCGGATTTCGCCGGTGTTCTTCTTGTAGGTGTCGTGGAACGAGTCGTTTGGCGACGAGAATGCGCTTCTGCGCGGACCCGAATGCTGCATACGCGGGAGGTGGGTCCCGCTTTGCTGGACATGGTGCCCACGTCCGCCGGCGCCCTCTCCGCGCGGCGTGGGGCCGCGCTCTCCGGGTATTGCAGATGCGGCGATTGCGATTGCCGCGAAAGCTGCGGCGAGAAATGTCTTCCTGTTGTCCATAATGCACCTCCTTCTTGTGTTTCTGTTCTGATAGGCGGCCATTCTCGGAAAATCTGACAGTGATAATGCTCGCGGCGCATCCGCCGCGGATTTGGTATAATGTCATCATTATCAAGCATATACTTGTGAACTATCAGTTAAGGAACGGAAAGGAATCACGAATGAAGAAAATGCTGATGGCGTTTGCGCTGTGCGCATCGATGATGCTGCCTGGGCAGGACAATCCGCCGGAAGGGATGGACACGCTTTCATTCCCTCTGATGACATTTGAATGCATCTTCCTGGCAAATCATGACGACGAGACGGACGAGGAGAGGGCGAAACGTATGGCCGAGGAGGAAGCTGAGCAGAAGGAATGGGATAAACAGACGGAACGAGAATGGAAGGCTCAGTTTTCAGAAAAAGGGCTTAAGCTCACATGGCCGGAGGGATCTTCCGTTGTGAGACGCCGCGACGGGTTGACGGCCTATCTGCGCGTCACCAATACACCTGATAATCTTGTGAAGATCGTCAAGTATTTTAATGAGTGGAAAAATGGGCAGGTTCTAAATCTGCTCGAATGCAACGTGCGGCTGGTCGGTGCGGGACGCGAAGCACTCAAGGCGGTCGGATTCGAGGATTCAAGCCATGTCTCCGATGCGGCCGCTCTCTGCAAAAAACTTTTGGATCGTGACGACGTTGACCTTATTGATTCATCCCACGCCGTTGTGCGCTCGGGTGACGAATATGTGACGAAGGCCGTGACTGAATACATTTATCCAACGGATTTTGATCTGAAAATCGAGTCGCCTGTCTCGACAGACAGTCAATCACCCGATTTTACCAACAGTCCGCATTCTCAGAAATGCGTGCTGTCTGCAGTAGAGCCAACAAAGTTTACGATGAGAGAGGTCGGCTCTATCGTCCAGATGACGCCGACGCTGGCAGATGACTGTCGCCTTGTTGATATTGTGCTCAATGTGCAGTTCGTCTCCGATCCGATCTGGAAGGACTACGGTGTGAAGGCCCCTCCGGCGACGCCTTCACGGTATGACCTGCCAATGGAGCAGCCGTTTTTCCCTGTTAGAAGTGTTGACGTCAGGACAACTGTCAAGCCAGGTCGGACGATGGTGTTGTGACGGTGAACGGCGTCACGGTGGATATTCAGTGACACGCGGCGCATCCGCCGCGGAATGTGGTATAAGGAGTAGCAGAAGATGAAGACAGAGATCGGCGTCGGAGCTGCGGTGCTTGCGGCGCTCGCAGCCGAGGGCAAGGACTTTAACCGCGAGGAGCTGAACGCGATGCTCGACAAGCTCGCCGCCTCGCCGGAACCGAAGGTTCGCCGCGGGCCGCAGGCGACGTGCTACAAAATGGCGATGCCGCAGCCGGAACGCTTTGAGTACGTCTGCAAGAAATGCGGAACGCACACGGTCTATCCAGAGAACGTTAATCAGATGGCGAATACGCTTGCGAGGTATCGCGACGACGCAGCGAAGCTGAAGGCTCTCGGGCTCGACATCACGCTCGACGAGTCGGTGCTGTGCCAGAAATGCAATCCGACTCAGGATTTCTGCTGGATAAACGCAAAGTACATTTCCGAGACGGGCGAGTTGCTTGGAGACAACGTCAACCTGAGAGTTGAACCAAAGCTGGAATCGCAGGTGTTGGGCTCCGTCAGAAAGTATCGTGGCCCGCTAAAGCGGCTGCCGGCGCAGCAGGGCGATTCCAAGGAATGGGTGCGGGTCGAATCGCCTTTCAAGGCGGACAGCATCTACAAGTTGGCGTGGGTGATCAACGGCAAGAAAACGACTGTGCAGTCATACGATGCGAAGATATTGAATGCGTTTTTGACAGGACAGGAGAAGTGGACGCGTCAGTTTGGGGAAGAAGTCTCGGTGAAGGGGGCTTTGCCTCGCCTACGAGAGCTGTTGGGAGAGCCGAAGAAGTGACGACCATCCTGCCGTCCGTCGCCGTCCTGGAGATGACGTACCGCTGCAACCACGCGTGCAGGTTCTGTTCGTGTCCGTGGTTCGCGGGGATGCTGAAGCCAGAGCCGGAGATGGAGATCGGCGAATGGAAGCGCCTCATCGAGGCGTATTCGGCGGCGGGCGTTACGCAGTTTTCATTTACCGGCGGCGAGGCGCTCTTGAAGGATGGGTGCCTTGAGCTGATGGACTTTGCGTCGAAGCGGGCGAGCTTGCGCCGACCGAGGGACACATCCGCCAGATCGGCAGCGCGCGTTACGCCGTACAGCGCACGGACGCGCCACCCGACGACAGAATGCGATTGACTTGCATCCTCGCGAGGCGCACGTCGAAGGCTACTGCTTCGGCAGCAGGTCTGTCTTCAGGATGGCATCGCCGCGCTTTAGATCGAACGCCAGCGTGCGCCCCAAGACCTCGTCTAGATCTTCCTCGTGAAAACCGCGACCGGAAAGGCCTGTCATCGGAACGGTCTTGTACCCGAGCATGTTTTTCGTGAGGACGGTGCCCGCTGGTGTATCCTGCATTACAAGCAGTACGTCCCCAAAACCGTATCGCAGCCTGAATTCTTCCTGTGCTTGAGACTTCGCCTGTTCGGCGGATTGCACTGCGCAGTTCCGTCCAAGCAGATATCCGCCACCACCTGTGAGCGCAATAAGAATGCCGACTACAATGCAGAAAATGTCATGCTTCATCGAGTTCTCCTTTGTGGAAGATATTATATCAAATATCATCATTTGGAATCCTTGGTAGCCTCGTCGGTCGTGTTCCAGCGTTGCTAATATTTGATATAATGCGCCTATGAGATTCAATAGAAGAAAGCTGGTACGGCTTGGGCTGTGGGGAATCGTCGCCGCGCTCTTGGCGTGGGGTGGCGCAGCGCTTGCCATACGCCTCGCGTCGAGCGGCCGCGTGTTCGATTCCGAGTCGATTGCCGCGCTTCCACGTCTGCGCGCGGGCGTGGTGCTCGGCTGCCGCAAGACGTTTTCCAACGGACTTTCCAACCTCTACTTCGCGCGGCGGATCGTGGCGGCGGCGGAGCTCTACAAGGCGGGCAAGGTGGACTGCCTCATCGTGAGCGGCGACAACCACGTCAAAACATACGACGAGGCGTCCGACATGAAGTCGTCGCTCGTGGAGGCGGGCGTTCCCGAGGCGCAGATCGTCTGCGACTACGCGGGCTTCCGCACGCTCGACACGGTCGTGCGGGCGAAGAAGGTTTTCGGACTCGACTCGTTCGTCGTCATCTCGCAGCCGGACCATGTTCGCCGCGCCGTGTTCACTGCGCGCGGCTTCGGATGCGATGCCTACGGCTACGCGGCGCAGGACGTGAACGGACGCTACTCCATAAAGACGACCATCCGCGAGCAGCTCGCCAAGATCGCCGCCGTCCTCGATGTGATTCTCCGTCGTAGCCCCAAGTTCCTCGGCCCCCGCGAGCCACTTCCTGGCGCCAAGACATTAGAGCTGCCCATAGCAGAGCACGGAGACGAACTTGCAGACGAATCATCGGCGGATGACCGCATTTTTCTGGAGATTCACTTGGCGGATGCCGCAGGCGAGATGCGTCCAGAGCCGATGGTCGTTGTGGAGGGGAGGACTTTTACTTTAAGAAGAGATGACAGCTCTTGGCCGCACCAAGACAAATGGCTGTTGCATAGACTCTGTGAGGCGGTGAGGGCTTCAAACGCGGCAGATCCACACCAAGATGGGCCGCCTTGCTTCATAAAGGCCGACAGCAGATGCACATTCCGCAATGTCAGTGATGTGTTTGATCTGTGCAGCTCCGCCGGAGCCTGGAAGCTGTCGGTTGTCGCGCGTCGCGGCGATGACGATACGAAGAGCGTTTATTTTAAATTGCGTCGTCCGTGTCCGTGCCATGCACCGGAAGAAGATGCGCATCTATTCTATGATTGTCCTTATGACGAAGATGATGAGTCTGATGGCGAATGCGATGTTCAGCAGAGTTTGGGGAGACTGCTTACCATTGAAGTCGGTCCGCGCTTCGAAGGCGAGTCGGAAGGGGCGATATTGCGTCTCCGGCGGCGGACGTCGCTTGCTGAGCTTGACTCCGCATTTGGCGAAATGGCCAAAGACCCGGCGATAGCTGGCAAGAGCGTCTGCATGAAATGCGCGGAGAATTCCCCATACTGCACCTTCGTGAAGGTCATGGACATTCTCTACAAGCATGGATTCAAGCGGGTCTATGTGTTCACCTTGTGACGAGACCTAATAATAGGGTGCAAAGCATCCTTGCGGCATGTCGACGAATATGGTATCATATTATTCGTAAGATTTTACGAAAGGAATTTCCATGCCAATTATAAAGCCAGTATCTGACCTCAGGAATTACCCAGAGGTTCTCAAGAGCGTAGGGGAGGGCACGCCGGTCTATCTGACGAAGAACGGCACGGGGCGGTATGTTTTGATGGACATCGGCGACTACGGCAAGATCGAAAGCGTGCTGCGCCTGTCGTATGAACTGCAGCGCGGCAAGAAATCCGGCGAAACACAGGGATGGATTTCGCACCGGAACATGAAAAAGCACTTCGCGGATCGCGTCCATGACTGAGCATCTGTTCTACAGAATCCTCTACAAGCGCCGCGACTTCGCTTCCTTGCTCGGCATTTGAGATTGTTGCTATAACATCTAAATCAGGAAATGCGATGAAGAAACCGGCAGTAGTCAAGATCGTCGAGGTGCTTGGGTGGATGGAAGTGGTGCTTGTGCTGTACGGGGTGATTTGGGCAGTAAATGCCATTGTCCATGGCAAGTGTGGTTCGGCATCGGATGTTTGGATTTGCATGGGTATTTCTCTTGTAGTTCTCGCTTTGCCCGTCGGAATGGTGATGTCGCTTCGACATGGAAGAAGGGCGGGGTTCATTTGGCCGCATTCGGGTGTTGCGCTCTTTGCCGTCTTTGCGTTTTCTATGGTGCTTGAGATGTGGTGCGCCGCAGCCATTGCCCTTATTCTGCTAGTCGCTGTCCTTTTCCTGCTTTTCCGACCAGAGGCAACGCGTTGGTTCAATGAGATGTCAAATGGCAAGATGTTGGACAATTATGGTTGCGCGGCCATATTCTTGACAGGGCTCATGTATCTCTTGGCAGCGCCTGCCTTTGTGGGCATGTTGTCTGAGCTTCTGACTGATGGTGGAATGCATGGAGATATGAACTTGCGCATGTGGGATATTCTGAGTGCAATGGACGAAAACAACAGGCAGCGTGAGGCCGGGAATACGTGGGTTGATCCGTCCAGCTACACGAACTCTACGGATTTTCTGCAGGCGCTTTGCGCGGGGTCAGGGTTCCATTCGGGGAGTTTGAGGCGCTCTTTGGGAGCCTACACGAATGTCTGGTGCATTGTTGTCAATCCGTCGGACAAGAGTGACTTTCCGATTCTCTTTACGGCGAATCTCGCTCCTTCCGATCTGTTTGGTGTCGGCGGACGTCGCGTATCTTTGACATGCCCGAAAGAGTGGGGCGGAGAGTGCTTCGGTTATTGCGAGAAGAAGGCTATAGTCGTTCGGAGTGGCCGCCCGGAGAGGATGCAGGTTCTAAAGCCGAAAAACATTCACGCAATTTCGCTCTCAGAAGAGAGTCTTTCCGAACTCGCCGATACTTATGTCCTCACCCCGACCGGTCGCGTCGCCATAGTGGATAAAGCCGCCTCTCTCGAAAAATCTGCAAACCAAGACATTTCGCGCGAAGTTCACCAAGTCCACAAAGGGAAATGATGAAAACGAACTACCATACGCACACGACGTGGTGCGACGGAAAGGACACGCCGGAGGCCGTTGTCGTCGCGGCGATCGACAAGGGCTTCGACGCGATCGGCTTTTCGTCCCACGCCATGCTGCCAGAGGACGACACGCCCTTGTTAAAAAATGATATAATGCCAGCAACACAGCGAAAGGAGCGACAATGACAATCGTCAATACTGAGACAATTCCCGGCAAGACCGTAGTCGCGGTCAAGGGGCTCGTCCAGGGCAACACCGTCCGCGCCAAGAACATCGGGCGCGACATCGCGGCCGGCTTCAAGAACATGGTCGGCGGCGAGCTGAAGGGCTACACCGAGCTTCTCACCGAGTCGCGGCGCGAGGCGATGACCCGCATGATCGCGCAGGCCGAGGCGCTAGGCGCGAACCGAGATGATGGCCTACGGAACCGCAGTCGTCGCGGAATAGCGTCGCCGGAGGATGACAATGGACGGAGAAAATGCATCTCTGGCCGTCACGCTGGCGCTCTACGTCGGCCTTCCTGCGGCTGTTCTCTTCGTTGGATGGCTTGTCGGCCATCTGTCCGAGACGAAGCACGAACGGTCGCTTGCGGCGCGCGAGGAGGCGTTGAAGGACATCGAGACGACAGACCTGCGCAATCCGCCGGGTTTTGCCGGCGCGGAGGGTCCGTGTTCGCTCGTGAGCGGCGAGGCGGTGGTGGCGAGCGACACGTTCAAGACGTGGGTGTTCGGACTCAAGAACATCGTGGGCGGAGAGTCCAAGACGTTCACGCGTCTCTTCGACAGGGCGCGGCGCGCGGCGCTTCTGCGCATGAAGGAACGAGCCCGCGAGCTTGGCTGTGACGCAGTCTGCAACGTGCGCTTCGACAGCGCGGACATCGGCGGCAACGCCACGTCCGGCGCGAAGAAAAAGGGCTCGAACATGGCCGTTGCGCTCGTCTCCGGCACTGCCTGGCGGCGGCCTGCCGCATAGCATGTCCGCGGGAATCGAGGACGAGCCCGCGCTTTTTGCCGCAGCGCGGGCGGGCGACGCCGGGGCGGACGCCATCGGCGGCGAGGCGGCGCTTGCCGACGCGCCGGAGGCGGCCTGCGACAAGGCGCGCGGCGACGCGGTGCTGCGCGGACTGTGGGAGTCGCCGCCGCAGAGCGGCGCGCTGCTACGGGTTCTAGGGCTTTGCGCCGCATCCGGCCTTTTTGCCGTTCTCTGCGCGTTTGCGAAGGGAGCGCTTGGTTTTTGGTTTCTTGCGGTGGCCGTCGGTGCGCCGGTCGTCGAGGAGACGGCGAAGGTCGTCCTTCCCCTGATGTGGCTGGAGAAGGAGCCGTGGCGGTTCAGGAGCGTCTTTACGATTGCGTTCACCTGCCTTTGCTCCGCGCTCGTCTTTGCGACGATCGAGAACCTTCTCTACTTCCACGTCTACATACCGAAGGACAAGCTCACCGCGGGAATCATCCAGTATCGTCTGACAGTCTGCACTCTGATGCACGTCGCCTGCACGATGATCTCAACTTGCGGCCTAGCCCGTGCATGGCGCGAGGCGAAGAAAAGCCTCTCCGCCTTCTTCGCCCCGGCCGTCACGCCGTATCTTGGCGTGGCGATGGTCATCCACGGCCTTTACAACGCCGTCGCGATGATTTTTAGCCTTGCCGAGTAAGTGGAGGATTAGCGGGGATTAGTGGTGTGGTTCTGCAAATTTGTGGCGGATTTGCGATGAATGTAGGGAATGGGCAAGTGTAATGGCAGGCAGGTCGGATTATTCGGCTTGAGAGACAGGAATCGTCAGTAGTCTTAACCAAGACATTATGCCATATCGCGCGGCGGATCCGCCGCGGAATTTGGTATAATGACCGTAAATGGAATTGGCAACGATAGCGACAATGATGAAACGCATTCCACGGCTGGCTTTGCTCGGCCTTGGCTTTGTGGTGATGCTTGCGGTCACTTTCGCCATGGTGCCGCCTGCGTCGGCGCAGTCCGACGTCGTGGCCCCTGCGATCGCGGCGGCGGTGCTCATGCTCTTCTGCGGGCCGTACCTACTTGCCGTCGGATGCACGACGGGATTTCTCCCGGATTTCTGTTTCTTCTGGGGCGTCGCGGCTATGGTTCCGCTCTGCGCGCTGCACATCGCGTTTCTGTCGGTCTTCTCCACGCGCACTTCGCTGTGGCGGAGGATGGGACGTTTCGGCGAGCGCGCGAGGAGGTTTGCCGTCTTCGTTCTGGCGTTCGTTTCCATCGCCGGCGTTTGGTACGAACTGCCGTGCGTCACGCGTTATGACATATCGGTGGAAGGCGGCAAGGTTCCAGCGGAAGGACTCAGGTTCGCATTGGTGACAGATCTGCACTCGTGCCGCTACGGAGCCGGACAGCGCGTCATCTCCGAAAAGATACGCGCTCTGAATCCCGACGCAATACTGCTGTCGGGCGACATCTTCGACGACAGGCTGCCGGACGGCAACGCGAAGGCCTTTCTCGCTGCGGTGGCGAAGGAGCGTCCGTGCTTCTATGCCTTCGGAAACCACGAGCACTGGAGCGAGCGAGTCCCCGAAATGCGGGGCATTCTCGAGTCCGCGGGCGTGACGGTTCTGGAGGGAACGGTCAGGACCACGGTGATCAAGGGCGTGGAAATCGATTTCTGCGGAATAGACGACCCGACGTACATGGCGGACGAAGAATGGCTCGGACAGCTTGCCTCCGTCGCCGCCGCGGCGAATCCGTCGCGGCTCAGGGTTCTTCTCTCGCACCGCCCGGAATACTCGGGCGCATACGCGGACTACGACTTCGACCTCATATGCTCCGGACACCTTCACGGCGGGCAGTGGGGAATCCCGGGCCTTGGACTCGGCGTCTGCGGTCCGTCGTCAGGAGGTCCGGCTCCCAGCGAAAGGCTTCTGTTCCCGCGGCGCGCGGGCGGCGCGTATCGCCTCAACGACACGACGACCATGGTCGTCTCCCGCGGCCTCGCTCGCGAATCGACGCCGCTGCCCCGTTTCTTCAACCATCCAGAGCTTGTCGTCATCGACATCAAGCCGAGGTGACGCGGCGCATTTGCCGCGGATTTGGTATAATGTCAAGCATGGAAATCGACGTAAAGTCCGCGGTGGCCGAGATTGAGTCCACCACAGATCTGCTTGGGCGAATGGCTGATGGGGCAGAGCGCAAGGTCATCCGCATGACATGGGACGAGTGGCGTGCCTCGCGCGCCGCGAAACGCGCCGCGCTCGCTGAGAAGGGCCTATCCGCGCCCTCGCGTCGCACGACGGCGCGTCCCGAGGCCCGCGCAGCCCTTCGTGCGCTTGAGGACGACTTCGCCCGGATACAATCGTAGGGAGACATCAATGAAGAACATGATGATTGCGTGCGTTGCGGTGGTAGCCGCTGTCTGCGTTGTCGGATGCGTTCCCGGCGAGGCGGAGATCAAGGTGAAGTCGTCGGAGCTTGCGAAGATTGCAAAGGGCGAGATCGGGTGGGCGGACGTGGCAATCGTCGCCTCGAACGCCTATCCGAACGTCACAATGGACGTCTTCCCGGAACGGGCACGGAATCTCAAGTCGCCTATGACGTACGCACAGCCCGGGTATGGCGAGTTCTCGGTCACGAACAGGCTTTCCGACGCGCTGGCGTTTATGGTGAAGAAGCTGAACGGCGCGCTGCCTGACTTTTTCTGCAAGGACGAGAAGGTGGAGCTTTCGTGTTCTGCCGAGGGGACAAACGCGGTTCTCGTCCTGAGGGCGGAGCTCAAGGCCCCGATTGGGAAGAAGGCGGTTTTGGAGAATGCCGATCTGCCTCGTGTCCTGCAGTTTGCAATCGAAGATGGTGACGACAAGATAGTCCCGCCCGATGTTTCCGCAGTCCGCCGTTACAGGGCTTTTCTGAATGTCACGCAGACTGCGCTGCGGATGGCTGGCTATGAGATGCCAAGTGGAAAGAATGGCGCAGAAGATGATGTCTGTCCCGTAGATCTCGAAACGCTGCTCG
>CADCGZ010000112.1 GCA_902801025.1 uncultured bacterium | reverse complement strand
GTGGATTTGGATTGAGCTGGGGCTTTGGCTGGCGTTGCTATCGCCGTTGCAGGTTGTTGTACTGGGGCACAGCGCGAACCAGGTGATCGGCAATGTCGCGCTCATGGGGCTGATGGGGATTCGGCTGGTGTGTGGCGGGAATTGTCTTGCCGCAACCGCCTTCGCCGAGGCTACGGCGGTCAAGAAGGTCGCAAAGATTTGAACCACGAAATACACTAAATGCACGAAAGATGAACGCAGGGGACTCATAATCCCTTGGTGACTGTCTAAATGTACTATATCAATAAAATCGTTGGATTTCTCGTTAGCCCCATCGGTGGGGCGATAGCCGGAGGTGTTCTCGCAGTTGTCTGCGCTCGGCTGGGACGGAAACGGTTGGCCAAGTGGATCGGAGGTTTGACCGTTGCCTGGCTGTGGCTTTGGATGACGCCGATTATGACTTGGGTTGTTGGTGTGCCGCTCGAGCGGGAGTTTTTGGTGGATGGCAGGGTGCCGATGGTGGAGTCTTTCCCTGAAGCGGACGTAATAGTGCTGTTGGGCGGATCGATGGGCATCGAGACGAACACGAGTTCATACGCAGAGATGGCGACAAGCGCGGATCGCGTATGGCAGGCCGCCCGATTGTACAGGGCTGGGAAGGCGAGTAAGATAATTGCGACTGGGGACTATGCGAGGGATACGACGCTGCCGTTGCTGAAGGAGTTTGGTGTGGGCGAGGAGGCGGTGTCGTTTCTCGATGCAAGGACAACGGAGGAAGAGGCGAAGGGGATGCGCGGCGCCTTTCGACGCAGAGGCGCAGAGACGCAGAGTCCGCAGAGTGGGGTTAAACCAAAGATATTGCTGGTGACGAGTGCGTGGCATATGAAGAGGGCGAGATTGATGTTCGAGAAGTATGCACCGGAGATCGAGGTTGTGTGCGCACCGGCGGACTTTGAGAATATGTTTATGGCTGAGAAGACGCCTCTGTTCAAGATGCTCCTTCCAGATCCAAATGTGTTTATGCTCAACTCTGTGGCATTCCATGAATGGGTCGGGATTGTCGGGTATACAATTTTTCGATAAACTCTCTCTGCGTACTCAGCGTCTCAGCGCCTCTGCGTTAATAAATGTCGCACACTCCGCTATTTAGTTGCGTGATCCCGGTGAAAGGTGATAGGCCTTTCTTAGGCGAAGCTATCGACTCGCTTAAGGTGCAGGGGCTTGGCGATGACTTGGAGATCATCGTTCAGGATGCAGATGTGGAGCCTGATGCGGGACAGAGCGATGCGCTGAACAAGGGGTTTGCAAAGGCGAGGGGCGAGTGGCTGTTCTGGCTGAACGCTGATGATGTGCTCTTGCCCGGGGCGCTGAAGAAAGTTTTGGACAGGATTAACAGGATTGACAAGATTAATTGGATTGCGGGTGATACGGTGTATCTGGATGAGAAGGGGATTGTGAAGGATGTTAGGACGGATGCGAAGTGGCGGAGTTGGTTTGGGAAGAAGCTAAGCGTGTGGACTGGCGGGCCAACTGCGTTCTTTAGGCGTGAGCTGTGGGAGAAGCGCGGCGGATTTGCCGCGGACCTAAAGTACGCGATGGACATCGATTTGTGGACGCGCTGGGCGAAGGCGGGTGAGAGGTTCGTCGGGCTTGGCGATTATGTCTGGGGCTTCCGTGTGCATGGCGGATCGCAGACAATGAATGGCGAGAATTTTGCCGCGCAGATTGCCGAGCGCAGGGCGATTGATGCGAAGTATGGCGTTTCGTCCGATGGCTTTTGGCGCAATGTGACGCGCCTGGCAAGTGTACTTGATGGCAGTTGGAACAAGAGGAAATCGGACACGGCTCGGCTAAATGGAAGACTTTGGAGTGAAATAGCCCAATGAAGATTCTCCATATTTGCGCTGGGTGGCAGCAGTGGAACGGCGCGGCGAATATCGCGCGGATGCTGATGGACGAGCAGCGGCGCGAGGGACACGAGGTGTCGTTCGCGACGTGGGCGAGTGTCGCGAAGCTGCGCGCGGCGGACGAAGTGTGGATTCACTGCGGGTGGTTGCCATGCCTGTGGTGGGCAGCAATCTGGGGTCGGAATGTACATTGGATGCCAGAGGCATGTTATGATCCTGTCCGGCTACATTTCCACGGCTGGAAGAAGTGGCTGGTCGGGCCGATTGAGAGATGGTGTCTGAGGCGGTGTGACAGGATCGTCGCGACTTGCGAGGCGGAGAAGGGGTGGATTGAGAAGTATCTTGGGAAGAGGTGTCCAGAGATTGAGGTGACGGATATAAAGAGGTTTTTTGATTTTAGCCGTGTAGAACGTGTAGAGGAGAGGGGTGTTGGTTGCCGTGTAGGACGTGTTGAGGGTTTAACGCAGAGGCGCAGAGGCGCGTATCCCCCAGGCGAAGCCTGTCCGCGAAGCGGATGCCCTAGTAGGGGTGAGTACGCAGAGGATGATGGCAAGCTGCCTTCGGCAGATGGGGGACTTCATCTGCTGTATCTCGGTCGGCGGCATCCGCTGAAAGGCGTTGAGTACCTCGAAAAAGCCGTTGCAGAACTCAATTCAAATCCTGTTAATCCTGTAAATCCTGTCCAAAACTCTTCTACACCGTTAACCACCTCTGTGCTCTCGGCCTCTCCGCGTCTCTGCGTGAGGTTTGTATCTAATGCCTTTGGTGAAGAGAAGGAACGCGTGTGGGACTGGTGCGATGTGCTTGTGTTGCCGACGCTCTCCGATAACTTCGGACTCGTAATCGCCGAGGCGCTCGAGCGCGGCAAGCGTGTCATCACCACCGACGGCGCGCCGGCGTGGGGCGAGAATTTAAGCCGTGTAGAACGTGTATATGGGGGAATGTGGAGCGGATATGGCGGACGGCTCATTTACCTAAAGGGTTATCGTGACGGCACCCCAGAAGATCGCGTTCGCTTGCTTAAATCTGCAATTGAGAATCTGTTAAGCCGCGCCTCCTTGACGCCCCCTGCGGCGAAATGATAAACTTTCGCCATTCAAACCACATATTATAATATGTTGACTGAACCTTGGGAGTTGTGTCGCAAGTTGGCAAATCCGGAAAGGCGGGCTTTGCTTCGCATGGTGTGCGAGGCGAAGGATGGCCTTAACGTTGGCCTTGCCCAGGATGGTGCCGCGAAGCTCAAGCAATCGGGTACCAGCCAATACCTCGGACAGCTGTGGAAACTTGGATTGATCCGCCGCGTGCGTAGCGGAAGGTTTGTCAACTACTATGCGGATGCCGAGAACGCACATGCTTTGGTCAAGGATGTCGCGGTCGCCTTGCAGGAGAGGTTTCGTGCCGAAGCTGGCTGCGGCAGCCACGACGAGAGTTACCTTCCTGTGATGCGGGTCATGGGTAACGCGATGCGAGCGAGAATCATCGGTCTTCTCGCAAGGGAGGGCTACGCGAATAACGAATATGTCTGCGAAAAATTGGGGCTGGACGGGAGGTCGCTGGACAGGCATCTCAAGCCGGCCATCAACATAGGGCTTGTCGAGCGTGATGAAGGCGGCACTCTCCGACTCAACCAGCCATCAGACCCAATAGCCCGGCTTGTTGTAAAGACTGCCGTATGACCTACCACATATTATAATATGTTGTACATTGCGAGCACTTTCAAATTGGATATTGCACAAGACCTCTATATGTTGCCTAATAAGTAACGGTTGGTGCTTTAAAAGCAACGCCACTTTATCATGAAAGTAACTTTAATCACAGTATGTTTCAATAGCGCCGCAACATTGTCAACGGCGATTGATAGCGTCCTGTCGCAGAAGGGCGTTGAGGTCGAGTATATCGTTGTCGATGGCGGGTCTACGGACGGCACGGTCGATTTGCTCAAGAGCTACGAACCAAAGTTCAATGGCTGGATGCGCTGGATCAGTGAGCCAGACAAGGGGATGTATGATGCCATCAACAAGGGCATCAAGATGGCGACGGGCGATGTCGTCGGAATCCTGAACGCCGACGATGTATTGGCGACCGACGATACATTGGCGCACATTGCTTCCGCATTTGAGCAAAAGGAGCCTCCCGTTCCTCGTTCCCCATTCCCCGTTCCCCAGCGCATAGATGCGCTTTACGCCGACATCCGTTTTGTGAGGGAAGGGGAGACGGTGGAGGCGCTGCGTGGGGTGAAGACTGTGCGCTACTGTTCGGCTGCGAAGTGGCGGCCGTGGATGTTCCGTTTTGCTGCGATGGTTCCGCATCCGTCGTTCTACGTCAGGCGTGAATGCTTCGAGAGATTGGGCGGCTATTCGCTCGACTACCGGATCTGCGCCGACTTCGAGCTTGAGCTCAGGTACTTGTATCTCGCCAAGCTCAAGGCGGCGTATCTGCCAGAGTGCGTGGTCGTGATGCGCATGGGCGGGATGTCCACTGCCGGATGGCGTTCGAACATTGTGATCAACCGCGAAGACCTTCGCGCCCTCCGCTCCAACGGCATCTGGTCTTGTCTGCCGCTCATCTATCTGAAGTACTTCTTCAAGATTTGGGGATTTGTGTTCAAGAGGAATTAATTGGGAGTTAAGAGTGGAGGAGTTTTGAGTTGGAGTGAATAGTTGGAGTTGGAGAGTGGTTTGATGGACTCCTGATTGTATTTGAGGGCCGCCCGAGAGGGCGGCCTTAGACCAAAAGTGTCAGACCCTTCTGTATAAGATTTACTGTATATGATCAATGTGTGAGGCAGAGAGCTTGCATAATACTCTACACGTTTCTACACGTTCTACAAATAACCGCCGCTTGTCGGGGGTTCGCGATTCGAGCGAACCACGCCGAGCGAACGCGAGAGCCGAGCTAAAAACTTTTCGTGTATTTAGTGTATTTCGTGGTTAACAACTGACATTTAAATGCAAGCCAAGTTTTTAGGATATTCATTGATCGCGCTCTTCACTGTCTGGGCGGTGTGCGCGGCGCTTGGCGTGTTGGGACAACGCAAGCTGTTTTATCAAGAAGGCAGCGAGGAATTGTATGACTACTGGATGCTGCGGATGTGTCTTGAGCAGGGATATGTCGGGCATCCGGAGAAGTATGCCGGGTTGACTTTCGCGGAAGACGTTCATCACAGGATGGAGGGATAGGGTGTATCCGCTGTTTGGGATTCTGCCGCTCAAGCCGTTTCCGGCGACCCGACTTGGAGGATATATGTGGACTTCTTTCGCGGGAATCGTGCTCCTTGCCTTCCTATGTCTGATAGCGAAATCATGGTGGCCGCTTGTGTTTGGCTTGTCGATGCCGTTCATTTTTAATTTCGAGCGCGGGAATACGACTTGGCTTTCGGCGGCGTTCCTGGGCATGTTCCTCGCATGGTGGGACGACGAGAAGGAATGGAAGCGCATGGTCGCGGCTGCATGTCTCGCCGTCGCCGGAGCGATGAAAGTCACACCGTTCGCCATGGGGGTGATCTACTTCACGAAGTGGAGATGGCGTCCGGTCTTGCTATGCGGATTTCTTTCCGTCGTATTTGTGTTCGTGCCGTGGTTCTTCATGCAGGACGGATTGGCGGAGCTTTCGGCGATGATCAGGAATGCGGCGGCGCAGTCCCAGTTCATGCAAAGGGCGAGCGATGTTGGTTTGGTCGAGCTGTGGCGGACCGTCAGGATTGTGATGGGGCAGAGCGTTCAGGAAGTCTGGCCGGGGATGAAGGCCGTTGCAGTTCTAAGTCAGCTGATTGGCGTTGTGATGTTGGTTGTTGGTGCAAAGCGCCGCGACTATCTTCTGATGATTGGCGGGATGTTGTGGGCGGCGGGGAATATGTACTACTACGCGATGCTGTATCTGCTGCCGGTTCTTGTGATAGAGTTGTTTGGTCGTGGAGATCGTGTAGAGGGAGAGGAGTGGAAGTGGTGGATTTGGATTGAGCTGGGGCTATGGTTGGCGCTGCTATCACCGTTGCAGGTTGTTGTGTTGGGACATAGCGCAAACCAGGTGATTGGCAATGTCGCGCTCATGGGGCTGATGGCGATTCACTTGGTGTTCGGCGGGAATTGTTTGGCCGCAAAGAACGCAAAGGTCGCAAAGATTTGAACCACTAAGCGAGACGAAGTCGAGGAAGCCGAGCGAACGCGAGCCCCGAAGGGGTGCCCCAAGCAGCCGCGAATACACTGAATACACGGAAGAGAAGATGGTGAGCCGTGTAGATCGTGTAGATGGGGATGGGGGATAGTATAAATTGGCGGTTGACATGTAAACGATAATAGTTTACAATGTGTCGTGAGGTTTATAAAAGGTGAATGAATAAGGAACTGCAAGAATATCTCGCTAAAACGGTGGATTGCGAGTTTATGCTTGAGGCAATCAGCCCCGAGTTGCCGTTGCATATGCGCAGATATTCGCTGTATCGTGGGCGTTTGCTCGGGATTGACCTCGTTTTTGCTACAGTTAATCATGATGAGCAGTCGGCCAGCGAATATGCGCAAATGGCGCTGTTGTTCAGAAGAGAGCTGTCATTGCCTGTTGTCTTTGTGTTTCAGTCGCTGCCAAGCGCTAAGAGGAATTCCCTTATTCGCCATGGCGTTCCCTTTGTCGTCCCGAAGTGGCAGCTGTTCTTGCCGCCGAATCTTCACCTGAATGAACGTGCTCCGCAAACCGGCGTTGTCCGCAAGTCGATGCGCCCTGCGACCCAGGCCGTAGTCATAAGGCAGCTTGTCCGTGGTGATGTGGAGGGGAGAACCGCTGGCGAGATCGCCAAGACGCTTGGGTTCTCCAAGATGACGCTTTCCAATGTATCGTCAGAGCTGGCGACTCTGGGGCTAGCCGATTTCAAAGGCTGGCCGGGGGTTGTCCGCTTCAAGGCTCGTGGGAGGGCACTATGGGACATGGCGTATCCTTATTTGGCTTCGCCCGTCCAGTATGTTGTGCCTAATGCGGTCGATCCGACAAATCTCCCTCTGGCGGGATTAAGTGCCCTTGCCGAGTACTCGATGATCGCACCTGATTCTGTTCCGGTCTATGCTTGCACGTCGAAGGAGTCCAAGATGCCTGATATCTGCGTGCGCAGCGCAGATGCCGGCGATGCCAGGAGTCTTTTGCAGGTGTGGCGATACAATCCCCGCCTCTGTGGCGGCGAGTTCGTTGACAGGCTTTCGCTTATACTGTCGCTGAAAAGTGAGTGCGATCCGCGGATACAGTCCGAGATCGACCACATGCTGAAGGAGAATACATGGCAGTGAGAGGACTTGAGCGCTTTCTCGAATTCTTTGCGGAATGGAAGTCATCGTTCGCTGTGATAGGTGGATGTGCATGTTCGCAATGGTGCTCCGAGGAGGCCGTTCGCTTCAGGAGCACCCAGGACATCGACATGGTTCTCCTTCTGAAGGCGAAGAATCCGGATTTCTTTGCAAGATTCTGGGAGTTCATCCGCATCGGAAGGTATGAATTGAAGCGGCGTCCTGACGACGACTCAACGATTCTGTTCAGATTCGAGAAGCCGGGCGCAGGAGGCGAGTTTCCTAAGAAGATAGAACTTCTTACGGGGATTCCTGATGTGGAAATTCCGGACGACATCAAGATAGTCCATTTGTCGCCTGACGACGAGCAGTATAGTCTTTCGGCGATTCTGCTAAACGACGACTACTACAACCTGGTAGTGAACAATGGAGCGGTGACGGCAAGCGGAATGCCGACTGTAAAGCCGGATGTGCTTGCACTACTGAAAGCCAAGGCGCATCTCAACCTCCTTGAAGAAAAGGCGGCTGGGCGGTTCATCTCCGAACATGATGCAACAAAGCACAGGAACGACGTATTTCAGCTTGCGTATATCTTCAGGGGCAGATATGAAGGTGAATTGACGAGCGGCATCAAGTCCGACATGGCGCGGTTCATTGAGATGTATGAGGAGAACAATCCCGAATGGGATGAAATTCTTCAGCATCTGCGCGCATTTAGGATGGAGGAAAGGCGCCCTGGCGAAATAATCCAGGTCTTGCGCAGCCATTATGGAATAGGATAGCCAGCCTCAGGTGTAAAAGTGCCCGACCCTTCTGTAGAAGATTCACTGTATATGATTGATAAACAAGATCAAGAATTCTGCATGAAAATTTCTACACGTTTCTACACGTTCTACAAATAACCGCCGCTTGTCGGGGGTTCGCGATTCGAGCGAACCACGCCGAGCGAACGCGAGAGCCGAGCTAAAATTTTTTCGTGTATTTAGTGTATTTCGTGGTTAAACTTTTAACAAGCCAACCAACATGAAACTCAATGTCTTTTTATCAGTCCTTATCGCCGTCCTGTCGGGAGCTGGGACTGGGGGAAGTCCGCGCAGAACCTCCTTGACGACACACTCCAGCGCTCCGACGGCACTGTCGACGAAAGGGCAGTCCAGCGCATAGTAATTTCGCAGGAGTGGTGGGAGGTCATGGCGACATGGGGCTCGCTCGGGATCGCCAAGCCGCTCGAATTCACCGTGTGGCTGGAGGAGGGCGAATGAAGCTCGTCGTCTGCATTGACGGCACGTGGAACGAGGCCTCGACGCACACCAACGTCTGGAAGCTCAAGCAGGACCTCGACTGCTCCGGCGACACCCAGGCGACGTACATCGAGGGAATCGGCACGGTCACCGGCGACGAACTCCTGGGCGGCATGTTCGCCGCGGACTTCGACCGTCCGCTTGGCCTCGCCTACAGGTGGCTCACGAAGAAGATACTGAACGCGCCGCAGGGCGAGGACATTGCGCTTTACCTCTTCGGCTTCAGCCGCGGCGGATATCTCGCGCATACCTTGAGCTGGCTGCTGCACGAAGTCGGCGTTCCCCGCAAGTTCGCCGCGTGTGTGCCTCTCGCCACGGCCTACGCGAAGAAGGACGCGTCCGAGGTCGCGCGACTGGCGCAAGACGGCGTCATTGCGTCGCCGCCAATCGAGATGCTCGGCCTTTGGGATGCGGTCACGTCGCCGCACGACGTCTACCGCGGCTACCACGACGGAGAGAAGGCGCCCAACGTCGCCCATGTCTTCCACGCGATGGCTACGGATGAGCGGCGCAAGCTCTTCGGCGTGATGCAGTACAAGCCAGGGCTCGGCATCATGCAGACGTGGTTCTCCGGGGTTCACATGGACGTCGGGGGCGGGTATCCAGACGGCGAATGCGAGCTTTCGGACGTCACGCTCGACTGGATGAAGCACTGTGCGCGGCGGCACGGGCTCAGCTTCGTCGATGAACTGGGAAGGCGTCCGCGCCAGTTCGACTTTTCGTCGCTTGCGAAAATCCACAACGAGGAGACGCCGCTTGACCCAATCAGGCCGCGCACCTTCCTCGAGGGAGAGTTCATTGACCGCTCGGTGCGCGACCGGATCAAGACGCAGGAGGGGTATTTCCCGGCGATTGCATCCGTTCCGATGACTCTCGTCGATTGGCTCCAGGGCCTCATCGCCTATCCGCTGAGGGCTTTGACATAACTGCAGCCTCTTCCTTAAAAACTTTTCGTGTATTTCGTGTATTTCGTGGTTAACTTTAAACATCAAACATCAAACTAAAAACAAATGAAATCAACATTCGAAATCACTCTTAAGTCCCTCTCCATAACCGGCATCCCGGAGAAGGCGCTGCTAATTTCGCGCAATCTCCTTACGGTTGAGATGATCTGGCCGAAGGCCGGTACGCCCCGCAAGTCCGCGACGCGGCAGATTACGATGAAGAAGGGGAAGGTCGACTTCACTGTTGAGCCGTGGGCAAAGCGTGTGCTGTTCCGCGAAGATATCGACGGACACACCGCGTTCACGGTTTCCATCGCGGAGCCGGTGACGCTGCAGAAGCTTCGTCGCCTCCTACAGCTGACCGCAAAAGCGGCGCTCAAGGAAGGCGCGGACATGATTGATGCCGCTCTCGTGTCTTATGGCGACATTGCCGCTGCGCCTGTGGATGCGCTCGCGACGATGGTTGCAGAGAAGGACGCCCCGCGCGTCATCGTGCAGGGAGTGCTTGACTATGATGACCTCCCGGCAGCCGGCGAGACAAAGGAAGTGGTTATGCCGCTCACCCGCCCGAAGCTCAGTCGCCAAATCGGCTCGTTAACATTGCTCGTACAGGGATGATTTTAGCGCAGAGAGATTTGAACCACGAAATACACAAAATACACGAAAATAGATTCAGGGCGCTTCGCGCAGAGGGAGTCTGATTTGGATAATCTGGTATTTGCTGATGAGGTTTATGCCATCCAGGGGGCAATCTTTGAGGTCTACAAGACTCTGGGATCTGGGTTTCTAGAAGGTGTGTACCAAGAGGCACTTGAGTTGGAGCTTGCATCGCGGGGCATACCCTATAAGTCTCAGCCAGATATTACCATTTCATACAAGGGTACGCAGCTTCGTCAGACTTACCGAGCCGACATTATCTGCTATGAAAGCATCATACTTGAATTGAAGGCGGTCAAACAGCTCCTTCCAGAACACAGCGCCCAGTTGTTCAACTATCTTCGAGCCACAGACATGAAACTTGGGTTGTTAGTTAATTTCAGTCATTACCCAGGAGCCGAGATCAAACGGATCGCACGATAGCAGCGGCGCAGCCGCCCCAAAACCTTTTCGTGTATTTCGTGGTTAAAAAATGACCCGCATCACAACACTTGGCAAAGCCCTGAATGTGCTCAGCTTCTATCGCTGGGCGTTTGGGGATTCACCTTAATTGTCTCCCTCCCGCTCGCAAGGTAAACGCTCCCTTCGATCTCATAATGAAGTCTGGCGTGACAATCGAGGTGAAGGCCACGACACATAAGTGTGTAAAGAAAGGCCGCACACCATATTACCGGTGGGATGTCTCCAGTCAATCCGAGATGTTAAAGGGCAATCGACCCATAGCAGACTACTGGGTGTTCTTGATCGCCGATTTCCCACGTGAGACATCGCGCACCCCACGTGTTGTGCAGGTATTCGACACCAAGAACTGGAAGTGCTATGTCGTGAGCGGCGAACAGCTGCGAACGGCTGGTTGCACGAAGTATGTTTCGGAGTCGACTTTGCGGCGGCTTGGGGTAGAGGCGTTTCCGCTCGGTGAGTTGAAGAAGAAGTTTAACCACTAAGCGAGACGAAGTCGAGGAAGCCGAGCGAACGCGAGCCCCGAAGGGGTGCCCCAAGCAGCCGCGAATACACTGAATACACGGAAAATGTATAAGTCGGGTAGAGCGTGGAGAGGGGGAGAGGCAGCGAGGCGAGAGAGGGCGTAATCATAAAGTTGCATTTTACAAATACGCCCTTGAGTAAAAGTGTCAGACCCTTCTGTAGAAGATCTACTGTCCATGATCAATGAATGAGGGCTAGAAACCGACAGGAAAGTCTCTACACGATCTACACGTTCTACACGGCTACAAAACTCTGCGTCTCTGCGTCTCACCCCTGCTAGGGCATCCGCTTTGCGGACTCGCGCTTCGCGCTCGGGGGATACGCGTTAAAAAACTTTAAATAAAAAAGCTATCCTCCATTCTCCAAAACCGCGGCAAAACCGCGGTTTTTTGCTTGTCTAAAGCCCCATTTTCCCGCCCAAAAAATTTTTTACGATTTAAGATTAGATTTAAGATTCGTTTGCTATAATGGTCTCGAACTCAGGGACATGTACTAACTGCGCTAAATGTCTTAGCCGTGTAGAACATGTAGAACGTGTAGATGATAGATGAAAGAAAATCGAAAGGTTTATGGTTGGCTAGCCCGCGGCAGCAATGCCGCGGTGGAGTGTTCATCTGTGTCTGCTGGCAGCATGGGCGGAGAAACCCACTGTTGCAACTTACTGTGGCAATCAAGTCTGCCCTTGTTGTTTTCGCCGCGGTTTTTGCTTGTCCAAAGCCCCATTTTCCCGCCCAAAAAATTTTTTACGATTTAAGATTAGATTTAAGATTCGTTTGCTATAATGGTTGCGAACTCAGCGATATGTACTAAACGTGCTAAAAGTTTAGCCGTGTAGAACATGTAGAAAGGGAGATTGATGAAAGAAAGTCGAAAGGGTTATGATTTGCTGGTCCGCGGCGGAAATGCCGCGGCAAGGTGTTCGTCCATGTGGGCTGACACCATGAGTTGGCATCCACCGCCGCGAATCTATCATCGAGATTGCTGGGATTAAGAAGAGTGCGCGAAAGAAAAAAGGGTATAATATTAACTGAAAGGTAAAGCATATGAAAGAGAAGACAGTCTCAATTAACTCAATTCTTTTGGATGTGGAAAATCCACGAATTAATCCTGTTCGCGAACAGTCTGAGGCGATTAAGGAGTTAATGGAAAAAGTGGGTGATAGTAAGCTTTTTTCGCTGGCGGCAGATATTATAAAGAATGGGATCAATCCGTCGGACATCACCATGTGTGTTGAATATCTAACAGACAAAGGGAAGAAGGTCTACATCGCTAAAGAAGGTAATCGTCGCTTACTGGCATTGAAGGGAATTGCAAAACCTCGAATCTTCAATAATGCTAAATGGAGTAGCCGAATGGAACGGCTCATTTACAAAGCTGGAGGCATTGGGCAGGCGCCAAAGAAAGTTCGTGTCCAAGTCTATGCGGATGATGAGCGAGCTATAATGGATCATTGGATAGAGATAAAACATAATGGAGAAAATGGAGGCGCGGGGACAGTGTCTTGGGGATCGCCGGAGAAATCGCGCTTTTTTAGCCGAGGCAAGGTTGCTAATGTCACTATGGCTATTATGGATTGGCTCAAAGGCGACGCCTCTATTTCCAATGAGGATAAAGAAAAGGTTAAAGTGGTGCCCATTACGACACTTGCACGTATTGTTTCATCAGTGCCAGGGCGCACAATTCTAGGTGTAGAGATGCGTGATGGTCATTTGAGCGCGTTGAGGGAACCTGAACATGTAAAGCGTGATGTGTTGTCCATTATACGTGATTTAACGACGGTTTCGCCAACAAATCCAAGGAGAAAGATAATCAATGTAAGTAATGTTAAGAATACTAGACAAATAGAAGAGTATCTTGCACAGAAGTTTCCTACGCATTCTGAAGAAGATCGGCTTGCTGTGCCAGTGCAGATTAACACAAGTGACGTAAGAAGTGGCGGATTAGCAAACGATGTCGGCGGAGAGAGGGGGAATGGGCGTTTGTCGTCAGGATCATCTATTGGTGGCCCAGCATATTTGCGTAGACGGTTGCGCCTGGTGAAAGATGTGGCATCCAACGATAAAATCAAGAAGCTTGTAGAAGAGTTATGTGTTTTAAATGTGAAATCGGTACCACTCGCTTTCTGCATAGTATTTCGATCTCTTTTGGATGTATCAATGACTAACTATGCGCGCAAAAACGGTATTCCCACAGGAAATGCTCAAGGTGCAGCTGCGAGTTTTAAGGCGCTAGCGGTAGAATGCAAGAGGAAGATAATTTCTACACGCGAATGGAGCACGGGGGCGCCGCTTAATTGGATTAATGATGCTATTGCCAGATTGACAGGTGATAATCTTTTTTCAATCACAGAGTTAAATAATCTTGTACATGGGACCATGCAGATCCCATCTGTGGACATAATATTGACATATTCGCCACGGATAATACCTTTCTTGATAGCACTGAATGACGGCAATCCACCAACGGAAGGCTAATTCATATGGGAACGAATCCTTCTCCGCTCCGTTATCCTGGTGGGAAGTTTAAGATCCACCAATTGATCGCACTACTCATCAGTAAAATTGATGGGGAGTGTGATACGTATATTGAGCCATTTGCTGGTGGCGCGGGCGTTGCATTGCAATTGTTACTATCCGGGGTTGTCGAACAGATAGTGATAAACGATTCGGATCAAGCAATCGCAGCTATTTGGAAGGCAATGACAAGAGAAAATGATGCTTTTCTTGATAAGATGTGGAGTACTAGTGTGACATTAGATGAGTGGTATAGACAGAGAGATATTTATTTTAATTCAAAGAAAAAATACTCCCTTGCATATGGGTTTGCGGCGTTCTATCTCAATAGAACTAATCATTCCGGCATCTTAGCAGCTGGCCCGATTGGGGGGCGAGATCAAGGAGAATGGAAATTGGATGTCAGGTTCAATAAAGAAGAACTTGCAAAAAAGATTAAGGCTATAGGGGATTTGAAGGATCAAATCCAGGTTTACAACAGAGATGTGTTTAGCTTTGTGAGAAATCAATTGCCGCGATATGAAGATAAAGCTTTCGTATACTTTGATCCGCCATACTATCGACGAGGGCAGGTTCTATATAAGAATTTTTTTAACCAAAAGAAACATGAGGAATTAAAAGAAGATATCGTCAGTGGTATAGGCATCCCTTGGATTGTATCTTATGACAATGTTCCGGCAATTAGAAAGATTTATCGAGGCGTCCCATCAAGAGAATTCTCGTTAAACTATAGTTTGGCAAACAATGGGAGTGGGCGCGAAATAATGTTTTTCTCAGATGGACTAAAGCCAACGAATAAAGAGCTTCGTAGCATTGGTATGGAAGAAATGTTTACCAAATAGCCGATATGATTGCAGGCGAGCTACAACAGGGTCGGCCCCTGTGGCACAGTAGGGGTGGCACAGTAGAACTACATGGGGTGGTTTGGCAGAGGACATAAAGAGAAGATTGCTGGGTAGATTTAGGGAATGAACGAGAAGTTCACATTTCGGCGTTGGGGCGCGTGCTGTCTAAAGAAGGGCGGCGCGGCGCTCCTGTCTTTTGCTCTTCTCGCCCTCTCAGCCTTTGCCGGTCCGCGGGTGGTCGTGTCGCAACTGCCTGAAGCGGCAAGGCCGCTTGCGGAGGTTGAGACGAATGTAGTGTTTTCCACGGGAACGGCGACAGACAACAAATGGACGTTGACGATTGAGCGCGACGCGGTGACAAGCAACAGCGTCGAGGTTGTGTTTGGATATGACACGAACGAGGACGGTGTGCTTGGAATCGAAGAAGGGGAGTTTTGCGTTGGCTGGGATTGCGGCGAGTGGTTCTGGCGCGACAGGCGCTCAAACGCGGCATGCCACGTCGAAGGAGTAGCTCAGTGTCTTGAGATGACGCTTTACCTCAACCGAGACCGCGCGGCGAGGTCGCTGGCATCCTCTGTGTTTCCGCCAGTCGTGTCGCCAACGTGCTTTAACCCCGACTGGAATCTTGCCCGCGTTGTCTCTCGCGGCGCAGAGACCATTCGTGTCGAGAGCAAGATTTCAATTAACGCATTAACGTTGAGG
>CADCGZ010000111.1 GCA_902801025.1 uncultured bacterium | reverse complement strand
CCGCCTGGCTGGAACATCTTCGGCGAAACTACGGTTCCCCCGGCACCATAACCGCCCTCCATGAGCGCCATGACGGCGTTGGTGATCCTTGCGTCTTTTCGTCCGTCTGCCGAACTGCTCGCCGCCGAGGCGTACATGTCGAACGCGCGGCCGACCAGGTCCAGTTCGTCGCGATCTTCCGTTGCCGGGCGAATGACGTCTACGGCATCCATCATGGCCTTGCACTGGTTCATGATCGTGTAGATCTCGGTGGTCGCCGTATCATTAAAAAAAAAAGACTGGATAAAGCAGTTGATCTGCGGCGGCAGCTCGAGGCCGAGTTTCTGCAACTCGACGACGGCCGCCTGCAGGCGGTAGACGATGTTGAAGGAGAAGCTCCCCTTTCCAAGGACTGCTTCGAGGATGGCGCGGGCCTTTTCCTCGGTTGCCGTGTTGAGCGCGGCCCGGCCTTCGGGGGACATCAGATTCTTGACCCCCTTGAGAACGAATTCCCCATTGCGGAACGCTGCGCCAAGGATGACGCGGAGCAATTCGGACTTCTCGTTCACGCCGTCCGCACGCGCAGCATCAAGTTTGTAGAGGTTGCCGAAATCGATGAACGTGATGTTTCGCCCGTTTTCCATCATCATGAGATTGCCGGCATGCGCGTCGCCATGGAACTGGCCGTCTCCGAGAAGCGCTTGGTAGAACCACGCTTTCGTGGCCTCCTGCAGCGTAGCGGATGCATGCCGGAGCGTGTCGTACGTGCCCACAATCCTCTTGTTGAAGTTGGCAACGGACGTAGCCGAGGCGTTCTGCAGAAGAACCGGCACCTTAACGGGCACGCCCGCCACGGAATCGGTCGGACTGTCCTGCCAAAGAACGCGTCCCGTGGCCTGGTCCCGTTCGAAGACGGCAGACGCGGCATCCCTCATGCGAGAGATCACCGTCTTGAAAAACTTATCGACTGTCTGCCCGATGACGAGATCGGCCACCATGACGTTCTTCTTCGGCGGCACGAGAGGAGACATCTTCATGGACGAGACGTGCGGCGTCACCTTGCTGAGTTCGTGCCCAGGAACACCGTAGATTCCGTAAAGTCGCTCGCCCTCTTCGACGTTCCTGGCCTCGTTCTGGAAGTCGAACTCCGTCTTGTACTGCTGGAGCTGACCTTCCCATGTCTTTGACATGCCGGGTATCTTCGCGGCGGCGGCAGTGAATATCTTCGACTCCTCTTCCATGCGCTTCTCGGCATCGTGGCGCATGATCTTGACAACGCATGACCTCTCCTGGGTAACTTCCCGCGTCTCAAACCTCGGCCGACCTTGAGCGTCCGTCCCCACCTGCCTCGTCTGCCTCTCCTTGTAGGTGAACTTGCAGAGAAAAGCCTCGCCGACTGACGCCGCGCCGAGCGACTGCTGGACCTTGATCGCCGTGATCTCCGTGTCGGACCTGTATTTCCCGCGCTCGTCGAGGCCCGCATAGCGGTCATGCGAATCCCTGATCATCTGCGCCAGATAGGCCTGGACGACCTTGCGCGGAAGAGGCGCAAGATTGGCCTTCATGTCCTCAAGCGCGTCGGAGAACCTGCCTGTCATCGCCTTTGGGAGACCCTGCATCATTTTCTGCAGAAGCGGACCAGCGCCCTTGAGAACGGCGCCGGCGAACGCGTTCTGCGCCTCCATGTTCTCGCCGGTTTCGAAGGTCTTCGCATAGCGCAGCGATGCGGCGAATGCGGAGCGCCGATCGGCCGGGCGGAGCTGCATGAAATAGTTCGAGACGACCTGCTTGAAGAAGCCGACCTGTCCAGGAGCGTCCGCCGTGGCGGCCTCGTCGAGAATCTCGTTGAGCGTCTTGCCCGCAAGCTGCTGCACGATCTCCCCGTCGCTCATCCCCTTGTAGGGATCGGTCGTGACCGCGCCGGCCTCGTTGGCGTCGGCGACATTGAACACCTCGTTGACGACCCCCTGCAGTTTCTCGCACCCCTTGGTGGACATCGCCAGAATGTGGGCATCGAACTTCGCGAGCTCCTCGCCCGGAAGCGCGGCTGGATCCATGAAGAATTCGGCGAAGCGCCTGACGAAACCATCCTTCTTCGCGGCATCGGCGAGGGACTCTCCATGAGTCGCTGCCTCGAACTTCGCATCGAGAACGGTCGTCAGCGCGTTGAACCCCTCTTTCACGACGTTCGAGATCTTCGGCGAGACGGCCGTGTCGATGACGCCAGGATTCCTGATAATCTCGGCGAGCGCGAAGAGCCTCTTCGCGTCTGAGAGGATTTCGCGCATCGTCTCACCCGGAAGCCTCGCGGTGACGTCGGCAACCATCGTTTCGTCCGAGAAGATTAAATCCGCAATGAAGTCCTTGATCCCCTTTGCACCGCCGATGGCGCTTAGGCCGACGTCGCTCAGCCTGCTTGCCTCCTGTGCCACCCTCGCAATCAACGCACTCTTCTCCGCCTGGCTCTTGGGGGCGGTTCTAAGAGTTTGGTCGCCCTCCGCGACAACGAACTCGCCGCTTCCGTCGGCCAGCATCCTGATCGGGATGTCCTTCACCGGGGCGATCAGGTCCTTCATCTCCTGGGAGAGTCCGGCGCTGTCCTGCTTGAGGCCCTCATGGAAACGGTTGAGAGATTCGCGGGTGTTGAACTTTTCCGCATCCTCGCCTTCAAGCGCCTTCTGGGCAATGTGAGCGAGAACCATCGTCTGGTAGTCCCCTGAAACGAGCGCGTCTGCCGTGAACGCCGGAATTCCCGCCGCATCGCGTTTCGCGTAGCCCGCAAGGATCTTCGACGCGAACTGGCGCGTCAGGCTGCCGCGATCGTTGTAAGGAAGGCTGTTTGCGACGTCTCTGTTAAACACCGTAGTCAGCAGATCTTTCATCACGCTGCCGCCAAGCGTCTCGGTACCGCCCAGCGCTCGGTCGATCAGTCTGTTCACGAACTCTGGCGCGGAGACGCCCAGCTTCGCTTTCATCGCCGTCCCCTCCGTTCCAAGAACGACGGAAATGTCGCCGCTCCCGTCGTCCTTGACGATCTTCGCAGGGACGCCGCAGAAAGTAAATCCGCCCGACTCCCGCACATTTGCCGAAAGGAGCTTGAAGGCCTCCGCGAAGAGCTTCCCGAAACCGTTCCGCAACTTGGCTGTCGCCTCATCTCGGCCCGTATCGGCGAGGGTGCCCACGATGCGCGAGCGGCGAGCGGCGTCGATGTCTTTAAGGGACTTCGAGCCTAAGACGAGCGAGAAAGCATCCTCAAGGTCATGAGCCGCAGGCGAGTCGCTGCAGTTCGGAGCCTTGGCGTTTGCGGCGTCGCGCCTGGCAATCGTCTTGGCGTCCGCCAGCCCGGCAAGCGCCGTACGCCGGGAGGCCTCGCGCTCCTCGTCGGTAACCGCCCCGCGGGACTGCTTGGTAAAGCCGCTCCCGCCATTGGCATACGTGTCGAGGAGCGTGCGCACCTGCTCGCGCGAAAGGGGCGTGAAGCGTTTCTTGACGAGCGCGTCCACGGATACGTTGGGGGCGGCGGCCGCCGCGTCCAGACCGACAGGTATGCCCAGCTCTTTGCGGATCTCGGCGAGTGCCCCGGAGCCCTCCTCCATGCCGGCGGCCTTCAGCGCCGCGATGAACGCCTCCTTGACCTCCAGCACGCGCTCGGGCGCGAGCTGCACCTTGTTCCGCGAGGTGAACCAGACGTGGTTGTTGACCTTGACGAGCGACTGGGAGCCGTCCTTGGCCGTTGCGATGTCGATCTGCCCGGCGTTATACGTGCCGGTCGCGATGCGGTTGAAGTCCGCGAGGCTGAGCTGTGAAGGCATGGCTGTTCTCCTTTTTCGTTGAGGTTTTCTGTCTGGTATAGAGGGTCTGGAAGAGGACGCAGAGCCCTGGGACGAGGACGATGCCGAGCAGCGTGGTGCTGCTCAACGTCAGGCCCGGGACGACGGTGTTTGGCAACCCCGCCGCCCCGAAGGCCCTGCCTTAGCTGAATGTCTGGCCGAGGTGATAGCCCGTAAGCACGGGCTCGTCGTGGCTCAAATCGAACGAAAACACCTGCGTCATGGTGAATTTGCCCACTGTCAAATCCCTTTGGCCCATTTCGGTTTCTTGATAAGGAAGACCGAGCGTACCATCGTGGGTGGTTGTGAGTGTTGCCTTCTTACCGTCCGGAGAGATGTCCAGCTTGTGGTCCATGTGATCGATCGTGTGCGTGAAGCTGCCACCAACAACCATGTTGGCACCTTCCACGCCCTGCAGGCTGAGCCCCTCGTCCGCCCCCGTCCCCTGATGCACGAGAGCGAGGGAGACAGCGCTGGGGATCTTGAGAAGGATGTCCGCGAGAAATTTCCGGTGCAAGAGCGTCGTCACGGCGCGCTCGGTTTCAGAGAAAATGTCTTCGGAGCCTTCGAGATGTGGGTTGTTGACAGGCCGGACTCGCTCTTTGATCAAGCTTTTCACATATTCCGCGACAGCGCTGTCCAATTCCTCCGCGCGCGAATCGCCGGGAGCGAATTTGCGGAACGAAAGAATCTCCTGGGCGATTCGCTTGGAGTGGGTCTCGGCCTGGGGTTCGGTTTTGGGATTGGCAAGAATTGCAAGGACGCTTTTGGCAAGAAGTTCGAATCCGTCTTCGTCCACCCTGGGCGAACCCTTTGGCACGAAATTAGGATTCGCGAGATTGTCGACAATACTCGCTCCACGCTCCAAGGTGGCTCGGGGCCAGGAGACGGGCACCTCGTGCGAGATTATCTGCAGCTGATAAAGGGTCGCCACATGAAAAGGGCGATCGGCTTTCTTCGTTTCCACCTGTTGCGGCGCCTGCTGTTTTTGCAGCGCCTGCTGCTCTGCCTCGTCGACAACTCGTTTAATTGCTTCATTGACAGCCAAAATGCGCCGCGCGGTAAGAGGCCTCCCCTTGTTGTAGTCATTCATCATCATCGCCTTTTGGACGGATGGGGGGATGTTGCCTTGAAACATGCCTTTCACGGAATCCATGAAAAGCGCACGAACGTCGTTGTTTGCTTTCTTGTTGTCTGCTGACCGCCGGATGGCATAGACTCTGTCGTCAGTCGCGGCCTTGATGCACGACGAGAGATGCCCGTCGATTTGCGCTGGATTATCCAGGCGGGCAATGGCCTTCTCCTTCCCTTCGGCCAGCTTCTCTTCTGCAAACTCTCTAAAAATCGCGAACTGGTTAGCCGCTGTTTGTACAGGCATGAGCTGTGGCATTGTCTTTCTCCTTTTTAGGTGGTTTTCTGTGCTGTTTACACGCGAGAGGGAAGAAGGTTACAGATTTTTTGGCCCTCTGACTTTTTCGCGGAGGGT
>CADCGZ010000110.1 GCA_902801025.1 uncultured bacterium | reverse complement strand
GGGGTAGAGAGGGTCTGACCCCATTGGTGGAGTAAGAGTGGTGGAGTAGTGTCATGCAAGTGCCTTTCTGCCCTTCGGCGTGAGTTTGTAGGCCTGACGCGGGGAGTGGAGACTCGCCACATCCACCGGTTCTATGAGGCCGACATCCTTCAGCGGCGTGATGTACCGAGCCGTAAAATAGTTAGAGCTGGCGATCCCAAGCGTCTCCCTGACCTCTGCCGGGCGCTTGGGGCCATCGGAAAGAATCACGAGTATGTCATGTGCAACCCTGCGACTGCCACGATCCAGGAGTCGTGGCACCCTATTGGGCAAGGCGTCGTCCGCCGCCTCCCAACGCCGCATCCTGATGGACTCAAGCCGATCGGCAGAGACAGACAGCCTGTTTCCGCCGTGGCTGCCAGAAGCCGCCATTGCCTCCGGATCGTCCTCCAGTTCCTTGAGCGCCAAGCCGATAGAAATCACATGAAGTTCCTTCGCGCGATGCCAGTCGACGGGCGCAAAGGTGTAGATGAACCTGTAGCCCTCCTGGCACCGCACGTCTCCGGCACAGGCCGCGGCAAAACCGCACCACCTGTACTGGTCCGGCCACTTTGCCAGTCCCGCCTTGACGGGGTTCCTGTCAATGTACCCCGCCACCTTCATCAGCTCCGCTTTCTCGTCGGGCATCACCATCCGGGCGCGGAATCGTGATTCCCACATGGTGCCTGCGTGCCGACGTCGGGCGTTGAACGACTGGCTGCTCGACTGCTTGAGCGTCTTCATGAACTCGCTCGCGTTCCACATCCGCCTCGTGAACCGCGCCAGAAAGGCCCTGCGCCGTTCGGTGTCGCCACTGCGGGCAAGTGCCGCCCACGTCCTTTCGAAATCCGCAAGCCTCTCCCCGAAGTAGAGCGTCCTCACCCTCGCCAGCACCTCTTCCTCGGCCAGCTCCCGCGGCGGCGGGACATATGCGAGGATGTGGAAGTGGTTGCACATGACGCAGTACGCCAGCACCTCGACGCACGAGAAATACGCAACGCGCCACATCCGTGCGACAAAACCGGTACGTTCCTCCTCGCCGAAGTAGAATGCGCGGTTCGCGATCCGGCTGATCAGGTGATAGCACCTGTCGGGTACGAAGTTTCTAGGCTGCCTCATGCCGAACAGTATACCACAAACTCACCTACTCCACCACTTCTACTCCACCAATGGGGTCAGACCCTCCCGACACTCGACGATCCGGCCGTAAACCGCGCCGTACGCCTGCTCCTCGTTCTCGATCGCGGGCGCAACAGCCTGCGCCAGCGCCGACGCGACGGCCGCCACGACGGCAAAACCAAAGACAATCTTTCGCATGGATATTTCTCCTTCTTCGTTCCAAATACCTGCCCGATGCCATCAGCAAAGACAGTGGCATTTTACCAAATCTCCCCGCAGGCACGCAAGCCCTCATCCGGTTGCTGGCCATTAGGGAGTTGTCATCTTCACCAGCTGGTCGACGGGGGTGACGTAGAGGTCCATGTGCCCGTCGGCATTGTTCGCCGTGCAGACCACGTATCGTCCGTTCATGACGAAGTGCGGATGCGGGTCGGGATGGAGGCGGCTCTGCTTCTCGCGCGGCATGAGCGCCGGACGCGTGGAGTAGATCCAGACGCCCCTTTCCGTCTCGCGGTTCCAGAACGCCACGCGCCACTTGCAGCCGCGCCACCATCTCTCGGGCGCCTCGTCGCACACGACATAGCGGTTGTCCGGAGAAACGTTGTTGTGGCGCGCGCCCGCGATGCCGCACCACCGTTCCTGGCGACCGGTCGCGAGGTCGTGGTGGTAGACGTAGTCGCCGGGGCGTCCGCACCAGCTGAAACCCTTGCCGTCGTCGTCCCACACCTCGTGCGACGCGCAGTTCCGGTCGCGCGCAGGCACGAGTGTGCGCTTGCCGCCCGGCTCGACGAGCCACATGCGCGGATACCATCCCGTCTTCTTCCTGTACGCCTGCCCGGGCTTCAGCCACGCCTCCTCCCACGCGCAGAGC
Source organism: uncultured bacterium (assembly GCA_902801025.1). Classification (GTDB taxonomy): domain Bacteria; phylum Verrucomicrobiota; class Kiritimatiellia; order RFP12; family UBA1067; genus UBA1067. The sequence continues at coordinate 3,294 of CADCGZ010000110.1, read as the reverse complement.
GCCAGGTCGTCGCGCACGGGATTGAGCTGGCCGTGGTTGCAGAAGAAGTCGGTCGTGCCCCAGCTCTCGAACACCCCGTTCGCCAGCGTCAGGAGTCCCTGCACGTAGTTCGTCGCGCCGTTTGGCGCGATGACGCTCGCGTCCAGGAACGCCTTGCTCCGGTCGCGCGTGAGCGTGAGGTGGGTGGCCAGATACCTGACGCGCCCCATCTCCGTCAGCGCGCCGGGGATGTCGCAGAGCTTGATCTCGCGGCCGGGGTCGTCGAGATTCTGGCGATAGAAGCCGGGATTCTGCTTGAGCCTGCCGTAGACGATGTAGTCCTTCTTGCAGTCCACGAAGGGAATCATGCCCGGATCGCCGAGCTCGTGCACCTCGTCCTTCAGGAGGTCGGCCACCATCAGCTTGCGCGGGCCGCGCCCCTTGCGTTCGTTGCCTTTCGTGTAGTTGAACACGAGGAACCGCCCGTCCTCCGTCATCGACTTCGTGACGAAGTAGAGCGACTGCCGGTTGTCGTCCGGCGCGCCGTAGACGAGCGAATAGGAGACGACTCCCGATTCGGGGTCGGTCCGGCGCTCGAAGAGCTTCGAGGTCTCAGGCGTGTGGACGCCCGTCAAGGCCGCAGCCAGCATCAGATTGGCAATCATCGTTCGCGAATCTCCCGGAACCCTCAAACTACCTGAAAATGATCTTCAACCCTCTTGGCATCACACGAAGGAACTGCGCGCTCGTCAACATGTCGTGCGTCAGGCAAATCTCGTCAACCGTCCCGGACAGAACCGCGTTGCCGCACCCGCCGCCGGCCACGAAGTGCAACCCGTCGGACGACAGCGGTTGCGCGATATTCGCCGAAGTCAAAGACAGCGACTCGGCATAGTCAACATAAACCGCGAGCGCGCGGTTGGGCATGTCGGCCACGAGAGCGACATGATGCGCCGAGCCCGCAAAGCCGTCCCCAACCTTCGAGGATACCGCCGTGCCATCCTGAAGCGTGTAGTTGAGGTAGAGCGCGCCCGCAGAATCGACGGACAGGTTCCAAGCCGAGCCGCCTGCAACGTTTTCAGCGCCGAACACCGTCGCCGAACCGCTTGCCGGAGCAGCGGCGTCCACCAGGGCCTCTGCCGTAAAGATCAGGCCCGGCGCGCACAACGGCCCCTTCGGAACGGCGGAAAGGCACGTCCCGTCCACTCGGGCGGCCGAGAGGTTCTTTCCCGCGTCGACGCCGTCGACGGTGCGCCCGCCGAAAAATGCCGGATCGACGTATGTCAGCGAGCCGCTGCCGACCGGCATGCCGGTAAAGCCGTGCGTGTCCTTGAAGAGATACTGGGCGACATCCAACAGAGACGCCGTGCCGACGGCGCTTGAAACGGCTGTGCCGACAGTGCCGTCGAGACGCCAGCTCCAGTCAGCGGACGGCAGAACGCCGTTCGCCTCGTTGCTGGCGTACAGAAACTCCGTGGGATCAAGCGCCCTTGCCGTGGCACGAATGCACGAATAGTGCGCCCACTGGTTTCCTTCACCCAAACGGGCGAGCTGCCCGGAGGCGATTGTCGCTCCCTTCACGAGCGCAACCGCATCGCCCGCAAGCGTGTAGTCGCAGAAGAGCCGAATGTCGTTCCCGTTGTAGACGAGCGCCACATGATGCCACTTCCCGTCTGTTCCGGTCGACCAGTTCACATCAGGGTAGGAGACGGTGCTGTAACTGTACACGGTGCTCCCGTTGGTTTTCTCGCCGAACGCGGCTCTCAGGTTGGCAGCGTTTCTTTGAAAAATCACGCGGTTTTCCTCCACCGGTCCCTGGTCGAAGAATCCAAATGTGCCCGGTGTTGAAAGGAACCTCACGAAGAACTCCAGCGTATACTCGTCCTGATTGTAGAAATCCGCTGCAAGCCCCGCGATGGACATCCAGTCGGCGAGGGTCGTGCCGCCCGCCTTGTTTTTGCCAAGCTCGCAGAGCGAGGTCTGCAATTCGCACAGGGGTGCCGTGGCATCGACGCCGGCGTAGACGTATCGGGCAGGAACGTCGTTCGTCGAGTAGAAGCTCGGATTGGGATCGGTGTTCTTTGTCTGTTTCACGCCCAACGTGACAGTCTTGCCGGAACAGGCGTACCCTGCGACTTTCGCCCGGTTCGTGTACACGCCCGTCCAGTAGGTGCGTTCGGCGTCGGTGCGCGTGTCACAATTGGAGATGTCGAACCAGTGGCCGTTCGGCATCTCGGTCAACGGATAGAAACACATCGTCTCCGCATCCCGCACGCCGCCGATGTCGTCCGAGGCCCGAAGCATCTCGTCCGGCGTCAGCGCCTTGTCCGAGACGCGTATCGCCGAAAAAAGTCCCGGCCAGCCTTTGTCGTACCCGCGCTCGCCAAAGCGGACGTCGCCCTTCGTCGTGTCACGCCGCACGTATGCGACCTGAGCGGCGGCCTGATAATCGAAGTAGATGCGCACATAGCCGTCGGCTGTACTGTCCGGTTGTTCGTAGACGATCGCGACGTGATGCCACTGGGAATCCCGCGCGTCGCGCGGGAACCGGATGTCGGAACGATACGACGACGAACTGACCGTCGCAGAAGAGTACGCACGAATCAGGCTCGGATCGCTTTCAGATGCCGGTATCTGAACTTGGACACGATGATACCCGTCGCCGTCGCCGATGTCAAACCAAGTTGCGTTGCCACAGCACTTGGGATCGTTCGGCTTGACGAAGAACTCGAACGTGAAGGCGCCCGTCGCCTCTGCAGCCTGCGACATTTTCTTGCCGAAACCTGAAATCTCAAACCAGGACCCGTACTTGCCCCACACCTCCGGGGAGGTGACGGCACGAATGCTCATGTAGTCCGAAACCAACGGCACCTTCGCGTTCTTGTTCGCGAACAGGTAGCGCCCCGGCGTTTCGTTCGTGACGGTCACGTAGCCCTTCTGGGCCAGTCTGGGCGTAATCGCATAATCGTTATTGATCGCGCTCTTCAGAAGCGGCGCGCTCGCCCCATACGTCGTGTTCGTGTACGTGAGCTCCTGCCCCGCCGGAACGGTCCAGCGCGTGCCATTCTCGTATCCCGTCAGGGGATAGAACAGGATCGTATGCGAATCGTGTCCCGAAGGCACGAATTCCGCCACCGCTAATACCGGTACGGCCAATGCCACACTTGCCATCACCGATATCATCATTTTCATCGTCTTTTCCTTTCCACTACTATCCCATAGAGTTTCAGGACACCATGCCCCGAAAACGCCGCATATAATAGCATAGGCCGCCGCACCCGTCAACAGCAGAACCGAGAATATTTTCAAAAAAAC
>CADCGZ010000109.1 GCA_902801025.1 uncultured bacterium | reverse complement strand
CCTGACTCCTGACCCCTGACTCCTGACCCCTAACTACTGACCCCTGACTCCTGACCCCTGACTCCTGACCCCTGACCTCTACTTCGCCGCCTTCATCTGCAGCCACGCCTCGACGAACGGCTGAAGATGGCCATCCATAACTCCATCAACGTCGCTCGTCTCGTATTCCGTGCGAAGATCCTTGACCATTGTGTAGGGGCAGAAGACGTAGGAGCGAATCTGCGAGCCCCAGCCGTTCTCGGACTTCGCGCCGTAGAAGCGGTCCATCTCGGCCTTCTTCTGGTCTTCGTAGTATTCGTAGAGCTGGGCCTTGAGCATCGCCATGGCCTTCTCCTTGTTCATGTGCTGCGAGCGTTCCTTCTGGCAGGCGACTACGATGCCCGTCGGAAGGTGCGTCAAGCGCACTGCGGAGTCGGTCTTGTTGACGTGCTGTCCGCCAGCACCGCCGGAGCGATAGGTGTCGATCCTGAGATCCTCGTCCTTGATTTCGATCTCGATGTCGTCGTTGATCTCCGCGACAGTCTCCATCGACGCGAACGACGTCTGGCGGCGCTTGTTCGCGTCGAACGGCGAGATTCTCACGAGGCGGTGGATGCCGCGCTCGGCCTTGAGCATTCCGAAGGCGTACGGACCCTCGACACGGAAGTAGACATCCTTGTAGCCAGCTTCTTCACCCGGCTGCACATCGTATTCCTCGACCTTCCAGCCCTGCGACTCGGCGTAGCGCTGGTACATGCGGTAGAGCATCGCGACCCAGTCGCACGCCTCGGTTCCGCCCTGTCCGGCGTGGAGCTTGACGAACACGTTGCACTGGTCGAACTTGCCGCCGAGAAGCGACTGGAGGCGGAGCTTCCCGAAGTATTCGTCGGCCTTGGCGCATTCCGCGAGAGTGTCCTTTAGCGCGTTCTGCTGTGCGGGGCCCTCTTCCATCTCGGCGAGCTCGAGCATCACGCCCGCATCCTCGACCGTCTTCGTAAGCGCCGTAAAAGGCACGACATACGCGCGTTCCGCATTCGTCGCGGCGATGACTTCCTTTGCCTTCGTCTGGTTGTTCCAGAAATCCCCCGACGCCTGCTGTGCCTCAAGATCGGCGAGCTTTGCACGCCTGTCGTCAATATGGATGTAGTCGGCCATTTCGCCGACTTTTTTCTTGAGGTCTTCAATCTTCTGCCGGACTTCTTCGACTTCCAGCAGCTTTACTTTCTCTTCTTCCGCCATGATTTGGAAATTATACCAAAAATCGCCGCGCTCGGCGCGGCCAAGGCGAGGCACAGGGCGTTTTTCATTCGGCCGCCTTTCTTGTGACGATCCTGACCGGACCGAGAAGTCCCGAAGGGACGAGTCTGGAATCCTTGTCAAAATAGTTCCAGTCGGTGAAGCATTTGCGGCCCTTCGACGGACGTGCCGCGAGCCCGTCCTTGAACCAGTCGGGGAATCGCGTCAAATACCAGCCTCCGGGATACGGCGCCTTGGCAAAGTCGCAGTCTGGTGGCTCCTGCTCGTCGCCTATGAGCCGATTCGCCCACACATTCGTGAACTCTATTTCAAGGATGTTTGCACCCTCCTTTAGAACGTCAGGGGAAATTTCTACCTCGTAGGGTTCGCACCACGTCGTGCCAAGGTCGCGCCCGTTCAGGACGACCTTCGCAATCTGCCCGTTGCAGTCGCCAAGGGAAAGCGCGACAGCCGAATCGCAATACAGATTCCCCTCGAACGTCGCCCTGTAGACGGCCATACCGCTGAAGTATTTTATGCGCGAATCGTCAAAGGCAGTCCAGTCCTTCAGCTCAGGCATCTCGACCTCGACATCCCCAAACTTCACGTGCCATGCGTCCGACCGCAAAGGACACAAAGACCGCAAAGTCCCAGGACTCCCCGCAACACCAGTTGCGGGCTTTTCGCGCGAAGTCTCGAGAAAGCCGCTGCCATGCGGGGGAAACGAGACGGACACCTTGCCGTCCTTCACCTCAACTGGCGCGACCTTCCCCGTCACGGGATCGAACCATCTGGCCGACAAGTCTTTCGCACTCAAGCCGAGATCAAGCGAGACGGCGTGTCCAGAATGGTTGGCGACGAAAAAGAGCGAGCGTCCGTCCGCTTCGCGGCAAAGCGACGAAACGGGCGTTCCCTTCGGCATGATGTTCAAGCCGCGCACTGTGTCCCTGCCTGGTTCGCCCCACTGGAGAAGCGCCTGGCATCGGTTGAGGTAGTCGAAGAACCCCTTACCGCTCTTCGCCCACGTCTGGTTGCGTCCAAAGTGCGTTCCCCATCGGCCCATCGCCTTCCCCGGCTTTACGTCGTCGCCCCACGGCTGGAGCGGGCACGAGTGGAGGACCATTCGGTTGACGCCACGTGCAAACTGCTCGTCGGCCGCCGCCTTGAGAAGCGCAGGCGTTTCCGTCCAGTCGCAGGACGGCGGACCGGACGTGAACGCCTCTGCCTCGATGACATTGTGCCGCCTACCGCCAGGCCCCGTCCAGTGATTCCACCCAAGCGGCTTCGGAACGTTGCGGTCGCGCTGGGGCTTGAACCAGAATTCGGTCATGAGTCGGTCGACGTGCGCCGCGCACTCACGCGAATCGAACGGCCCCGTATACGGCTCACAGGCAAACTCGAGCCCTGCGGCGGCCAGCTTTTCGCGCATCATCTTGAAAAGGACGTCTCGGTAGAGGTCTTTTATCGTGCGGTCGTAGTCCGCCTTGAACTTCTTCTCCGCTTCCTTGTCGGGCGCGGCGGCGACTTTGAATCCGCCGAGGATAGGAAGGAACGGCAGGGGGTCGTAGCCACGCCGCGCCTTGAACTCCTCGCGCATCCTTGGCGTCCATGTGGGATTGCCCGCCTCGTAGCTGTCCAAGAGCACGAACTTAAGCCCTCGCCCCACCTGCTCGCCGACATACTTCTTCATGTCGCCCAGCACCTTGTCAAGATGGAAAGCCACCGCCTCTGGATTCATCTTGTCGCACTCGAGCCCGAACATCTCCCACTGGTTCGGCTGGGTGAATGAGCCCATCGGAATATGCTGGACTCTCACGCCGTCGACAACCGCTATCTTCTGAAGATCGGTTCTGCGGCTTGGAACATCGGGAATCTCGAATGCCCCCGTCTCGCCATTCTGCACAGGGAACGCCGCATGCGCCTTTAGCGAAATCTGCGTCTCTGCGTTCGTGACGTTGAAGACGAGCTCCCGCATCGCGAGACGCGGCGGGATCCACGGCCCGCCGGTCGAAGTGTAGCCCGGGCAGTTGTGGATTCCGATTTCGATTCCGCGCTTCTCGGCCTCTTCGCAGGCGAACTTGACGAGCGTCCACCACTCCGGCGTAAAGGCAACGAGCTTTCCCGTCGGCGGGTTCTCGATCTTCGTCGCCCACGGAGAGCAGACGTCGGCCATGCCGAAAATTGTCGCCGCGCCGATGCCCATGTCCTTGAACCAGTCGAGGTCCCTGACGATTCCCTCCCGCGACACGTTCGACCCCATCCAATGCCACCACACGCCGGTCTTGGCGCTCTGGGGCGGGTTCTCGAACGCCGTCTGCGGATCTGGCGAGGCAAGCGCCTGCGGCGGCGTCGCGGCAGCACGTAAATCGACAGCGTACATAGCGGCGTCCGCGCAAAAAGCGGCAAAAAACGACAGAAAAATAGCCGACGCGATTGGTCTCATATCCACCTCCGCCGATATCCTACCAAAGTGGCGCCGATTTGTAAACCACTCCGCAAGTGGCTTAGCCGAGGAATTTCCGGGTTAACCGCCGCGCTCCGCATTGCAGGGGAATTATGGTATAATAGGCGGACAACTTAGGGAGTTCCAATGTTCAACAACAAAGTCTACCATAAGATCGACGCACTGTCGGGCTCCGTCGCGACGCTCCGCGCGGAGGGCGTGAAGTACAACGAGATTGCCGAAATCGAGTCGCGCGCGGGAACTTCGCTCGCGCAGGTCATCAAGCTCGACGGCCCGAACGTGACGCTGCAGATCTTCGCTGGCGCGAGAGGCGTCGATACCGCCGCACGAGTCCGCTTTCTCGGCGAGACGATGAAGGTGCCCTTCTCCGAGTCGCTTCTCGGGCGCGCGTTCACGGGCGCCGCCATTCCGCGCGACGGCGGCCCTGCGATCAACGAGAACCCCTCTCCGATCGGGCAGCCGTCGGTCAACCCGGCGAAGCGCATCATGCCGAACCGCATGGTGAAGACGAACATCCCGATGATCGACCTTTTCAACTCGCTAGTCATCTCGCAGAAGCTCCCTATCTTCGCGAAGGCCGGCGAACCGTACAACGAGCTTCTTGCCCGCATCGCGCTGCAGGCAGACTCCGACGTCATCGTCATCGGCGGAATGGGGCTCAAGTACGACGAATATCTCAAGTTCCGCACGACGCTCGACGAATCCGGCGCGCTTGCGAAGACAGTGATGTTCGTCCACACGGCGGCGGACCCGACGGTCGAGTGCGTTCTCGTTCCCGACGTCTCGCTCGCTGTCGCCGAGAAGTTCGCGCTTCAGGGCAAGGACGTTCTCGTCCTTCTCACCGACATGACGTCGTTCGCCGACGCAATGAAGGAAATCGCGATCACGATGGAGCAGATCCCCTCGAACCGTGGCTATCCGGGCGACCTCTACTCACAGCTCGCCGCGCGCTACGAGAAGGCGGTCGACTTCGACGGCGCGGGCTCCATCACGATTCTCGCGGTTACGACGATGCCTGGCGACGACGTGACGCATCCCGTCCCCGACAACACCGGCTACATCACCGAGGGCCAGTTCTACCTTCGCAACGGGCGCATCGAGCCGTTCGGCTCGCTCTCGCGACTCAAGCAGCAGGTGAACAAGGGCGTGGACAAGTTCGTCGACGTCGACGGCAAGAAGGTCAACATCAACAAGACGCGCGAAGACCACCGCACGATCATGGACGCGATGATCAAGCTCTACGCGCAGTACAAGGAGACGCTCGAGAAGCAGTCGATGGGCTTCAAGATGTCCGACTGGGACCACAAGCTCCTCAAGTACGGCGCGATGTTCGAGGAGAAGATGATGGACCTTTCGGTCAACATCGATCTCATCGACGCCCTCGACCTCGGCTGGAAGATTCTCGCCGACTGCTTCAACAAGGGCGAAGTCGGCATCCCGTCGAAGATGTCCGACAAGTACTGGCCAAAGGGCTAAGCGAGGCAGCGTCCGCTGGTTCCGCGCGGGCGCGATTCAGCCCTGGTTTACCTTCCAACGTGCGGCTTTGTTTCGGGCAACCGTGCTCGCCCTTTGAGGCGGGCGCCTTGCCCGTCCTTCGACCCGCTCGCCGTATACATATACGGCTTCGGGGTCGA
>CADCGZ010000108.1 GCA_902801025.1 uncultured bacterium | reverse complement strand
TGAACCCGATTTAAATATGTTGAAAAAAATTTGCTTTCTTTTTGGAGTCAACATGGACGATTTTGCGAAGGAGGTAATAACAAAGATGGAAACATATGAGAACCAACAGGGTCAGACCTGATTGCCACAGTAGATTGCCACAGTAGGTTTTCCTTGTCATAGCGGCGCAACCCTTCCGATTCGCCGCTTGCCACCTTCAAACGCACGGTGTGCCACTCGGCTCGGCTGATCAGGCGCTGGCACCGATTTGGAAGATTTATCATGCACCGTCTCATGCCAAACAGTATATCACAAACTCCCGCTACTGTGGTAATTTACTGTGGTAACCATGTCTGACCCTGTAGCCTCCACATGACGAGCGGGCGGAATTTCCGCCGCGCGGATTCCGTCGCAAGCATCGCAAAGCACCTGCCCGTGCCGCGAAGCAGGGCGTCCTTGAAAATCCTGTCTTTGCCTGTCAACTTCATCTTTCAGCTCCGCTCTTAATCCTGTAAATCATGTTAATCCTGTCTAAAGCTCCCATGACCGTTACAGCGAATCGACAAGAGCGGGAAAACAAGTACCGAGCTCTGCGCATTCCCGATGGGAGAGCAACCGCCCAACATCTTTGCTACATGTTCTCTCATTTCATTTACCTTTGTCTTCAAGACGGCAGAAGAACGAATTAAGGCAGGTTGTGGCAAAGTAGCCAACAATCAATCCTACGAGATTATACGGGAAAGAGTAGAATACAAGGAGCGGTCCCACCATTAGGCCGTCCACAATGCCGCCTAAGAGCTTCCGTAGCCAGAAATTCGGGAAGAACCCGGCCAGCATATCGTGGAAATGCCACAGCATCCCGCCCAACGGACACGCAATAACAAGCGCAACAAGGATGACAGCCACGACCTCAAGAATCCTTAACACTCCCCTACGCTGCCGTTTCATGCACATCGTCCAAAGCGCCGCGACTAAAGCATAGCAGACTGCCACAACACCAATGTACTGCATCGGATGTTGCTCATGATAGTCGAACATATGAGGCATCCATGCAAAAGCCGATTCGCCCATCAACAGCGATACCAGCCTATACAGGCTCCCCAATCCGCCAAAGCACACTACAAAGTAGGCAATGAAATAGAAAACGCACTTCTTCATAGTGTTTCTCCCATTCATCCTCCCCGCAACGCCCCATGAAAACATAGTCTGCTTCTTCATCGGCAAACCTTCTTTTGCTGAGATGGAAAGCATATACGGTAGTGACCGGTCAGGGGATAGGCAAAAAGAACGTCTTCCTCCTGCGTGCCCGAGCCGATGTTGTGGATGGCAAGCGGAACGCCCGCCGCCGATTTCCTGTCGCTGACGATCATTATGTGCGGCAACTTCCCGCCAACCATGACAGTCACGATGTCGCCAGGCTTGTAGTCCGCCGCATTCTTGGACACGGGCAGCGCATACCCTTTCCGCTTGAAATAGCATTGCAGATTCGGCACGCGCCTGTGGTCGATGTTCGCGTCAGGCGCTTTGAGTCCCCACATTTGTGGGTACTTTGAAAAACTTGTCTTCATGTCTTCATGCACAAGCTTCTGCAAGTCGATTTTCCGCGCATCACGCAACGCCCTAATGATGACGTCCGAGCAGACGCCGCTCTCCCTCGACACGTCGCCGCCCGGATAGCGAATTATCCTGTAAGTCGGATCATATCCCACGGTGACGCCAATCTGACGCCGCGCCGCAGCCACGACATCGGTTTTGACTCGAACGGAAATCAGCTCATCAATGCGCCACTTGTACTTCTCTATCGGACTCATGATGCAACCGACTTGGACTTCCTTTTGGCCTCTCAGGTAGGCCAGCAACAAACGAAGGTCAAACAAGTCCGCCTTGTGCCGTTTACCTTTTATCATCCACTCCAGATGCTTGAAGATGCGTTCAAGGGAAGCATCCTCGCCTTCGCCATATTCGACATTCTCAAAATAGGCAGATGGGCAAAAGTCCGTCATTCGATCATGCCATTCTACCGGCACCCAATCCGCCGGATCGCCCAGCGCCTTTGGAAGAATCCGCATTTTCATGCTTCTGTCCGCGTGTCCACTGGCAGGATCCTGCAAATCGGGATGAAGCCTTATGCATACATTATCACCAAGTATGTTACCATCTGCATCGATATACCTACCATTCACCCAATACCTGTTCCCGCGTGGCACCACTTCCCATTGATAGCACAACCAACATTCGCAAGGCTGGCTTTTCGTCCTAACAACTTCTACCTTGTCGCCTTTTCTCCAAAGAGTCTTTTCTGGGCGGCATTTGACTGTTGCAAACCTTGGCAGTCTCAACTTTTCCGCGCTGACGCAGTGCCGACAAAGGACGGATTCATCAAGAGCGACGTCGAGACCGAGTTCACGAAGAGTCGCGCATCCTTTGCGATACTCCACAATAAAACTTCGCGGTTCCCATTCGCTAGTCGGGTAATGTGTCGTCTTCCCGCACTTCTGGCAGACATGCGTATAGTCCTCGAGCTTTGGCGGCGCAAATTTCCCCTCTGCGCACCAAGCCGCCACCAGCGCAACTCCGGCAAACACGATCAATCGAGCATTCATTTTGTTTCGTTCCATCCTGTCCTCATTTGTCTCTACAACAACTGAACACTCCTTCCGCAGTCATGGCGGCGGGATAACGGCAAGACTCTGAGCCGCCATCCTCATCTATGTCTATATCCAGAAATGGCTCGTCTCCGCAGAAGACGCGGGCTTTCCCGTCGGAGAAATCCAGTCGCCCACCACGTCGCCAAGGCCATACTTCGTGATCGACATAATAGAACTGCCATTCGCCCTTGGTGTTGCGAACGAACAACTCGACACTGTAAGGCTCTCCGGTGCAGACTTGAAACAAGACATATTCGCGTCCGTCTGGCGTCTTGCCATGATCGAGTATGCACTCATGCCGCGCGCTGAACTGGTCTGAAACGAACCTCACAAGCCCACACGACAACAAAAGCCATGCCGCGCCCGCCACAATGAACCAACGATTCTTCTTTCTTATTCCCGCCCCAACGAGCAAGAAAGGAAGCATGAAAAGCAAAGAGCAAATAGCGACCAACACAAGCACACGCAACAGTATTTCTCCCGTTAATACATTCACTTTACCGGGAACCAACAGGGTCAGACCTGATTGCCACAGTAGATTGCCACAGTAGGTTTTCCTTGTCATAGCGGCGCAACCCTTCCGATTCGCCGCTTGCCCCCTTCAAACGCACGGTGTGCCACTCGGCTGACCCTGTAGCCTCCATGCGGGCGGCGAACCATTCTGTCAGCGCCAAAGCCAATGCCAGTATTCAATCGAGAACACTTTGTCCTCACCAGGTGCCAGGACAAACTCCCATGTCATATCGTGCTCAAGATTTGGGTTCTCTGGCTGCGCGGGCCTGTCGTGGACCTTCGCGTCCGTCGCGTCCACCAATTCGCCGGAAACAGTCTTCTTCACACGCACTGTCGCCGGTTCGCCGCGGTGGTTCCTTATGCTGAACGAGCCCTTGACGCCCTCCTTGCGCCAATCGCGTCCGCCCCAGCGCTTCACACCGTCCATCCCTGACAGGCTTTCGGTATACTTGACCGACACCGTGAGCGCTTTGGTGATCTTGACGGACGCCTCGTCGCCGGGATTCGTCCAGCCGATCTTCGACTGGCCCAGGACGCGTCCGCCCTCGGCTATCTCGACCGGCGCGGTGGTCATCGGGAATCCGAACGGATTGGCGAACACGACGGCGTCCCACGCCGTCCGGCGCTCCTCGTCGGTGCCGTCGCGCAGATTCCCGCGCTCGTCGCGGTCGTCCGACAGGTTCCACTCCACGATGCGCCGGAGCGCCACTTCCTTGCGTCCCAGCTGGAGCATGCGCCGGTCGCCCCTGGCCAGCGTCATCCGGCCGACGCCGCGGTAGTGGATGTCCGTGCCGGCGCCCGCAGACTCCGCCGCGCCTGCCGAGAAGGAGTCCGCCCCGCCGGAAGGCGTGAAGCTGTTGAGCATGACGCTCTGCGACATCACCCCGCCGCGATTGCGCCCGCCCCTGCGGAACCACCCCCAGTACGTATCGTCCTCCGCCGCGCGTATGGCGGAGCTGTACGCGCCGAAGTCCACGCCGCCGCCAAGGAGGGACGGCACGTCTGCGTAGAGAAGATTCGGGAATCCCGATATGAGGGAGACCTCCGCATCCTTCCAGTCAGCAATGTCGTTGTACACCTCTGCCGTCATCGACACCGTGCCCTTGCCGTCGGCGAGATCGACCCGATACGACGGCGTCCAGCAGGCGCCGGTCGCGATGTACTGGACGTCGAAGGGCGCCTTCGCGCCGTCGAAGCGCCAAACGGGCATCGCGCGCGCAATGCCGCGCGAATCGCCGTCGTCAGACCGGACGCTCACAACGGCTGACTCAGGCACCGAGACTATGGATCCGCTCTCCAGCCTGACGTTGAGCGACTTCGCGGGCTTGGGCTTTGGCGGCTCGTAGTAGTACGATGCATAGCCATAGTACATGTTCCGGCGTCCAATCGGCTCGGCTGCGCGCTCAGACTCGTCCTTCACGGCCGTCCCGCGCACGGTGCAGATGCGGCTGGACTCGCCCGCCGTTCCGGCCAGGACCTTCATAGACCCGGTCTTGGCGGCGGCGTCGAGTATCTGGTCCATGCCGACGCCGCATCGGAACGCGACTTCGATCTTCCGGCCGTCATATGCGCCGGTCCATCCTTCCGCAAAGCCGGCGTCGACGTTTTCGCGGAGCACGTCGGCCTTCGTGGACGACACCGACACGCCACCGCCGGACACGAGCCAGAACGAACCGTACGCCGGGCGCGCATTCGCGTCGACAAACGACACGCCGTCCTCGCCTGGCGTGATGCGCCGCGTCACGACGGCCATCCCGTTCTTGTACAGCCCGACCGATACGATCGGAGCAGGGTCAAGCGGCACGGCAGCAGCCGACACCTCGGCTGCCGCAACCGCAACTGCGGCCAACGCGGCCAACGCATCATTCATTCTCATTATCCGCTCTCCTTTAATTCGCGATTTGACTGATTCATACAAACCACTCATACAGACATTATAGCATTTCCGCTTTTCAAGGCGCAATGGCATTTCCTCTTTGGAGGTTCCCCAATTTTGTCGTATCGGCTTCACGCGCCTCTTTGTCCATTCGACATTTCAAATCGCCGATTCGATCGTTCCAGTCAAGATAGAACCGCTCGACTAGACCGGAACATGTCACACCCCCCCTTGGTCAATCAGCTGCGCCCTGCTTTGCCGGCTCCACGACGGCATCCTTGAGTTTCAACGAGCTGTCGAAGTCCGACTCTTCAACCTCGCGGAAATGCGCAGAATCGGCATCTCGCGCGAACCCCTGGTATTACGCCTTGGATATGAGGCACACAACTCCAGGCCGCCGCTCTCACCGTCCCACATCGGATTGTAGTAGTTCCAGGAGCTGATCTGGCTGCCGTCCAGCGGCAGAGTCACGCGGACGCCGTCAAGTTGCCGACCGAGCTCCTTGACCTGCTCGCCGGTCAGCGCGACGGAACGGGACTCCACGAGCTTCACGATGTCGTCGCCGGTAACCGTCTTGCGGTTGAACTTCGGGAGCGGCTCGGGCTTGTCCGCCTGCACAAACTCCACATCCTCGAACGCCGAGAAGTCCGGCTGGAACGGCGTCCGGTGGAAGACAACAGTCCCAGTGAAGTTGACGAGCCGCACGTTGTCCGAAAGCGCCTTCGCCTTGTCGCTGGGCATAAAGGCGTAGAACTCGAATTCCCCTCCGTCCTTGCCCGCGGCACGAAGCGCGACCCGCGACACCGAAAGATCAAGGTCAATCCGCACCGAGTGCGGCCACGACGGATTCTTGTCCTTGTCTGCAGGAGTGGAAACATCCTGGACGACAACCTCTGGGAAGGTGAGCCTCCTTCCGTTCAGCCGCTCGAGAACGGTGTCCACCTTCGCCTTCGCGCCCCTGTCCGTGAACTTGGAGACAAGCGTAACAAGCTCCTCGCCCGTGATCGACTGGGGGTCGAAGTCGGGAAGCTTCTCGTTCCTCCACGGCACGTCGAACTCAACGTTCTTGAGCATGAGCGCCGGAAAGAACCCGCAGCGCCGAAGAAGATTACCGTCAACCTGCTTGGACACCGTGCCCTTAAGCCGACTCAGCTCGTCGCCATAAAACCAGGGCGTGGCCCAGAGGTTCCACGGCAACCCCGCAAGAGCCTTCCGCGGGATCACGGCCCCGGCGTCAAAGGCCTGGTCCCATTCCTTGCCGAACGAGACGCGGAAGAGAAGCCCAACCGTGTCGTCGTCGATGGTCGCGACCCCTGTCACCTGCGCGTTCGTGAACGTCAGCTCCCGACCGTCCAGCCGCGCCGCCAGATCCTCGCCGACGGCGTCGCTCATT
>CADCGZ010000107.1 GCA_902801025.1 uncultured bacterium | reverse complement strand
GCATTGGGTCAATGGAGGTGAAGTTGAAGGATTATCTTGATGGCGCGACTGTGCTGTTTGACGCAGCTGGGAATGTTGTTGATGGGCGTCTGCAAGGTGGTTATATCTCCTTGAGGGGTTTACCTGGAGCGACCTTGATTTCGCAAATTTTCCCCTCTTGCGGCTCATGTCAAGTTCTGGTACACTATTCGGCGGCAAGGGCGAAAAGCCCGAGTCACCGGCAAGCGGGAATGTTTCCTGCCAATGGCGAGGAGCGATCCTCGCCATTGTACTTATTAAAAGGAATCAATGGGCAAGACTAAAGAGATAAGCGTATTCGTTGACGAATCGGGGAGCTTCGATCCCGACCGATCTTCTTCACGCTACTACCTTGTCTGCATGGTGTTTCACGATCAGGAAAAGGACATCTCAAGGCAGATTGAAGTCCTCGAACAGAACCTTGAAGCTATCGGGCTGCCTCGAAACCATTGTGTCCATGCAGGGCCGTTGATCCGCAGGGAGAAGGAATATGCGAATTTGAGCCGACAGGAACGGCGTGGGATATTCGACCGAATGATGGTGTTCCTGCGGACATGCGAAGTTGAATATGAGTGCTTCAAGATCGACAAGAACCTCATCGGAAGCCGTCAGGCGCTGCATGATCCGCTGTTACAGCAGATTGTCGGCTTTCTTGTTCGCCAAATGGACGACTTCAACGCATACGACGCGATCAAGGTTTACTATGACAACGGGCAACATGAACTTGCCGCTCTGTTGAAGGAGGCGTTTGCCATATATGCTTCGCGAACGCAGTTCGTCAAAGACGTTTCACCTGAAAAGTACAAACTGTTTCAGGTGGCCGATCTGGCCTGCACTCTGGAGTTGACGCGCCTCAAACTTGAAGAAACGGGAGCACTTTCGCCTTCGGAATATCAGTTCTTTGGAGGCTCAAAGAATTTCCGCAAAAACTTTCTTAAACCTCTTATGCGCAAAAGGAAAACATAAGAGAGCGGGATCATCAGGGACCCCGTTGACACAGTAGGTGTGGATCCACAGTAAGGAATAGGCTGGGTTGGACAACGCGATGAAAGATTTAGGAGCAAAAGCATTTTTCTGTGGATATGCATCCCCGATGTGTCTTGTGAGGGTGTTGGTGATGCTTGCCGCCGTCTGCGTGGGGACGGAGGCGATGGCATTTCAGATTTTTGTCAGGACGCTGACTGGAAAGGGCGTCACATTGGAGGTTGAGTCGAATGATACCATCGAGAACATCAAGCAGAAGATTCAGGAGAAAGAGGGAATACCGCCTGACCAGCAGCGGCTTATGTTCGCCGGAACGCAACTTGAGGATGGGCGAACGCTTGCCGATTATGGTATCGGGCAAGAAGATACGCTCCACCTTGTCTTGCGCATCCGTCCCGGCGGGGGCATGCCGTCAACAACGTTCTCATCTATTGCTGCATCGGGAATCTCGCCAGACGGAGCGGGTGGATTCATACTGTCCTACAATGCGACGCTAGTCGTCGGGGACGCGCAGTCATTGAGCAATGATTACAACAACACGATTAAGGTGGTCGCTAAAGAACATCTGTCTGAATTGCGTTCTGTTTCATCTTTTTCGGACATTCCACGTGACCAGCAGACGGGGGCAACCAATATCACCGTAACAACTTTGCAACCAGAGAGCAATGTCACAATAGATCTTTGGCTGCCAGAGATGTCAGGCCGTACCATGTTCTTCAAGGCGTTTGCACTCGATAAACTTCCAACAGAGGAGGTCGAGTAATGAACACCTACTCTAAAAGGAAACGACAAATGAAAATCATCGACGCGCATTCTCACATCGGGAACTTCGGCTCATGGGCGAGGTTTGACTTTGACGTTGACCGGCTCAAAGATCAGATGTCCGAGTTTGACATTGAAAAGACCCTGCTAACCGGTGAAGGACCATCTGGCAACGAGGCGGTCGTCAGCGCATTCCAGAGGGAACCAGACCTCATCGTTCCCGTTGCGTGGGTCAACCCGAAGTCTTCGACCGTGCTTGCCGACATCCGCCGTTTCGTCGAGAAGGAGAGCTTCCGCGCAATCAAACTCCATCCACTCTTCGATGCATATTGCGCTGACGACACGTTTGTCGATCCAGTAGTCGAACTGGCGGGGGAATTGGGCATACCGGTATTTGTCCACAGCGGGCATCCGCCGTATTCGCTGCCCTGGCAAATCGGCTGGCTCGCCGAGCGGCATCCGTCTGTTCCAATTGTGCTTCTCCACATGGGGCACGCACATGGGGTTTACGTCGATGCCGCGCTGAAGGTCGCCAGAAGATACCCGAACATCTATCTGGAAACGTCGGGAACGTCGATGAGCGTGAAAATCCGCGAAGCCTACGACACTGTGGGACACGACCGCGTCCTGTTCGGAATAGACTCCCCGTTTCACGAGCCAAGCGTGGAAATCGAGAAGTCACGTGCCACACATCTTCCTGAATCGGATTTGCGTAACATATTTCACGACAATGCAGCTCGTCTTATGTCGCTGTTTCAATAGAGAGGGATCCGCAACGGGACTATCTTCGACGGGAATCAACAAGGTCCCCATTGGTAGAGTAGGAGTGGTGGCGTAGTTATGGCCATGCCACAGAGAGACTGCTGGCAGTGGTGTCGGGAGGGTCTGACCCCATTGGTGTGCCGCCCGCAAAACTAAACGCAAGTCTGAAAGGATAAACGCAAGTTGCAGAAGTGATTGCAAGTCCTTGAAATACTGTATGCAAGTTTTTG
This sequence comes from uncultured bacterium, assembly GCA_902801025.1. Lineage (GTDB taxonomy): Bacteria > Verrucomicrobiota > Kiritimatiellia > RFP12 > UBA1067 > UBA1067. The sequence goes on along the minus strand of CADCGZ010000107.1, from coordinate 2,692 downwards.
TGTCGCAGTGATGAGTTTCGGGGAAGCTGCATAATGGCTCTTGGCCGCCGTAGCCTTCTTGGGCTGGTGCCGGGCGCAAGGCTCCCCCAACCCATCGCACCCATGTCCGGTTTCCGGCCGGGGTCTGCGGCATGCGGCGGGCCTTGTCCCCTGGACGCCTCCTTCGCGGAGGCGTTCAGTCTATTGCGCGACTCACTTCACGGTCTTGCCGGGCTGGCCGGCGCCTGTGTCCACGCCGTTGCGGTGGAGGATCGCTCGTGCGGCGTGGCGGGCGAACTTCTCGCCGAGGAGCATGGGCGTGAGGTTGACGTCGTTCGGCTCGATGCGCCTGATGCCGAGCGCATCGAGGAACTTCTTCCCGGCCTCGCCGTTGCGGGCCACGAAGGAGTCGTAGGGGGTGGCGTCGTCGAGGACGCCGCGCGTGTAGCTGTTGACGTGCGAGAGCACGAGGTTGACGTCGTCCTGCGTGAGGGACTGGAACGACACGCCCTTGACCAGGACCCTGCGGACCTCCTCGTGCACGCGCTCGATGTGGGCCTTCTGCTTCGGGCTGAACGAGTTGCAGAAGAACACGCGGGCGCGGTACTTGTCCGGGGAGACGCAGTCCTTCCACTCCTTGCCATCGTCCTCGCCGCGCGGGACGAAGAGCGGGTTGGCCTCGATGGAGACGGGGTCGGAGAACTCGGGGCCGTTGTCCGTGACGACGATGGCGAAGAGCTTCTTGAAGAGCTCCGGCCCGGCGGCGTCCCAGAGCCTCCTGAATATCTCCGTGCACGCCTCGGAGCTCTTCGAGTCGCTGATGAAGCCCAGCGCGAGGCCGTCCTCGTTGAAGATGAACGTGAAGATGTGCTTCCCGTCCCTCTTCTGTCCCTCGAGCCCGTCCATCTCGGCTTCGCGGTCGCGGAGCGAGGGGTTGGCGATCCAGTACGAGATCAGGTCCTTGTAGGTGCGTCCGACGCGGCACTTGGCGTCGGTCTTCGTGACGGGGCGCGCCTTCCTCGGCTTGCGAGAGCAGGCGAAGGGGAGGTCGCCCCGGATGGCGTCGAACTTCTTCAGGTTCACGTAGTTGTACATGGTGCGCTCGCAGACGTCGAACAGGCCCGGGTTGTTCGCCATGACGTTCCTCACGGAATGCCCCTGGCGCGTGCATCGCGTGAACACCTCGTTGATCCTCGCGAGCTGCTCGTCGGAGGCGTGCACGCCCCGGCGCGACTCGTGGAGCAGCCCCTCGTAGTGGGCCTGGGCTCCGCCGGCGATGTAGAACTTCTTCGGCAGCGGGCAGCTCCGCTCCCTCTCGCAGCCGTTGCAGACGAACGGCGACGACGTCAGCCGGTGGCAGGTGCGCGGCAGGAAGTCGGCGCAGGCCTCGACGCAGCAGACGCAGTTCTTGCAGAGCTTCCTCATCCCGCAGTCGACCGGGCACACCTTGGTGCGCCGGCAGGAGTCGTAGAGCGCACAGGTGGCGCTCGACGTCCTGCGCACGCCCTTGTTGCTGTCGATTCTCCTGTTCTTGATCTCCCGGGCGATGGTGCAGTCGGGTCTCCCGAGCTTGCTCGCGATCTGCGCGACCAGCCACCCCAGCCGGAGCAGCCTCTCTATCTCGACGCGGTCCGCGTCGTCCATGTGCTTTGCCATGATGTTGTTTCCTTTCTTGTCCCCGTCGGCAAGGGACGTGCGGAATGACCGTCCGCATACTGCGTCCGCTCCCCGCGCGGGGCGGATAGTATACGACACCTCCCGCACGCCTCCGGCTCGGTCTCGCCTTGGATTTGCAAAACTAAACGCAACTCCCCCCTAGGGGGGAGTGAGAGGAACTATAATCCCTAATCGTACATTCTCCCCGACATTCCCCCTGTCTGCAAAGGTAAACGCTTTGGACGCTTGCGTTCACTCTTGCAAACGGCACACTCAAAAACGCAAAAGCTGTTTTGTCCATGTGGCGGAGCGGCTGAGAATATGATATACTTTTCGGCGCAATGGCAGAAACATCTAAACTTGCACTCAATGTGCTGAAGGCCACGGGCCTCTACACCGACGATGCGCTCGCGAAGATCGCGGAGGGCCGCGTGCGCAATCCCGAAATGGGCCTCGTGGAGGCCGTGCTGAAGTTCGGCGGCGCGAAGGAGGCCGACTTCCTGCGCAAGACGGGAGAGTTCCTCGGCTTCGACTACGTGGAGCTTGAGAAGGCGCAGCCGCGTCCCGACGTGCTGCAGAAGCTCCCCGCGAGCGCGGTGTACCAGTACAACGTGCTGCCGCTCAAGTTCGCTGACGGCGCGCTCACGGTAGTCTCGAGCGACCCGTTCTCGACGATGGCGGCTGACGGCCTGCGCCTGGCGGCGGGATGCCCGGTGAAGATCGCCCTCGCTCCGCGCGAGGAGATCGACAAGGCCGTGAAGAAGTTCTACGGCGTGGGCGCGGACGCGATCGAGAAGATGATCGAGGACGGGCGCTACGCGGTGGACGAGGACGACGGGTCGATGTCCAAGATCGACGTCGGCGCGGAGGGCGAGGAGGCGTCCATCGTCAAGTTCGTGAACAGGATCATCGCCGAAGCCGACCGCCAGGGCGCAACCGACATCCACATCGAGCCGCAGGAGACAGAGCTGCGCATCCGCTACCGCATCGACGGCATGCTGCACAAGGTTGACGTGCCGCCGCAGCTGAACCGCCTGAAGAGCGCCATCATCAGCCG
>CADCGZ010000106.1 GCA_902801025.1 uncultured bacterium | reverse complement strand
CATGTCTCTTTCTCCTGGGTCCTCGCGTCACGTCTGGTACGGGCCGAGGAACGCCTCCTCGAAATCGTACCCGCCGATAAAGCTCTCGTGCGTGTCGTTTTCGTCCTTGCCTATGCGGCGCGATTCCGCGAGGTTGAACATCATCTCGCCTATGTCCTCGCACGACTTGAGCCCCCACTCCGTAAGGACGCGGTAGGCGAGAGGCCCGAACTGGTCGAGCGCAGTCTCGCGGAACTCGTCCATTATTTCTTCCGCGTTGGCGTGAGCGCCGTCCTTCGTAAGGTAGTGGACAACATCCATCAAAAGCGCATAGGCGCGGCCGTCATAGCGGTCGTCCTTCGCCACGATGTCTTCAAAAGTGTCTGCCTCGAAGTCGATCTCTTCCATGACGCCTATTATACCAAATGCACGGGCGGTCAGGACACGAACGCAAGAACCTCGTCCTTGCCCATGTAGCCGATCTTCTGCGCGGCAAGTTCGCCGTCCTTGAAGAGAAGAAGCGCGGGGATAGACATGATTCCGAACTTCGCCGCGAGGTCGGGGCTCTCGTCCACGTTCACCTTGCAGACCTTTAGCGCACCTTCCTTCTCCTTTGCGACTTCCGCGACAACAGGTCCGAGCATCATGCAAGGCCCGCACCACTCTGCCCAGAAGTCGACGAGAACAGGAACATCGGAGCGAAGCACCTCTTCCTCAAAATTGTCGCCGTTTACATTGACCTCCATCTTACTTCTCCTTTCTTAGTGCATCTGCCGCGCCGCTGTTGCCGGAACCGCCAATGGCGAGCCCCAGCTCCGCAAGCGGGCCCATTACGAAATCTCTCTCTCGTGCGCGGGGATGCGGAAGCGTCAATTCCGGATCGTCCGACACCATGCCGCCGAAGTCAACGAGGTCTATGTCGATTGTGCGCGGCCCGTTGCGAACGGTGCGAATCCTCCCGAGCGAATCCTCCACCGCGTGCATCCTCTCCGAGAACTCCCGCGCCGAAAGCGCCGTCTCGAACACCGCGACCTGGTTCATGAACTTCATGTGTGCGAATTCTGGCGGCACGCCGACTGGCTCCGTTTCGACAACGCGGCTCGCGGCGACGAGCTTCGTGGACGGCATCGAGGAAAGCGCGTCGACCGCGCGGGAAAGGTACTCCACGCGCGGCTCGATGTTAGACCCAAGCGAGACAATCGCCCTGACTCTCCCCTCCTCAACCTCCATGCGCACAGTATACCAAAAATCCGCGGCGGCGGCTTGCCAGATGGCAAAACAGAGCCTCCAAACTTGCCGCTATATCCTCGCCCTGAGGTTCGGGATCTCGCTCGCTGACAGTTCGGTGAATGCAAAGCATTTCCATCCAAGGTCTTTCAGCGACGCCCCAACGAGATATATGGTCTTGTCGTCGACTACAAGAAACCTGTCGTGGAAGTTCTTGCTTACGGTGATCGTCAGACCACCATGCTGCGTATTGAACTTGGCGGCATCACTCGTAGATATTTTGTTGCCGCGACGAGATGTTACGATCTCGACAGTCACACCTTTTGCTTTCTTCGCCAACAGTTCAAGCGTCATGACATCCACCCAACTATCGATGAGAAGAATCGACTTCTTCGCAGACAGGATAAACTTGGCGGCAAAGACATGCGCATCAAAGACCTGTCCGTTGTAGAACACACCCCGCACCGGCGGTTGCGACGTCTGCACGAAAAAATCGACCTTTTCCGTCAACTCCACAATCTGCTGATCGTGCTTCGCGAGCCGCCGATCCACCTTGTCCTCAAGCTGATTCAATCTGGCATTTAGCACATAACCTTTAAGCAAGTATGCCTTTAGGACTTGGGTAGCCCAACGTCGAAACAAAGTCGCATAACGGCTATTGACCCGATATCCCACGGATAAGATCGCGTCAAGATTATAAAACATGGTGCGGTATGACTGCCTGCCATCATTACCCATATGTTCCAAAATGGAACATGTGCCCTCTCGTTCCAATTCTCCACTCTTGTAGATGTTGGAGAGGTGCTTTGTTATCGCCGGTCGTTTAGTGCCGAACAAGCTAGCGATTTGCTCCTGTGTCAGCCATACCGTCTCGTCTTCAAGCCTAACATCCAACCGCATGGTTTCATTCGGCTGATAGACAACTATTTGATTCTCGCTCATGTCCTATTCCTTCCTGTTCTGCCAGCGCATTGCGCGACCGAACCCCGGTCACAGGGTACAATACGCCTAAGGCGCATTTTCGGAATAGGCGATGCCTCGCCTGACGCCGACGACGCTTAGGCCGCGCATCCTTGCGCTCAAGCCCGCGGAGGAAGCCTCCTCCTCGCGTTCCAAATCGGTCGCCGTGGTTCCCGACGTCAACACCCCCCCCGAACCGTCCACCCACCCTTCAGGCTTTTCGATCCGTTCTCAGCAGGACTCGGCCAGTTTCAACCCACGGCTTTCATGGCTCCCGTTCGTACCTCCGTCGCCACGGAGTTCAATTCCGGAGAGCACACATATCGTATCATAAAACCGCGTTCGCCGTCTATCTGAAAATCGCGGCAAATCGGTTGCGCAAACAAGCCTTTTACAACGGTTCCGCGGGGCCTGTCCCAACCATTTCAAAACTTATCCTCATTTACATTCCCGTGCGAAGCGCGGGCGGCGGACTACACAGTTAAAAATCTCTGCGCCGTCGACGCCTCAGCGTGAGATTTCGACTGCCGATTGATCAGATTACTATCAAGAAACCGATCAGCAGCAAGGCTCCTGCCAATGCCAGGCCAATGCCGACAAATGCCGACATCCCGGAGCGATCCGCCAGAAGCTTTAGAAACTCCGATATGCCTCTCTTGAATACATACTCATTGACCTGTCCAACCATGTTGTCTCCTTGCAAGGCCTTTGCGACTGCGCTTAGATACATCAGAACCCCTGCCAGACACATCGCCAGCCCTACAAAGGGGATAAACACCAAGAACAACACTCGCGCTCCCATGTGATGCACGCATAACATGGCAGCAACCCCTGCCAAGAGCAGCCACAAGGCAAGCAACGACAAGCCAATGCACGCAAAGGTCTTAATTCGGGCATAGAACCATTGCAACACAGCCCCCAGATTAGAACCACCAAGCTTATGCCACTTGTCCGTCATTTTCAGAAAACAACTCACTCCCGCAACCACAAGAAACATAACTCCGAAAAAGCCCAGCACGATAGCGGAAACTGCAACTATTACTACATTCTTCATGGTGCTCGGACTTATGGCTTGGTCCTTCGGACCTTCCACGTCGTTCGCCTCGGTCGCCGGAAGCGCCGTCTCGGACACTTCCTCACTTTCTTTGCGCTCGGCCGCGACCTGCTCCTTGACGGCGGCCTCTCTGCTGCCGGCATCTTTGCGCGGAGGCACTGGTTTCATCACGCGACCGACAAAGAGAATAAGACCTGTACTAGTCTCGCGGATTAGGAACAGAAACGGGCGGTCGGCGACGAAGGAACGCTGAGGAGCAGGGTCATCATGGGGACGGCCCCGACTCATAGTCACATAAGACGCTGCGGCGGCTTCCGTGCCCTCCTCGTCGACGGTTACATTCGCCTTCTGGATTGCGGTGGAGATGACAAGATGCCCCGGGGCGATACCACTGAAATTCGCGGACAGAGGTTCGAACGGAGCGGCCATGCCCATAGAAACAAGCATAGACTTGAGGTCGTGCTCGGAATCGAAGTCGAATTTGGGGAGAGCAATTTCGGCCATACCCCGCCAAGGTCTCTCGGCGAGACGCTCAAGCCATACCCCGGAAATCTTCGCCTCGATGTCCGCGAGCGTATTGGAGGGCGACGGCAAGACGACGAGCATTTCTGTCTCGCTGGAGCGGTAGGGCAGACGCAACACGGCGCACTCGGGCGCATCGAGAATCTCCACGGTGCGCATGGCGTGCATAAACTGGACGTCGACGTCGCCGGAAGGCGCATGAAAAGTCTGATCCTGCGTGGTGCGCTTCTTGAAGGGATCCTGCCACTTGGCCTTGAAGTAGACTGTGTCAACGGCGACAAGGAGCGTTTCCCGGTTCTTGAGAACGCCGGGGGCTATTAGATCTTCGATGCGCCCGTGTGTCTTCTCCGAGACAAAGTCGTTGATGATCTTGCGGCCGACGGGGCCCATTTCGATCGAATGCACCGACGCATCGAAGGCGTCGCGGAGTCGGTCGGAAAATTCTGGCTCGACGCTGAATCCGTGTGCAAGCCAGAGCGAGTCGGACAGCTCAAGCGCAACGTCGGCATTTGCGACGCTGGCGAGGCATGCGCGGGCCGCGCGGAACGTCTCGGCGACGGCATCAGGAGCGAGTGTCTCCTCGCCGCCAAGCTGCAGCGTGCGTGCCATCTCGCAAGCGGTGTCGCCGCGCGCACCGGTCTGGAGAGCCCCGAAGAGCGACGCCACACTCCACGGCGAGAGGACGAAGTTGCCATATGCCTCGGCATTAACCGCAGCCTGCCGGTACGCATTGGCCGCAAAGTCGGCCTGCCTCCACTCGGCGCACGAGGCTGGTTGCCGCGCAAAGGCAAAAGGCGAGAAGGCGAGAACAAGAAACGGAACAATAAGGTATTTCATATCTGGGGTATATTATAGCGAAGTAGCCGCGCTGAAATCAACCACACAAGCCACCAACAACGCCCAAACAGGCCTTTTACAACGGTTCCGCGGGTCCCCAGTTGTTACAAGCGACGCAATCCTTCCCTCCTCAGCTTTTCTTCCACCCTCTCTTTTAGTGCATCCATCTCAGCAAGATACTTTTTATGCGATCCTTCTGTGGATATCCCCATCGCATATCCAGCGTCGAATGTGCTAAATGCGCTTCCTGATGATAGTGATATGTGCGTTGACTCTCTATCGTCAAGGACATTCCTACACAAATCAACATATACAAATTTCCCACCTCCGCTAACATCAAATCCATAATCGTGAAATGTTATAAAAACCGCTCCCTCCGCAATGATTCCATACTTGTCGGAAACCACTCTGGAATGGTTAGTAGAATAATACTCCCAAACCAACCCAGGGATTAACTCCATTCGTCTCTTGCAAATTTCCTCAGTACATCCAACGAATAGCACCAGACATATTGCAATGACCTTATTCCACATAGTCCGACTCCTATTATTCTATCAATTTAATACACCTGTTCCGTGGGTCTGTCCCCGGCTCAGATGCCTCAAGTGCCGTCGGCTGAGGGCGGCTTGCGCGCTTCCTTGATTCGCCCAGTGTGATAGGGCTTCTTTATGCTATGGTCAAGTTGCGGTTCGAGATAGCGAAGCGTGCCGCCCTTCGCCTTGCTCCAGTCGCACTGACCGCCTTTTGCTCGCACGGCCTCGCATTGTCTGCGGACTGCCTCACGCTCCCGCCTAAGTCTCTCATCCCTCGCATGCGCGACTAACAAAAATGGAACGACAATAACTAGGCAAAGCAAAACGACACCCAGCACTTCGGGGATTCTCAGCTCATTCACCACTCCATAGAAA
>CADCGZ010000105.1 GCA_902801025.1 uncultured bacterium | reverse complement strand
CTTGTATTCGCCGACGGCAAACCACGCCTTGCGCGAATCGCTCGTGCCGCTCTTGAGCTGCGCGTGAAGACGCTTGATGTAGCTTTCCGTCAACGCCGCGCCAGCCGTCTCGATGACGATGTCAAGGCAGCGGAAATGATTTGCCGTCTCCACCACGTCATCCACTGGCGTGTCCTCGCCGAGCGAACCAATGGTCTTTGTCTCGAATATCCACCGCGTCTGCTCGTGCGTCAGGCGGCTGCCCTCCATGTGGTTGGAGTTGTAGGCAAAGTCGATTTGCAGCCGATGGTAGATTCCGTTCTTGGTTCCCGAACGCTTCTCCACCTTCAGCACTTCCCAAATCGACTTCGCCCTCACCTTGCGCCGCGTGCTCTGCCCTGGATCGACCGCATCCGCCGGTATAAGCCAGCTTCTGCCCTCAATGGTCGCGCCGGGGACATGCCCCTTCTGGCACCTTAACCGCACATTACGCGCGGTTTTACCCCATTTCTTGGCGGCTTCCTCGACAGAAATATACTTTTCTTTATTCATGACTGCGGACATTATACCATGTTTAAGGAAGCGAAACCAGCGGTTTTTGCCATCACTTTTCCTTTTTTCATTTCCGCAACGCCCAGTGTTTGTTCTTTACGAGTTATATTATACCATTTCCCACTCAACTATCTCCACATCGGGATGAAGAGAAGATCGACCTTCTTCCCCTCCTCGGGGTCGTTCTCGTAGCGGAAGAACCGCCAGAGGAACGAGGTCTTCGAATAGCCGTTCGTCTTCGAGTCGTAGGTGAAGCCAGGGAAGACATCGAGCGCGACATCCCCGTTCTCCTCCTCCCAGTCCCAGAGCTTCCAGAGGACTTTGTGGCTCGTGTAGCTTGTGCCTTTCACCGTGTCCGCGCGATGCTCTCCGTTGTAGAGAAGCAGAAGAAGCGATGTATCGCCCTCCTCGCTGTCGGAGATCTTCTCGCGTGTCGCCGTGTCAAAGCAAACCTTCCGATTGCTCTCGTGGTTGAAGACGAGCTTGTTGCCAAGCTTGTGCCTTTCCGTCATCTCGTAGCGGTTCGTGACACCGTATGGCGCACAGCCATAGACCGACTTGTCGTTGTCGAAGACAAGCAGGTGCGTCTTCGTATCGGACGCTGAGACATAGTCCGCATGTTGCTTCGGCCTGACGACCTCTTCGTGTGCCTTCTTCTCGAAATTCCAGACCTTGTTCGTCTCGATCTCCGTCCACACCTTTACGCTCTCGGGCAGCTTGGCCTCGTCAAGCCAAGACTCCTTCTCGTCGAAGTCCGCGTCCTTCTTGTAGTTGAAAAGCGGGAACATCCAGCCGCCTTCCTTCCGGCCCGACTTGAGGCCCGCGAGCCCCGCCGCGAAATATGTGTTCGTGTATGCCGAGCCGCCGCCGCTCCATCCAAATGGAATGGAATAGAACGACTCACCCTCCTCGCGGAGAAAGAGCGGAAGCGCCCAATTCGTCTTGTGCGAGCCAGAGGCATTTGACGATCCTCCGACGAGCCCCGCAAGCGTGAACCAGGTCTTGTCGCACGAATTCGTCTCCCAGTTCGCGCCAGAGAGAAGCGGCAGGGAGAAGAAGCCGCGAGTTCCCTTCTTCGCGTCGTCCCAATACGAATAGACCGGCGAATTGAACTGCGACTCGTCGCGGCAGTAGAGCGGGAAGAGCCACGACGCCTCGCCCGACCTCCCGTAAAGCGGAGTGATGAACGACTCCTTGTTGCGGTAGTAGATGGGAATGAGCCAGTCGCTGCCGTCCTTCTTGTTGCGCCCGTAGAGCGGCGTTATGTATGTGCGTTCTTCGCCGTCGAAGTAGACGGGGAAGAGCCATGTGCGGCGCGGGTTGTGCCCGTAGAGGAGAGTGTAGAAGCTTTCGCGGTCGCTGTAGAAGAGCGGGAACACCCAGCTCGCGTCGCCTGTCGCGTCGTTCCAGACATGGCCGCCAAGCCCCATGAGAAGATAGAGAAGCCGATCGCCGGTCTTGTCGTCGCGTTCGTAGCCCGAGAGAAGCGGGAGAGAAAACGCCCTGTCGATCTCGCCGTCTACCCCAAGCTGCCGCCAATAGGGAAACGAGGCGAAAGTCCTCTTGTCGCGCCAGTAGAACGGCACGACCCAGTCGGCATCACCGCTCTTGCCGCCAATCAGCGTCAGGAACTTCTCCTTGTCCTTGTAGTAGAGCGGCAACGTCCAGTTGGCCTCGACCGTCTTGCCGAAGAGCGGAGTGAGCGTCAGGTGCTCGTCGTGGTAGTAGAACGGGATTAGCCAGTTCGCGTCTTTTGTCTTGCCGAAGAGCGGCGTCAAGAACTCGTCATTGGCCTTGTCGTGTGCATAGAACGGCAGTAGCCACGACGCCTGGTAGTCGCCGTTTGTGTTCGAGTCGCACCCCGCGATGCCGCAGAGAACACGGCTCTTGATGTGGCTACCGTCGGTGTGGCGCGTATACGGAATCGAGTAGAAGTCTCCGTCGTCCCACAAGTAGAACGGCAGGAATCGGTGGTTGTCGAACTTGCCACGCTCACGCTTGAAGCCCACGAGATGGCAGAGCGCCGAGAACTCGCTCGAGTCACCGCTCCACTCGGAGAGCTCTCTCGACTTGTAGGAGTAGATCGGCCAAAGCTTATGCTGCAAGAAGTCGTTTTTCTTCCACTCCGCCCAGTAAAGCGGGAAGACGCAGAAGCCGCCGTGCCCTTCATTGTTTTCGTTATCCCAGAAGATCGGGAACACGCCCGCGAACTCCCTGTTCCACCACACGGCCGGGAAGAGGCAGAAATACGGCTTGTCGCTGTAGCTCTTCCCCCAGAAGAGCGGGAACACGCGGTAGTCCCTGTGCCTCGTGTCGAACTGCGAGACCGGCCAGAGGAAATTGAACTCGTCGTAGTCGTCACCGCTTTGCTTGTACTGCGAGTAGAACGGACGGAGCGCAAGGTGGTCGTCACCCCATGAGATAAGCGGCCACGCGAGCGACCCGACGGGCTCGCGGTAGTATGCGACCGGCCAGAGGTTGACGCGATCCTCGACCGCGCCGGTGAACTTCACTTCGTTTCCTTCGTAGAACGGCGACGAAGAAAACTCCTTCATCTTGCATCCGCCCAGCAGCATCACACCGAGAACGGCAGTCATTATCTTTTTCATGTTTTTCTCCCTTCCTTTAAGCTTTGTTTTATTTTAGACAGGTTTTATAGGTTTCTGGTTTTGTTTTAGACAGGATTTACAGGATTTACAAGATTAAGATTTCCACTCCCCATAATCCTGTTAATCTTGTTAATCCTGTCTAAAACCTTCCCTGATTCCGTTTTCCATAAAATCGACAATGAGTTCGCGGTAGCGGTTCTCGCCCAAGCTGATGGGCAGGAGATTATGATAGCCGCAATCGACCGATACAAAGTGCTTCGGATCTTTGGCGAGCTCGAAGAGCGCCTTGCCCTGGTTGTAGGGGATGACGTTGTCCTTTGTGCCGTGCATGATAAGCAAAGGACATTTCACGTCGGCTATGCGCTTCAAGTTCGGGAATGGATCAACCGGCAGCAGGCGCACACGAGTGACGACGCGCGGCGCAGAGAGAAACGGCGCCTCAAGAATCAGCCCGCCAACAGGCTTCGTCGCCGCAAGCTCGGTCGCAGGTCCAGAGCCAATCGAAAATCCGTCGACAATGATGTCCTCGGGCTTGAAGCCACGCGTCTCGACAAGCCAGTCGTAAAGGCGGTGAACGTTGCGGTAGCATCCCTCCTCGGTCGGGCTTCCATCGGAGAGTCCGTAGCCTGGGTAGTCAACCGCCGCAATGGTGTACCCCTGCTCCGCAAGATCTTTGAGCGCCCAGAGGGTTCCCATCATGTCCTCGGCATTGCCATGGCAGCGAATGAGCGCCTTCGTGCCGTGCTCTGGGCCGTGCACAACCGCTGCGATTCTGACGCCGTTCGTTCCGATGTCGACAAAGCCTGGTGACTTTTCGTCGTAACCGCCCCGGGCGAACTCTGGGTGGAACATAATCGTATTGATGCACCCCGTGCCGACTACGAACCCAAGCACGATCACGAGAATGACGATCCTCAACAGCGATTTCAGTAGTTTCTTAATCATAGCCATTAGTCGCTCCCTTCGGTTTAGGCAAGCTTTACGTTTTTTAGACAGGATTTACAGGATTGACAGGATTAAGAATTTTTCCTTTTCCCATTATTCTGTTTCTCATCAACGTTCCGCAACTCGCGTTCCGTCGGCGCTTTGCGCTCCGCAACGCCGCACGAGACAATTCGCGCAACCGCGGCCGGCGAAAGAACCGCCCGTTCAGCTTCGTTCAATTCAGGGCCGAAGAAGTTGCGCACGCTCTTTTCATCCGCATTCAACGCAAACGCCTCTAGTTCCGCCGCGACCGTCGGATGATTCTTCGCAAGCGAGACCGACGACCATTGCGCCGCCCTCGCCGTCAGATCGACCACACCCGGACGGTCGGGAACCGTCATCCCGCCGCGACGGATTACGCGGCGCGGCGCCTCTGCATCGCCAGTCGCCAAGAAGTAGCCCCACAGGAAATCAAGGATCCCCGGCGCATAGTCCACCAAGTCCTGCGGCACCATGTCGTCAATGGACTTTCCCTCCAAGGCCGCGCCGATGGCGTATGCAATCTCCTTGCCCCCTCGCTTCTTCGCCGCTTCCCATTCCGCCCGATGCATCGCCAGCGACGACTTTGCCGCGCCGAAATAGAACCCCATGACCGGCGGGATGCCGCCAGGCTTCATCTTGCCGATCTTCTTGACCGTCGGCAACACGGCAATGGCCGATGCTACATCGTTTGAGCGATAGTAGTCTTTGAAAAGCGAATCAACCTTCTCCATTTCGGCCTGCGTCGGCTTTGACTCGAACAGCCCAAGAAAAGCAAAGGCTTCTCCTGGCATCAGCGCCATTACCGCAATCGCCGCGCCCGCGACGATCCGCACAAGTATCTTTTGTGTATTCATTTCGATTCCTCCTTTGCTTCTCCTTTCGCGTTGAGATTGTCCAGACTTGTCAGATAGCATTCCCCGACAAAGTCAGCGCTCTTCTTGATTGTCGCAAACTCACCCCATTTCCCGCCTTGCTTCGCAAGCGGTGTAAAATAGACGTTCTTCCTATCTGACGCAAATTCGTCGAACCCAACGTGTGGCGGCGAGATGCGAACAATGTGACGCCCTGGCTCCGAGAAACTAATGTCGCCGCCAAGGGGTGGTCCTTCCACGGAAAGCGTCAAATTCCCTCTCTTGAGATCGACGATCAGCAGTTGATCGTGCGCTGGATCATAGTCATACAAATCCATTTTGCCCTTCCATTTGATTACACCCTCCTCCATCGTCAGGCAGCCGTCTTCATGCAGGAATATACTTGCCGGGAGGTTGTATGGCAGAAACAAATACCCTAAAGTCACATCATACCATTTCGCATCAGGCGAGAAACTAATTATGCCAACAGAATCCGGTTCGTGCGACGTGGCAACTGCATCCTTGACGACTCTTTGCACCGTTGGAAATGGAAGCGGGTTGACCTCCGACGAGAAATTGTTTAATTGCGCCGGTATGTTCATACAGCCCGCAAAGCACCCCGCTATCACAGCTACCGCGACAATCCGCGCAAATACCTTTCGAGTATTCATGAGTCAGTTCCTTTCTTGAAGTACGATTCAATCATAGCTATTGCAAAACCAGGCAAAGCCATACATTGAAAGCAGCAACATTACAATATAGAAAGCAAAGGCCGTCCATCGCGCTCGTCGTTCATCCACCATCAGGAACACAAGCCCGACGGCGATGTACAAAATGTAGGAAACAACGAATAAGAGCAACCGCCACTCACCCGTGACATACCATCCCACAACATCATAGAGCGCACCTATGACAGCCCACGCCGTAAAATATGGCAAGAACAGAATGCTCACGGCGGCAAAACCTAACGCCTTCGGCCATTCGCCAAGCAATAACAACACCCCTGGAATGTAGGAGGCCGCAAGCAACATCAGAAACTTCTTCATGCTTCCGCTCCTTTCTTAATCCTGTTAGTCTTGTTAATTCTGTCCAAAAACCTTCCCGCGACACACCGCGCAAACACCATTTGCGTATTCATAGGTTTGTTCCTTTCGTTTCAGCCATCGCCAACGCCATAATGCAAGGGGTATTGTCGCGTTACCTTTCCACTTTCATCGAACTCCACTATGAGCATGCAGTATTTGCGATATCCCCACATCTGGTATGTCTCACCGTCATAACGCCGATGGAACAGCGCCCAGCAGCACGACTTCTCCATGCAGAATGAATACCACGCCGACGGTTTGCCATCACTGTCGCACAGCGCAGTGGGGTTCCTTGGATCGATTGGCACCATAATGCCATCGTCCCAATCGTGCCATCTGGTACCTACGCCATCTGGAACATGATGATGAACACGAACACTCTCCCAACGGCCCGCCTCTTTCACCAGTTCTTTCGCCACTGGCTCCGCATTTTCCGGAAGCACCACCGACAGAGTCACGCGGCCAGCCCAATTTGTGCGTCCACCATCGACGGCAAGGAACTCGGCAAGCATCTCCTGCTTTGTCTTTCCTGTGAAATCCCGCGCATACAGCGCTTCCGTTTCCTTCGGGAACTCTTGGAAATCCAGCCATGAAGTCAAAGCCGACGGCACATCCATTACCATGAACTGGCACCCGCCTGGAATGATGCAGACCACCGCTCCAGCCATCACCGCCATCGCCGCACTCGCGACACTCCGCACAAGTATCTTTCGTGTATTCATAGGCATATTCCTTTCCACTTTCTTGCATCAGCCCCAAAATATAACGAAGTCAACAATCCTCCAAAACCAACGCACCAAATCACGGACAATTTCACAGAACAAATCCAGCACATTATAAAGATACTTACTTAAACGAGATTTCTTCGCTGAATGGTTTTCCCTTGAATGGTTTTCCACTTTCTCCTTCACGCTCCCGCTCCTTTCGTAATCCTGTAAATCCTGTTAATCCTGTCTAAAAACATTTCAAGCATTATACCACTCCTCCAGCTTTCGGTTGAATTCTAGCCGCGTCAAGCTCGACCATTCCTTCACGCGATCAGTCAGGTCCTCAACATGCATCGTCACGCGGCGGCGCGGAACGAACGGCGACCAGAAGAACCACAGGAATACGCTCTTGATGAAAGTCGGCACGAACGAGGGCGAGGTCTTGCGCCCCTTGCGCGACCAGATCGACCCCCAGAGCCCGCGCGTCCTGACGCCAATGACGCGCACCCCCTCGGGCAAGTCGCCGCACATGTTGTACGCGAGCTGGCGCGTGCCGATGTCTTCGTGCTCGCTCTCGGTCTGGATGTGGCCAGACGGATAGAAAATGACATTGCCGCCATCCTCGAGCGTCGTCTTCACGATGTCGCCAAGACCCCGCGCAATCGTCGCCCCTTGCGCGGTGCGGTGCTTGCGAAGGTCCGGGACAGCCACTGCGCCAAGAGTCTTGAGCACCCACGGCGCGACGATGCCAGTGTGGAAAAACGACTCGTCTGAAAGCGGCTTTAGCGGCGTCTTCCAAAACGCCACGCCCACAAGCATCGGGTCAACCATCGCTGGGTGATTGGGCAAGACGAGATAGGCCCTGGAAGGTCTTGCGGGACGAGCGGGACTGGCGCAAGTCTCGCCGGTCTCGCTTGTCGCGCTTGTCATTCTCCGCTCCATTCCAAGAGATTCTTCCAAACCGTCAATCTCAACTTTGTATCTCCAGGCAAAGACCCAGCGGCCGACGCAGAGCAGAACCGAGCGGTAGCAGACGCCTTCGGACCGAACGCCCAGCTCACGAGCGCGTAGCATCCGCTCGCCGCGAGCATGAAGAGAAACGACACCTGGTTGAAGTAGGCGAGCATCGTGTTCAGCTTCGGGCCCTTCACCACCTTCTGAATCTCGGCGTCGAACGGCAGCTTGAAGAATCCGAGGTCAAACGCCAAAAGCCCCAGCACAACGCCAAACCACCGCGGCGAAAGCGGCGCGAAGTAGAGAACGCCAAGAAGCGCCGCTGCAATCCAGCCCGTGAGAAGCGTCACGCCAAGAAGAAAGCGCCGCCTGTCGACAAATCCCGCGACGATCTGCCCTGCGACAATGCCAACCGCCGCGCCGCAAAGGAGCACTCCCGTGCCGGTGTCGCTCAAGTTCAGCCCCGCCTCTGCCTTGCCATAGACGAGAAGCCCCATCTGGAGCATCGCCGCGCCCCACCAGAAAATGGAGAGCGTGAAGATGACGGCATTGAGCCCGTCGTAGCGACCGGCCATTCGGTAGGCACGGGCAATATAGCGAATCGGGTTGATGGCGTGGAAAGAGCGGTTGAGCTCCTCTTTCGCCCTGACTGTGTAGCTCGCCGCAAGGCCGAGCACGGCGAATGTCGCAAGGCAGCAGTAGGCGAGATTCCACTCGGGATGGCGGACTTGAAGGTCGGCCACAAGGCCACCCGCCACAGTGCCGAGCAGCACGCCGAGAAACGAGACGCCCTCCATGCCGCCCATGCCGGTCGAGATTCTCTCCGCGCCGCCGATGTCGCGCACAAGCGCGTACTTGGCAGGCGAGTAGAGCGAACTTTGAAGCCCCATCAGGAGAACCGCGCCGATGACGAACCACGGTGAGTGGAGCGCGAAGCCCGCAATCGCAACGACCATGATCGGAAGTTCCGCCCATTTCGCCGCACGTACGATCCGACGCTTCGGCCACACGGCGGTCAGTCTGTCGGCAAGCGGCGAACAGAGAATGTAGGGCAGGACGAGCATTCCCGCGACAACACTCGTCAGGAGCGACCGCACGCGCTCGTCTGCGATCCATCCGATGACGGTCAGGCACGCCAGCGTCTTCAGGAAGTTGTCGTTCAGCGTCCCGAAGAAGTTGGTTACATAGAGCGGCAGAAAAGAATTATTCTTCATTTTCACTCCTTTGTGCCCTTTGTAACCATAAACACCTGTTCGCAGATGCTGTCCGTGACCTTCTCGGCCCAAGCGCGATTGTCGACGCCCGCAGGACGGAAGGACTTGTGCCATTTGACGTCCGCAAGCGCATAGACCGAAACTTGCGCCCAGATGGACGTCGTCAGAAGCTCCAGCCGCTCTTCATCCTTCACCTTCATCGCAAGGAGTGCCTTAAGCCCTTCGTAGACAGGGCGACCAAACGCCTCCTTGAACTCGGCATGGAACTTCGTGGGCCGCGTAACCTCGTGGCGGAAGAGACCCGCGCAAAGTTTCTGCGCCTTCTCGGTCGGGAGCGTCATGAACAGCATGTCGTCAATCCACTCGCGCACAGCCGCGCGCCACGACTTCTCGTCCTTTACACCGTCTGCAAGCGTGGCGAGCGGAGCGCCGAGGTCACCGAAAAGCCGTTTCGCGGCGAGGCGGTATAGCGCCTCCTTGGAGCCGAAGTAGCGGTTCATGAGCGCCGAGTTCGCCCCCGCGCGGCGGCATATCTCCCGCGCCGAGGCAAGCTCGAAGCCCTTGTCGGCAAACTCCTGCTCCGCCGCCGCGAGTATCGCCTCGCGCGTCTCCACGCCGTCCTGCCGCGCCTTGCGGGTGCTCGGCGCTGCGTTCCCTTCGCTACGCTCCGCTTGCTTAGCGCCTCGGCCTTTTTTCTTGATTCCCGCCATGGCGAAATCTCCTTTTATCGTAATCACGCGATTACTTTATCATAAAACGACCGCCCCTGTCAATGGCGAACTGAAAAAATTTTATTTCCCCCCGAGGACGGCTTTTAGCCGCTCTTCCGCCTGCGCGGCGGATATGCCGCGCAGCAAGATGCGCTTTTGCTTCGAAGTCTCGCCGCTCTTGAAGACTACGGATGACTTCGCAAGCCCGAATTCGTCGGCAAGCGTCTCGATAAGTTCCTTGTTGGCCTTTCCGTCCACAGGGGCGCAGCGTATTCGCACTTTCACGGCATCGCCCATGAGCGAGTCAATCCCCGCCCTCGACGAGCGCGGCTGTGCCCGGACGCTTATTACCACGCCCTCAGGCGTCTCGGAAAGGCATTCCATACTACGAATTGCGCCAATTGGCGAACGACACGAGCGGCGCCGTCTCGTCTGCGGTCGTCGCTATCGACGGCTTCAGCGTCTTGCAGCCGATTGCGGCGAGGTCGCGCTCAAGCACGGCAAACTGCGCCTCGTCCTCGTATGTCCCGACGATCGCGCCGCCAGAGCCGGCGAACTTAGCGCTCGCGCCGCTCTTCCGCGCCGTCATCACCATGCGGCGGTTTTCCTCCGCGACATTGAAGATGCGGTCGCGGAGATTGAAGTTCGCGTCGACGAGCGCGGGGATCTTCTCTGGGTGGCCGGCGAGAAGCGCGTCGCGCCCCTGCTGCGCGATATCCGCGAATTCCGTCATCGCCGCGAGGACATCGGCGTTTTTCGCCTCAAAGAGCCGCTTGACTTCCTTGTGCGCCTCGCCCGATTCCTCCGCGCGCGCCGCATCGTAGGAGACATATAGCTTCGGCATTAGCGCAGGATCGATGCGCTCGTAGCGGCCCCTGTTGTTCGCCTCTACGAACGACTTCTCGAAGACTTCGTAGAACTTCATCAGCGCCTTGAGCATCGCCGAGCATATCGCGGACGATCCCGAGAGCCCGACGAGGCGCGGGATGTTGATCTTGTACTCAGCCGTGAAGTTGCGCTTCGGCAACGTCATGCCGTTCCTGCAGCAGTACTCGTAGAATCGCTTCGTGACGGCCTTGAGGAGCCGTATGCCGCCATAGTAGCCGTAGAGCCTAAGGTCGCGCACAAGCTGCTCGGGCGAGTCGAAAGTAGCGTCGTCAACCTCGCCTGGAACGAACCTAAGCCGCGACGATTCCGTGAGCGCAAGCTCCACGCCGAAGTTCGAGAACGCGAACGATACGGTCTTGCCAAAATATCCGTCAGACGGATTGCCCAAAAAACCCGCCCTCGCGAAGCTCCTTGTCTTAACTGTTTCCACGATATGCCTCCAGTGCTGCAAAATAGCCGTCGGGGTTGCCGATGTCCTGGCGCTTTCCGGGATAGACGTATGCGTAGGCGTCGCGCTCGGAGAGCATTCGCCTGATTGCATCGGTGAGCTGTATCTCGCCGCCCTTCCCAGGCGTCTGCGTCTTCAGGTAGCCGAAAATCGCGGCAGGGAGCAGATAGCGCCCCGCGACCGCGATGTCGCTCGGCGCCTCTTCTGGCGCGGGCTTCTCGACCATATCCACGATGCGGTCGCCTTCAAGCTTCATTATCCCGTAGCGCGAAACCTTCTCCTTCGGAACGCGCTCGCAGCCGATGACCGCCGCGCCGCCGTGACGCTTTGAAACCTCGACCATCTCCTTCGCGGCACAGCATCCGATTACAAGCGCATCGCCAAGAAGTATCAGCGCGTCGTCGTCGATCTCTGCCTGCAAGACGGCATGGCCAAGCCCCTTCTGCTCCTCGCGCCAATCGGAAGCATCTCCTTCGGAACGACGCGCGTCACAGGAAGGAAGCGCGTGCCAAGCCCCGCTGCTGGAATTATCGCCTTCATTTATGTCCACCTCTCTTCTGCCCAAAATCAACCTGGCGACGGCCGACAAACGATTTGCGGCGGCGCTTGCCATGCGGCCCATGTGCGCCGCCCTTGTTGTTCTGCCCGCCGCGCATTGGCGCGACCCACGCAGGAGGCGGCAAATCTGGCTGCGCCTCGAATGGATGGTCGCGGTCAACGGGAATCGTTTTCCTTATGAGACGCTCAATCGCCTTGAGCTGGCCGCGCTCCTCATGCGTCACGAACGAGATCGCGGCGCCCGACTCGCCCGCGCGCGCAGTCCGGCCGATGCGGTGGACATACGACTCGGTCTCGAGCGGCAGCTCCATGTTTACGACGCACGAGACGTCGGGAACGTCGATGCCGCGCGAGGCGATGTCGGTCGCGACAAGTACGCGCACGTCGCCGCGGCGGAACCCCTCGAGCGCGCGCGTGCGCTGGCCCTGCGTCTTGTCGGAGTGGATTGCGGCGCAGGCGACACCGGTCCGCGAGAGCTTCTTCACGACGCGGTCCGCGCCGTGGCGCATCTTCGTGAAGACGATAACCCTGTTCCACTCGGGATGCTGCTCGAGGAGATGCGCGAGAAGCGCGTCCTTCTGGCTCTTCGCGACGAACATCACCTTCTGGTTGATCTTCTCGACCGTCGGCGTCTCAGGCGAGATCGTGACAGACGCGGGATCGTGTACGAGTTCGCCCGCAAGCTTGAGGACAGGCGACGGCATCGTCGCGGAGAAGAAAAGCGACTGGCGCGACTTCGGGAGCTTCGAGATTATGCGCCTGATGTCCGGGAGGAAGCCCATGTCGAGCATGCGGTCTGCTTCGTCGAGAACGAAGCATTCAACCTGGTCGAGATAGAGTATTCCCTGGTTCATCAGGTCTATGAGCCGTCCCGGGCACGCGACGACAGTCTCCGCGCCCTTCTTGATGTCCTTGACCTGCCCGTACTGGCTGACGCCCCCGATTAGGCACGCGAAAGGCAGCTCCGCGTACTTCGAGTAGCGCTTCACGTTCTCCGCGGTCTGCACGGCGAGTTCGCGCGTAGGCGAGAGGACGAGCGCGCGCGGGTGGCCGATGCGCCGCGGCCGCCGCACGCGGACGAGGTGGTTCAGGATCGGCAGCATGAACGCCGCGGTCTTTCCCGTCCCGGTCTGTGCGCAGCCGATCAGGTCGCGCCCGTCGAGAAGATAGGGAATCGCCTTTTCCTGAATCGGCGTCGGCGTTTCGTAGCCCGCGTCCTTTATCGCGTGCTGCAGCTTCTGGTCGAGCCGCCCGAATACGGTGTTCTCAAACATGTCTCTTTCTCCTGGGTCCTCGCGTCACGTCTGGTACGGGCCGAGGAACGCCTCCTCGAAATCGTACCCGCCGATAAAGCTCTCGTGCGTGTCGTT
>CADCGZ010000104.1 GCA_902801025.1 uncultured bacterium | reverse complement strand
CCGTCATCGGCTCTCGTGTCCGCACATAGAAGCAGATGTCGTTCCCATTGCGCGAGACCTTCGCGGCCACGATGTCGTTGCGACCGGACATGTCCACGTAACGTCCGGCCTTCATCCCGTGCGCGGTGAAATCCCTCCGCACTTCGTCGCCGACGGTGTCGCGGAACTCAGGCTGCACGTCCCGCCAGTCGTCGAAGTTGCCGTCGATGCGGATCGGACGCGAGACCGTCGGCGGTATTTCATGCACGCCCTTGTACCGGCGGACATTAGCTACGAGCTGCCAGTAGTACGCGTCGCCCCAGAACCCTTTCACAGGTTCGCAGTCGCGCGAGAATTCGGGATTGAACTGGTCGCAGAACACGCCCGCTTCATTCCGGTAGTTGTTCCATTCCGGCAGGCGCATCGCGCGCCATTCGTTCCATCCCGTCACGAAAACGAGCGGCGGCGCAGCCTTCAATGCCAAGTCCCACTGCTCTTGAAAATTCGGTCCCAACGCCAACTGCGCAAGACGCGGATCGTTTGCGCCGCCATGCCAGCGCCGCCCCATCGCACCAGGCGCGCTCATCGCACACTTTCCAGCCGGACTGGCATTCTGCGCCACAGAGACGGCCATCATCTCGTCCTCCCCGTCCAGCCCCCTGTAGACATGTTGCGGATAGACCTCCAGCCATGGCCATCCGCCCGCCTTCGCGTCTTCTCCACGGTAACCGGCAAGCGGACGTCTAAACGCGAAGAATTCGCGTATCCGCCTGGAATCTTCGTCCTCCGCGCCCCAGGCGCAGAACATTCTTGTTCCCTCGCAAGGGACGCAATCCCGGTACGCCTTCCCGTCGAGGTCTTTCTTTGCGGCTCTCAAGGTCCACCAGCCAACGGATGAAGCGGGCTCGGCAAGCTCGATGAAGTAACGCCCCGCCGGACACGAGTTCGCCAGCTTCATGACAAGCGACGCATTGTCGGCGATGTTGGTGAAACGTTGCTCCGCCACAACCGCGCCTTTCGGACCGTCCTTGCGCAAACGCATTGTCGCCGCGGAATCCGGATGCGAACCGAACGTGGGAGTGCTGATGCGTATGTTCCCGAACGGCGCCTTGGCGGCGAACGATTGTCCGAGCGCATGTCCGGGCGCGAGCCGCTCGGCGACGAGCTTGCCTTTCCCGCCCGGGCCGAAGCCGCTCGCCACCGGCTCCGAGGCGGCGTATGCAGGATGGGCGATGACAAGCGGTTTTCCTTTCCATCGGAACCAGAGTTCGGGATGGATGCCGGGCTCGTAGAGCGTTCTCCACAGATGCCGCAGCTCGCCGCCACGCAGGCCGTACGGCGGGTACGCGGGGAACGGACACAGAAATGCGATCTGAGGCGTGTGCCCGCCGGACGCGCGCACGTCGGCGAACACGCGGACGATCTCCTGCCACGAGGCGTCGAACGTCGGCCCGTTGCTCACGTCGAACACGATGACGTCAACACCAGCGTCACCCAGCATCTGCGCATGCTTGCGCAGAACGAACGGATCGTTCGAGCAGTAGTAGCCGAAAAGCGGTTCGCCCCACCAGTGGTTGCAGCACATCGGACCCCATAGAGGCGAGTCCGGTTTCTTCAGGGCGTCTGGATCCGCCGACAGGATCTTCGATACGTCGAACGGTCCCGGCACGTTTTCGTCGGTGGGACGGTTGATGAAGTAGAACACCGCGACCGTACGGTTTGTCCTGGGCAGACCGGCCTCCGCCGCCGTGGGGAGCGAACGGCCAAGCCCGTCCGTCGCCACCCACGTGTCGGATGCGATGTCGCATGGCGCGGACAAAGCCGCCAGCACAATCGCCGCCGCGAAAATCATGCCGATTTTCACATGGCGCTCCTCAGGTGCCAGGCCTGTTCTATTACTGCACGTACTGATTGCTTCATGCCGCTAGCCTTCCAGGAAAGGCGCGTCTTTGATGGATTGGGCTTTATGTTTGGCATGGGAATGTACTGAAAACCATCCAGCGAGAATACGTCAAGCCCCACGCGGTCAATGAATATGTGCAGACCAAGTCGTCCTTCCGCGTCCAGATTCCATGCAGTCGATTGGCCATTAACAGATAACGTATGTTGGATGGCTCTATATTCAATCTTGATACCGCGCAGGTCTAACGCTATTACGGCGTCGGCAACTGGCACGCACGAGAACTTGATCTCCACAAGCTCTCCATTGAAATCTTTCAGCGACATTGGAGGCCCTTTACGCAGGGACTCGAGTTCTTTCACAGGGAAACGCGACAATCGCAGGCCTGCGTCCGTTCGAACCAGTTTCAGTTCCATAGGCAGGGTCATCGCCTGATTGAACATCGTTGCCGTGTTTCCGCCAGCAAGTGGGTCGTATTTACTCCATGCAATCTGTATGCGCCGTCCATCAGGCACATCCGAGAATGTCTGCCACGCATAGACGGGGGTGCTGACATTGCCCACCGGACGCATCTGCTCCAGCCTCTCGGCCTCCGGCACGAACATCTGCCCGTCGAACGTGCCGATTGCGTATTGCCGATTCGCCGCCGTCAGTACCCAGCGAGTTGCCATCTCGCCCTCGATGGGCATCTCGAACATGTCGGGGCACTCGTATAGATAACACCCGCTGTCAAAGAAGTCTCCCGGCACACAACTTGCCCACGTCCAGTTCTTCAGGTCGGGAGACGTGAAGAACGATATGCCGTGGCGTAGCTTTGCCACCTCGCCATAGACGAGCATGACCCAATGTTTGCCGGGAGCATACCAGAAAACCTTTGGATCGCGATTGGCGTCCGGCCGGTTCTCTATGACGGCCTTTGGCCACTTGGTATAGGTTCGTCCGTCATGCGACCAGGCAATACGCTGGGTGAACAAATCGAACGTATCCCCTGCGCACGTGTAGATCAGCACATGCGCGTTCTTGCCAAAGCCAGCCGTGTCCGCGAAATCCGTTACGGCGCTGCCGGAGAACATCCTCCCGGAATCGTCTGGCGCAAGCGCATCCCCTAAATCCTGCCAATGGACCAGATCTTGCGAAACGGCATGGCCCCAATGCTTTGGGCCTCTTCCGAGCGTAAACGGACTATGCTGGTAGAACATGTGCCACTCGCCTTTGAAATAGGAGAGCCCGTTCGGATCGTTTAACCGGCCAGTCGGCGGCGTGAAGTGTATCTGCGGACGCCACGATTCGGCATATTGCTCTTTAGCGCCAGGAAAACGTCTATCGGCAAACACCAAGTCGCGTGCGGAGATGGACGGCAGTTCCGTCCCCGAGAAGCGAAACCTTAGCGTTCGGCCCTTGACTTCGCCGAGGTCAAGAGAACCGACCCACGTAGGATCGCGGCGGGCCCATTCGACGGCATCGTACGTCAAGCGCCTTCCGTTCTCGAATATCTCCAGCAGTATCTTTGGGGCACCACTTTCCACAGGAACCGCCAGATATCGTCCGCCCGGTTGCACGTTGAACTGGAATTCTGCGGCATGGATGCCGTATGCGATTCCGATCAGGACGATGGCAATCCTTGTACGTTGCACGATGCGCATGGATCTCTACCTTTCTCTGCCTCGTCAGCTGAATTGCAAGCTCCTTTCAACGGCGAGTGAGGTGCTTGACGACGGCCTCGGTCCGGGTGCGGACGTGCAGCTTGTCGTAGATGCGGCGGATGTAGGTGCGCACCGTCTCGATGCCGATGGACAGCTTTTCCGCTATTTCCTTGTAGAGGTAGCCGTCGGCCAGCAGCTGCAGGATCTCGTTCTCGCGCGGCGAAAGGTTCTCCGTCTCGTTCGGAGCCGTCCCCATCTGGTGGAACGACTGCACCACCTTTCGCGCCACGGAGCCGCTCATGGGCGAGCCGCCGTTGTAAAGATCGCGGATGGCCGCCAGCAGCTCGGTCGGCGTGGCGCGCTTGAGCAGGTAGCCGTTCGCGCCAGCCGCCAGCGCCTGGAAGATGCGTGCCGGGTCGTCGTAGACCGTCAGCACCAGGAACTGCACCTGCGGCAACGCCGCCTTCGCCTCGCGGATGACGTCAATACCGGATTTGCCGGGGAGGTTGATGTCCACCAGCACGACGTCCGGCGCGAGCGCGGCAAGTTCCGCGAGCGCGGACTCGCCGTCTCCGAACATGCGCGTCATCTCGATGTCGTCCTTCTCCGCGAAGAGCCGTTCGAGCGACTTGCGGATGCCGGCGTTGTCCTCGACGAGCGCGACCTTGATGATGGAATTCTTTTCTTTCATGGCTTGCCATTCAATTTGAACGAAAGCACCACTTCGCATCCGCCGCCTTCGCGCGGCCCGACGGCGAACGTTCCGCCGATGTCCGCCATGCGCTCCCGCATGTTCGCGAGGCCGTTGCCGCCCTCGCGCGACCCCGCGAAGCCCTTGCCGTCATCGCCCGCCGTCACGCGCACCTCGTTGCCGTGGATGGACAGCGACACGAATGCCGTCGTGGCGGCGGCATGCTTGACGATGTTGTTGAGCGCCTCCTTGACGCACATGAAGACGGCATGCCGCGTCCTGCTGGTAACGGAGGCCGCAGGGAGTTCCGACGGGATCGACGCCCGCAGTCGAACGTGCATCGTGTTGAGATACCGCTCGGCGTAGGTGTAGAGGTAGTCGGCGAACGCCGACAGCGTGTCGTTGCGCGGCTCGACGGCCCACACCACCTCGTCGAGCGCGCGTATGACGTCGCGGACCTCGTCGGCCACCTCGCCTATGCTTGGATCTTTCTCGGTGGCCATTTCCGTGATGTAAGAGACGCGCGTCAGCCGTGCGCCGACATCGTCATGGATGTCATGGGCGATCCGCGCGCGTTCCGCCGCCAGCACGTCGCGTTGCCGCGCGGCCAGAAGCTTGGCCCGGACACGGCGGAGGTAGACGGCCCGCACGACGAGAAACATCACGAGCAGCAGGAAAACGCTCGCGCCGACAATGAACGCCGTTGTCTCGTAGAAGTGAGGCGCAATGCTGAACTCGAATATGGCGGGCGGACTGAGATCGCCAAACGGCAGCCGTGCAACGACCTCTAGCCTGTAGTCGCCAGGAGGCAGGTTGTAGAAGTTTGCCGTGCGCGAATGCCGCACGAAATTCCACTTCGCGCGCCGCGGCAACAGGCGGTGCGAGAACACGACGCGGTCGGCCATGCCGGGCGAGTCGGCGGTATACGAAATGGAGACCGTCTCCGTACCGGGCGGGAAAGGTTTGGTCGGTTTCGGCGTCTCCCAGACGATGCGCGGTGGCGGTTGCGCAAGGAGCGCGGCGTAAGCCGTGCGTGAGACCTGCAGCGACGTATTGGGGGAAAACCGATATCCATCCTCGCGTCCAAGCGTTTCCACGCGGATGCTGGAACCAATTCGTGCCGCCTTCCGCTTGAATTCCTTTAGTGTAAAGGAAAGCAACGAGCGGTCAGTCGCCAACCAGAGGCGTCCCTTCGGCTCTTCGTAGAACGACATCGATTCGACGCCGGCGAGTTTCCTCAGGACGACGGTCGTAGGATTGCCGTCCTGCAGACAGGTGATGGCCTCG
>CADCGZ010000103.1 GCA_902801025.1 uncultured bacterium | reverse complement strand
TGGCTTGCGAAGAGAAGCGAGCCCACTATCTCCTGCAAACTTCGCGGAAGCGGAATCTTAACCTGGTCACTCATAGTCGTCAGGCCTTTCAAGCGGTTTGTCGTCCGGCTCCTCCTTCGACGGGAGGATCGTGATTTCGTGAAACGCGGCGTTCTGGTAGACGATGACGCGGTGCTGGCGCAGAAGCTCGAGGAGCGCAAGGAACGTTACTATCACTTCGCCCTTCGGCGCGTCCTCGCGGAAGAGCGTGACAAACGACACCTGCCCCTCCTTCCTGGCGCGCTCGAGAACGTAGTCCATCTTCTCCGGCACCGAGAAGCGTATGCCCTTCAGCTCCTCGTGCGGGATCTCGTTCGCCCTCGCGAGCACTTCCTGGAACGCCGTCAAAAGGTCGTTGAGGTCGAGGTTCGCAAGAGCCCCTCGCGCGTCGGCGGCAGTCTTCTCGAACTTGGGGCGGCCGCCGCCGTAGTCGAAGCTGTCGGCCTGCAGCGCCTCCATCGTCTCGAGGCGTATCGCCGCGTCCTTGAACTTCTTGTACTCGATGAGCTGCCTCACGAGGTCGAGACGCGGGTCCACCCACTCCTCGTTGCCGTCCTCGTTGACGGTCCTCCTGTCGACGGGAAGGAGCATGCGCGACTTGATCACCATCAGCGTCGCAGCCATCACGATGAACTCGCCCGCGATGTCGAGGTTCATCTCGCGGGCCTCGTTGATGAACTTCATGTATTCCGCGGTGATGTGCTCGATCGGGATGTCGTAGATGTCGAGCTCCTCGCGGCGTATCAGGTACAGCAGCAGGTCAAGGGGCCCCTCGAACACGTCGAGGTTCACCTTGTATTCGTCCGCGAATAACTGCTGCTGCGCCATAGGGGGTAATTATACCAAAATTACGGCGAATGCGTCAGAGGGGCAAACTGCGATTCTTTTTTAACGCAGAGACGCAAAGACGCAGAGTAGCAGAGATTTTCGTGGTGTATTTTTAGCCGTGTAGAACGTGTAGATCATGTAGAAGACCGCAACCCTTGGCGACAGCACTTCGCAAAGCGGCTTTCCAGACATTTCAAGACGCTTCTCTTTTTCCTGTGCCTTGCCGTCGGGCTTCGTGTCGCCCTTTGTCGCAGCCCGCCACTCGGCGCGGCCGAAACGCCGGGCACGGCGCATAATGTTATGGGAGCTCCGAGCTGGAGTTGTGACTTGTGAACTATCGTATTGAGGACCACTCCTGTGTTCAGTTAACAAGACACCCTAACGGCACGACGAAAACCCCATCCGTCCGCCTGTAGGCAAACTCCGTACCGGTCAAGACCACCAAGAATGCAGGAGCACCCATTGAATCCTTGTCAACCTTGTCTTTGAGGGCGAGAAGATTGCTCGCGGCTTCGTCTATCTGCCCGCCGCCAAGTTTGACTTCCACGGCACCCCAGCGTCCGTCGCGCAACGAGACAATCATGTCTACCTCTTGCCCGGATGAATCCCGATAGTGAAATACCTCGCCATCGTTAGCTTGGGCGTAAACACGCATGTCGCGGACACAAAGAGACTCAAAGAGGAAGCCAAAGAGATTGAAGTCCCTCATCAGCTTTTCCGGCTTTATGCCCAAGACGGCTGTCGCAATGGATGGGTCGGCGAGCTGCCGCTTATGGCTTGTCCGGATGGCTGCCTTTGACCGAATCGAGGGCATCCATGCCGGCTCATCTTCAACGACGAATATGCGGCGCAGAGCGTTCAAGTACGAATCAAGCGTCTTTATGCTCGTCGTGGGCATGTGACCCTTTATGTCATCAAGTATAGTCTGCGTGGATGTCAGAGTCGTTATGTTGCGGGCAAGGGATCGCAGGACGAGCCGCACAAGCGCGGGATTGCGCTCAACCCCGTCAACGCGATGGACATCCTCGTTGATTACCGCTTCAACATAGTTGATGGATTTCTGGTATGCTATTCGAGGCCCCTTCGCAAGCACTGCCTCGGGCCATCCTCCGCGACAGATGAGATGCGCGTAGTCGGGGATGGCCACTTTGGATGTCGATGCAATATCGCCCATTCCGTCAAACAATGCAGCAAGAGAAATGTCTTTGTTGGATTCACCAGATTCAGCCAGGGACATAGGCCGCATCTTAATCCATGCGAAACGCCCTGTGCCTGAATGCCGCGGCGGCTCTTCGTCGTCCTTCTTCTGATCCTTTGGAACTGCGGAACCGGTGAGTATGAAATGCCCTGCCCCACCACGCTCGTCAACCGTGGCTCTGACAAGATTCCATAAGTCTGGCTCGTCCTGCCATTCGTCTATCAGACGAGGAGCATCACCTTCCAACAATAGCGACGGCATAGTTTGCGCAATCTGATGGTATTCCTTCTTTCTAAGCGGATCTTGAAGTTTAAGCACGCTTTTCGATATCTCTTCGGATGTCCTTGTCTTCCCGCACCATTTTGGACCTTGGACAACAACAGCTCCAGCGCATTCTAACTGAAAAGCAAGTTCCTCATCGCAGATTCTTGGCATGTATTCTGATCTTGACATATTAAGCCCCTTTTCTATGAAAACATGGCAATTCTACCATTTTTCGACGTTGCCTGTCAATGCCAACTTCCAATTATGTGGAAATCTGACTACCAAAATTGTTGGATTTCTATTTCCAATTCCATCAGAGGGATGGGGATATTCGCTATAAAAATCATATAAGTCACACCAACAGTATACTATTTTCGGTATAGTATTGGCAATGGCAGATTTGCACCACCGCCCCCGTTCCGCCCCCAAAACCGCGCAAACCCTTGATTTTATTGGCTATCGCGGGGCCTGTCCCCAATTCTTCACGACGAATTCAGTCCGGCAAGTTGGCTTCGGGATAGGCGACAAGCTCGTTAATGGCGTTGGTGACGTAATTTGTCAGCATTGGATTCCAACATCTATTCTGAGCCGATCGCATCACTGCCAGACGCCGCTTGCTATGGCGATAGGTTGGATCAGCTGCGCAAATTGCCCCATCGAGACTTTTGTGCATTATGCTTATGTTCTGTGCATAGTCAACAGCAGCGTTAAGACACGAAGGTTTAAGATATGCCAGACTGGGTGATGTTGAAACTTCCTTGAGCAACCATTCGCACACATCCGAACGGTCGTAATCCATCTGCTGAGTAAAAGCATTGGTAACAGTCAGATAGCCACACGTCGCGGCCACCGAATTGCTGTTCACGCCCTCGATGGCAAACACGGCCTTCAACGCCTTTGCGCCATAAACTGCATTCGTGGCGTAGGAATACAGGAACGGAAGGCTTTCCGGCGTCTTGTATACTGCAAGGTTGCGGATGGCATGCGCCGTCTCGTTCGTGTTGTCGGCGGCAAGCGAACGCCAGATGGAAAGCATCCGCGCGAAGGTGTCGCGGGCTATGCGCGACTGGAGCGCGAACAAAACGAGCGAAGCCGTAAGCCCGCACAAGGCAAGACGCATCAGGACAGTCTGGAAGAGCGCCGCCACGTCACCTGATCCTCAACCATGCTGCCGCATCGCGCTCAATCGTCAGCGTCCATTTGTTGTCCGCCGCCGCCCCTGTCGAGAACACGACATTCGTCTCGACCTCGGCGAGCGATCGCACCGCCTCCGGCAGCGACGGCACTACGACCCGCGCAGACGCATGTACCGCCAGTGCCAGACCCAAACACAAGACTATTAACAAGTGTTTCATTCGCCACGTCGGAATTATACCATTTCACGCGGCGGATTTGCCGCGCCACAGCCAATCCCCCTGTCCACTCCAATAAGCTCTACTTGCATGTTTTGCGGCAAATCACCCACGAAATATCTGGTTGCGATTCGTAGACTATGCGCCGACCTCCCGTTGACATTACCAGACTCCGTATCTCCTCGATTTTCTGTTTCATCTCCGAGACAGTCCGCCATGCCAGTCTCAGTTCTTCCTCAGAAGAAGCAATCGCATTCTCGCTTTTTGCAGCGCTCTCTATCTCGTCAATCTTCCTCTCGGCCTTCTTCATACTCTGAAACTCTTTTGTTGTACACTTCGCAATCGAAAGTTCATTCTCCTCATTCAATTGCTCTTTGACCATATCCATGCAAAATCGAGCGTACGCCTCAAGGTTCCTTTTGTCACCATTCGACAGGACAAGTCGGCATGAATATACGAAGTTTGTACTTGGCATCCCTACGACATCAAGGCGAACCGACGAGAGGACGCTCCTGATGCGCGATTCCGACTCCCCCTGAAGCGCAGGATCATGCCGACACCTAATAAGCCCATCTTTGCTTGAGCAAAAAGCCATTTCGCGCCTGAAGTCATCTATAATACTCTCATATCTTGCAGTGCGATTGCTCTCGTCCGCATTGAGAATCCCGCGACCAGGTATCTCTTTGAATGGTCGGTCAAACTCATAAAGAAAATCAACCTGGCATTTATACGAAACGGATAGCTTATGCAACAAGCAAAACGCTATGCACACCACAACACTGACAAGCACCATGACAATTCCAATCACTGATAGAATTTTCCTATTCATTCCTCTGCACTCCGTATTGTTGGGATAAGATCAAAAATGCCTCTATTTGCCTCTATGCCGAACTTTCGAATTGTGAAGGCTCCATCAGAAGTCAACATAAACTTCTGCGTTGTTGGGGGCACATCAAACTGTCCTCGTAGTATCCGATTCGACCCCCAGCCAATTGGAATAGGCCACTCCTTCCAACCATCCGACCATGGTTGCTCATATCGGCCAGCATGACCTGCCTTGTCGTGACACCAAAAACCATTCGCATCGACACGATTCCATTCCCCGGCTCCTGCACCTGCGCAATGCGAAAGATATCCACCTTTCGTCACATCATTGTAATAACCTCCATGGGGGCAATTTCCGCTTTCGTCCGGAATCTCCATGAAATCGATTCCTTGAAAGGAAACATATGATGGGCCTATATGAAAATCCAAATGAAGCACAAGCCATCCCGCTTCGCCACGCACTGTGCTAATTTCTTCATTACACCTCGGATTACGGGCTTCTATACACGGGAGAACCATTAGGAAGTCGTTTGTATAGGCAGCATTTCCGCATGAAACACGAAACTCGCAATGTCCGCCGGACGTCTCGTTTGTCATCGCATGCAATATCATATGCCCAGGCGAGAACGGGACCATCTCCTCTTCGCCCTCATAGAAGTACCATACAGCGGAATCCGCAGAAGGATATTGTCGATAATAGAAGTCCTCAAGAACGCCAAATACATGGCGATGAAGATTTGTATTCGCCGGTGCCGCGTACCGAGCCTCCAGTTCTACTCTCACAGCAGTTGTTGTAGCCGCACTCGTCGAGATTGCGCCAGTGCTGTTCTCCGTCAGCGTAGCGACAACCTCGATGTCGTCGGCAGATTCGCTCGCCGATAGCCCCACGTAGTTCATTGCATACGTTATCGACTGCCTTGCCGGAACCGACACCGACTGCGATGGGAAAGCGGGACCCGAGTTCTTCTGGAGCTTGCCAAGGTTCGTCGCGGACACGGACAGCACGGCG
>CADCGZ010000102.1 GCA_902801025.1 uncultured bacterium | reverse complement strand
TGCCCGTCCTTCGACCCGCTCGCCGTATACATATACGGCTTCGGGGTCGAGTCCTGTGCAATCCGCCTCGCCTAAAAGGGTTCCGCCCGGCTTCGGCCCAAAACAAAGCCGCGCATGGCACCCTCGGGAGCTGGGCTAACGGCGCATGCGTTCGTCTCTCCCTTCGGGGAAAAGCGCGACTCCTCCCGCGCGCTGCATCCACCGTCCGCAGCGCGATACTTCGTCGGCGGAATACCGTCTCCTCGTCTCGCGCGCGTCCGATGGCGCATCACGCGAACTGTCGTCGCGCCGTTCCCCTGCGCTCGCTCCTCACACATGCGCCTTTAGCCCGACCTTCCTCTATGGCGCGTTTCTTTTCGTAGCTCTTGCGCTCGCCGACATTAGTCGGCTCGCTTAGCAGTATGGGGTGGTCGCACTTATGCTGGAATCATACAATACTTCGTCGCCGCCGAGCGCGGCAAACGAGACGAATCTCGACCATCACAGGAACCGCGCCCTGCCTATCATAGAGATGCTTGGGCTGAAGGAGTGGGCCGACTGGGGTTACCTCGCCTTAACAATTTCGTATACAGCCCCATCGGTGACCTTCCGAATATGTTCTGCTATCTTGCGGGCGGATTCATTGTATGCCACAAAATACCCAGGCACAACAATGCCCACGCCTTCCGCATGCTCGACGCACCCAATTGTTCTTCGAGCAGCAGAGAATATCTCGTCTACGTCTGGGCTCGACAATGTGAACACGGATTTCTCCGGCACATCTTCAAGCGCACACACGCCCATCTCGCACCAAGCATCACCGTCGCTCCCGGTGTCAATGACATATACTGCTCTGTTCATCGTTGTTTCACACTGTCACAAAAAGCATTATTGATTATGGTACAAAATACCTTATCGCCGCAGTCAGCATAACGTCATTTGAACTTGCTCAATTATTCGCTGATATGCCTCGGCAACAGCGGCATCACCTTCATGAATGTGGTTTAGAAGCGCAATTTCCTTTGAAAGTGTCTCAGCGCTTTCGTATGGATTCGCAAGGTCAACCGCATACGCACAACCCCCATCATGCGCGATTTCCAGCAACCGTGATTCCGAGGTGTGCGGATCGGCATAGAAAAACGGATTGTTGACCACCCGGAGAACCTCTGGATGTCTTTCATTATAACATGCAATATGCAACCATGATTTTGTAAGATGCCGCGAGACACCAAAAGGCATCATTGTCCAGAAAGCTACCTGCTGTGCTTTATCAGGACATTCAGTGTCGAGACCCAAATCCAGGATGAGCTGTGATAGAAAATCTGCAACTTGCCATGCACCCTCGGCACATTCACAAACCCTTGCATAGACAGGCCGAACAAGTGAACGACGCGGATCGACTATGAAACTTTCAATCCCCCATTCAGGTTCAAAATGACTCTCAAACGCCTCACCTCCAATCCTGACAACCGACTCAGTACGATTGTCTATCCACTTGTCCTCATCGTCAAGAAAGACAGGGGCAATGTCCTTTTCTATATGGTTGATTATTCGCATCAAATCACATCCTCAAGATCAGTTGTTATTGCTTCCCAGACATCGTTGAAATGCCTATGCCGCGAAAGCATATTGTAAACTTGTTCTACGAACGAACTATGATTTACTTCGTATTTGGAGTCGCACTCCATCTTGTACAAGCCAGGATGATCCACCAAATCTTTCAGCATCTTGATCAATCCATTTTCATAATAGGTGTCAATGTACCTCTTTTACTTTTATGCCTAACTCCAATTCTTCATTGAGTCTCCGTAATGTTTTTGCCAACTCTGCCGTTGAGCCGTGAATATTCAAAAACCATCCCCCTCCAAGCTCTCGGCAATTAGCATATTTAGGGAATTTCGACCGATCTTTACAGACTCGTTTTGGCAATATAATGGCAACACGCTCTATCCCAAAAGATTTAATGGCAAACTTGATAACTTCAACAAATGTGTTAGCACTTTTGATCTCCGATATTGTTATGTTGTTTGGAAGTGTGACACAGAACCGTTTTCCTTTCCCGACATATGAAGAACCAGCAATAGAAACAGGATCGAGACACACTTCGTATTTCTTCGGGATTTTTCCTTTCTTCACAGTGCCATAAACGACTTCTATTCCTGCATTCCATTTCACAATCTCATTATCCCCGGACGGCAAAGACTTGTGTACTTTCTCCAAGATTTTCTTTGCATCAGAGACTGTACAATTAAAGAATTCATCGTTGAAATCTTCTGGATGATACCCGTCTTTAATTAAGAATGCGTGAGCCAACTTTTCTGCAACTTCATAAGCTGTCGAAACCAATACATACTCTGGTTCATAATCTTTAGGGACAGCAGAATTCAAACTAATGAGTCTTTCTAAGACAGACTCTGCCTTCCCAACTTTTACACATTTGGAACCAAATGAAGGATTTGACAAGATGTATACGTACCCCTTTTTACCTGAAGGTGCCTTATGTTCTTTGAGACCAAAACAATTCCCACCAAATTTTTCAAATCTGGTTTCACGTTTTCTCATATCTCGCATCAAAGCCGCGGCTATTGAGTTTTCAGGTGTATTTGTAGGCCATTTCCTTATATTCCATATATGATTCTCTTTCATTAACTCATAAATCTCACCTACTTTACGTGGACATCCGGCTTTCTTCAATACCTCAAAGATAGCATCTATCATTGTCATAGCATCCTCCTTCAGTTTAGATTTCACAATTTTCAATTCGTCCCATATCCTGCCCTGCTACCACCTTCTCATCCAAGACTCGTTGGCGGGGTTGCCCTCGTGCAGGCGTTTGCGACCATAGACCTTTATAAGGTGGCTGTTCATCGATTCATCCTTACGTTGATATTTTACCAAAATCCAAGCCCTTGTTGTTGACTGGATTGAAGTATGCATAATCCGCTCGCCAGCCATTGCGCGAGCGGAGTCGGCGTAGCTCTTTCTTCAACTTTACACTCAACGTAAAAGGGTCACCCCATAACGTGTCCTGGTCTGTCCCGTACCAATCCTTTTCCGCGATTCGCTCCATCAGGGTGAAGTCGTTGGTGGCATCCAATTCGTCACCAACAAGCACGGCGCTCGCCTTTGCTTCGTCGCCGACGCAAAATTTCACTGTCGCCCCGCGTCCTTCAACTATTGCCTTGATTGTCTCGCAGAACCGGCCAAACTCGTTCTCCGTTGGATGAAACGACCAGCACCCAGCGCCAAACGCCAAGTCAAACTCGCTCTCGATGGCCAGCTCCAAGTCATTTCCACCAAACGGATTCTTTACAATGTACCACATCCTGTCGCACGGCGGATCATACGAGAGCGTAAAGCCGTAATAGTCATCCTTTTCATTTTCGCTACCATGTGTCTCAAAGTCGACGTTTAGATTCTCAAGCAAAGAAATCAGCTTCGTGCGATAGTCGCGCGGATCAATCGTCGCATCCCGCTCGACGATTCTTTCTTTTCTCCGCTTTTCTATAAACTTTCTCTTTGCCATCTTACCCTCTCCTCAACCTCTGCCCGAGGGCGAGGTTGCTCCCGCACTCGTACCGAATGCCGACTTCTTGATGCGGCGGATTTCGGATGCGTCAAGCTTCGTGAAGGCGAAGCACTTCTTGCCGAGGTCCTTCAGCGACGCACCTATCAGGTACAGTTCCTTGTCGTCGACGATGAGAAAGCGGTCGTGGAAGGATTCGTTGTAGCGGACGGCGAGCTTCGGGTACTGGGCATTGAAGGTCTTGACGTCGGCGTCGGAGATCTTGCGGTGGGGAACGTGCTTCTTGTCGTAGTGCTCCGAGGTGAAGACCGTCACCTTCACGCCCTTGCGTTTCTTTGCGAAGAGGTCCAGCACCTCCGGCGTCGCCCAGTTGTCGATGAGGATCAGCGACCGCTTGGCGCCCGCGACCAGCTTCAGCACCAGCGCCCGTGCATCCCACAGCTGCCCGTCGTAGAACACGCCCTGCGTCGGGGCTTCGCCAGCGTTGAGACGATTCAGGATCTCATTTACTTTCCCTTCTGTCGCAATCTGACGTTGCTCAACACTTTCAATCCGTTGAAACACCTGTGCGTTCGCAAGAATGAACTTCCGCATGGCGACAAAGGTATTGACAATCCTAACAGACACCTCAGCGGCAGTCTTTGATTTAAGTAAAGATGCCAGCATGACAACGCCATGCTCTGTAAATGCGTATGGCCTGTAGCGCAAACCTCCTCTTCTTGAAGTCGCAATTTGCGACTTCAAAACACTATCAGTCAAATGGCTCGTTTCGTTTGAGGTAACATTTTGTGACCTCAAACTATCAAACTCGTCTTGCGTCAGCTGAAATACGAATCCCTCGGGGAATCTGTCCGCATTTCGTTTCACGGCTTGGTTAAGCGCCTTTGTCGGCACACCGTACAGTTCCGCCAGATCACGGTCAAGCATGACTTGTACGCCACGCATGGCAAGTATACGACCTTGAATCTTTTCGGGCGAAACATCATTCATCGTTATCTGTCTTTCATTATTCATTGCGTATATTATACCAAACATCTCGCCTTTACGCTCATTCCAAACGCCGATTTCACCGCGGCAAAACCGCCGCGAGATTAAATCGCGACACATTTGCCGCGGACAAGATTAAGCGAGCTGACGGGACGTCGGCGAGCGCAGATGCTGCGAAGAAAAACGCGCCTTATGGAAGGTGAGGCAAGGTACGAGGGGGCGAGTGCCGAACTGAGCGACATGCAACGACGCGGTTCGTCGGATGCGCGGTGAGACACGTCGCAAGGCGAGGAGACGGTATCCCGGCGACGAAGCATTGCGGCGCGTATCGCCGCGAAGACGACGGGAGCGGCGGCGCAGGGAGCGGGAGTGAGGCCGAGCCCCCGAGCACCGCGCCGAACTCGACCAGAGGTGCCAAGCGCGGCTTTGTTTCGGGCCGCAGCCGGGCGGAACCTGCGAAAATGAGACGAGTCGCGCAGGACTGCGACCCGAAGGCGTATATGTATACGCCGAGTGGTCGCAAGGACGCGCGAATCGGCCATTTCTCGTAGGCGAGCACGGTTGCCCGAAACAAAGCCGCACATTGACAGGCAAACCAGCACAGCACAACACAGCACAATACAGCACAGCGTTACACTAATATTCTTCACACAAAGACGCCAAACATTCTTTTCCCACGCATTCAAGTTTTGCTATAATAGCAACATGAACAACTCGACACGTCGCGACTTTGTCACGAAGACTGCCGCTCTGGCGCTTATTTCCTGCAGGGGCTCGGGGCTCTTCGCCGCCGCCGAGAAAAAGCGCCTCAACATCCTCTACATCATGACCGACGACCACGCCGCGCACGCAATCGGCGCATACGGGTCGCGGATCAACAAGACCTGCTTCTGCACAAACCCGATCTGCACGCCGAGCCGCGCTGGAATCCTCACTGGCGAATACAGTCACAAAAACGGCGTTCCCGTCTTCAACGACATCTCGACCGACATCAAGACCATCGGCGGCTACATGCGCGACGCGGGCTACTACTCGGCCTTCATCGGCAAGTGGCACCTCGGCGGCCCAAAGACGGTGCGCGACGCCGACTGGGACCGCTGGATGGTCTACGCTAACCAGGGAGTATACTTTGACCCGTGGTTCTGGGAGAAGAAGGACGGCAAGATCGTCAAGACGGAGTACCGCGGCGAATACGCCACGGAGAACATCACGAAGGTGACGGAGAACGTAATCGACGGCGCGCTTTCGACCGGCAAGCCCTTCTTCGTAATGATGCACCACAAGGCGCCACACCGCAACTGGCTGCCAAGCGACAAGTACAGGGCCACATTCCGCAATCTCACACTAAAGGACATTCCGCCGCCCGACTCCCTCTTCGACGACTGGAAAGGACGCGCCTCGCCAATAAGGACGACGGCGATGACGTTGCTCCACCACATGCGCCTTAAAGAAGACCTGAAGCTCGCGGAGTACTTCGCAGGCGGCGGCAAGTTCGAGTTCGAGGGACGCAGCTACGAAGGCGCGA
>CADCGZ010000101.1 GCA_902801025.1 uncultured bacterium | reverse complement strand
GCATCGCCTTCGGCAGCGGCGGCACGTTCGACGCCTCTCTCTACTCCAACTTCCCGACCTACAACGCCGACGACATCATCCTCGTCGCGACCGGCACGCTGGTGGTTCCGACCGCCGGCGACTGGAGCTTCTCCGTCGGCAGCGACGACGGCTTCTCGGCTCGTCTCTTGCGCCTCGGCAGTTCCTGGGCATGGGAGAGCCGCGGTGCGCGCGGCTACGCGCAGAGCGTCGCGAGCTTCAACCTCGAGGCGGGCGCGTACGAGGTCGAAATCGTCTACTTCAACCGCGGCGGCGGACGCGTCATCGACTTCAGCGCGGCCAAGGGGCGCGTTGAATTCGACAAGGACGTGTTTTCCATCGTCGGCACGGCGGGGTGCCCGGTCGTGCACGGCGGGGCGCTGCTCGGACAGATTGCCGCGGACGTGAAGGACGAGATGCTCGGGAAGGAGACGACGCTCTTCTGGAAGACGACGTTCAACATGGCCGAGGCGCCGGCGGCAAACGATTCGTTCCGACTCCTGATGCGCTACACGGACGGCTTCACGGCGACGCTCAACGGCGAGACGGTGGTAACCGTTCCGCAGCCCGCCTCGCGCACATCCGCGGAGGCGCTCGTTCCCGCAGCGTTCGTCATCCCCGGCTCCAAGGTCACGGCCGGCGCGAACACGCTCGAGATCGTCTCCGAGAACAACGCGATCGACGACACCGAGCTTCTTGTCGCTTCGGAGCTTAAGTGGGATGGCGGCGACGACGAGTTCGTCTACTCCACCACGCCCACGCCGGGCGCGCCGAACGCGGCGGACGGGCGGACGGGCTTCACGCCGAAGGTGGCGTTCAGCGAGCCGCACGGATACAAGGACGCCGCGTTCGAGCTCTCGCTCAGCTGCCCGGGGCATCCCTACGCGGTCATCTACTACACGCTCGACGGAACCTCCCCGCTTGTCGGCAGCCCGGGCACGTTCCGCTACACCGGTCCGTTCGAGGTCTCGAAGACGACGGTCGTGCGCGCGGCGGTTCCGGACGCGGACTCGATACTCCAGCAGGACACGTCCGCGACGTACCTCTTCCTCGAGGAGATCATCGCCGCCGGCGCGACGCCGCCGGACGGCTTCCCGGCCGACAAGTCGGTCAACAGCCAGGCGATGAGGTACGGCATGAACACGGCGATCACCGAGAGCGAGGACGAAGACACGCAGCTGCGCCTCCGCCGCGGCTTCACGAACGGCGTTCGCACGGTCTCGCTCGTCATCGACCCGAAGCACCTCTTCGACAAGACGAAGGGCATCTACGTGAACGCGACAGGAAACGGCCGCGAATGGGAGCGTCCGGTCCAGGTCGAGCAGATAAACCCGACGGATTCCGCGGACGAGTTCAACGTGCCCGCAGGCATCCGCATCCGCGGCGCCTTCAGCCGCGGCTCGGGCTATCCGAAACACTCCTTCCGCCTCTTCTTCCGCAGCGAGTACGGCATGGGCACGCTCAAGCACGCGCTCTTCGGCGACGAAGGCGTGGGTGAATTCGAGAAGATCGACCTCCGCACCGAGCAGAACTACGCCTGGTCGAACAACGGCGGATGGGAGACGTTCGTACACGAGGTCTTCGCGCGCGACTCCCAGCGCGACATGGGCGAGTGCTACAACCGCAGCCGCTACTACCACCTCTTCATCAACGGCGTCTACTGGGGACTATATCAGACCGAGGAACGCGTGGACCAGAACTACGCCGAGAGCTACGGAAAGGGCGCTGCGGCGAACTACGACGTCGTGCGCACCTCGCAGCCCGGCTACAACACCGGCGTCGTCGAAGGCGAGAGCGCGGCATGGGAGACCCTCTGGCGCATCACGACGCAGGAGGGCTACGGAGAAGACTATCCGAACAACTACAACCTCGTGCGCGGACTCAATCCTGACGGCACGCGCAATCCCGATCTGCCGGTCTACGTCAACGTGACGAACCTCATCGTCCACATGCTCACGTCGCAGTTCGCCGCCGACACCGATGCGCCGGCGAACACGAGCGGCATGGCGAACAACCTCGCGGCATTCCGCTGCCGCGTTGACGGATCCGGAAAGATCGACGGCTTCGTCTGGAACCGCCACGACGCCGAGCATTCGCTCTCGCGCGGCGGCGGATACAACGCAGGCACGGGAGCGCTCCTCTATGGAACGCGCGGCGCGAACCATTCGCTCGCCCTCGGCAACTTCAACCCGGCCGAACTCCACTACGAGCTCTGCGCCAATGCCGAATACCGCCGGACGTTCGCCGATCTCGTCAACAAGCACATCCTGCAGAACGGCGGCGCGCTGACCGCGCCTGCTGCCGAGGCGCGCTTCCGCGCACGCATGGCCGAGATCGACGACGCGATCGTCTGCGAGTCCGCGCGCTGGGGCGGCTCGAACAAGACCCGCGCGACTTGGCTCAACAACTGCAACGACTGCATCAACTTCATCAACAAGCGCGCGCCGTACCTCATCGCCGCGTACCGCGAGCTCGGATGGTATCCGTCCGTCGACGCCTCGGCCGTGATCGACGGAACGGGCGCACCGGTCGCGGAAGGCGCGACGATTGCCGCGTCCGACCAGATCTACCTTACCGTTCCGGCGGGAGGAACGGTCTACTACACGACGGACGGAAGCGATCCGCTTGGCGCGGACGGCGAGCCTACGGAATCGGCCATTGAATACTCCGGCGCTTCGCCCGTGCCGATCGACGTTCCCGTCATTGCGAAGGGCGATGTCTGGAAGTATTCTGACGCGGGTGCTAAGCCAGCCGAGAACTGGGCCGATTCCGACTACGACGATTCCTCGTGGAGCTCCGGCGCAAGCCGTCTTGGCTTTGCGAGCTCGGGTACGTTTGGAACGACGCTGAACCGCTATGTCGGCGGCGGCTCGTCGGGAACACAGGTGACCACCTACTACTTCCGCAAGACGTTCACGATGCCGTCTGGCGCGGAGCAGATGACGTTGCTCAAGGCGGCGCTCGACTGCGACGACGGCTACATTGCCTACATCAACGGCGTCGAAGTCGGGCGCGATCAGGTCAATTCGACCGAATACAGCGCGTTTGCGTCGAAGACTAACATGGGCGAGAAGGACGTGACCTTCAGCTTCCCGGCCGGTACGCTTGTGGAAGGCGAGAACGTGATCGCGGTCGAAGTGCACCAGTGCAACGCGACCTCGTCCGATGCTTGGTGGAATCTCGCGCTTTCCTATGCGAAGGCCGGCGATGTAGAAGGCGGAATCGTCGTCCCGCCGGAAGGCCGGACGATCAACGCGCGCGTTCGCGCGGCGGGCGAGTCCGGCGAATGGAGCGCTCTCTCCACGGTCAATGTCAGGGGCGAAATGCCGCAGGCGGCTGTCGCGGACGGTCTGCGCCTTGCTGAGGCGCTTACTGCGGCCGTGGATGGAGACGACACGCTCGACTACCTTGTTGTTACGAACGTGGCTGCAGGCGAGATTCAGCTCGGCGGCGTCAAGATCGTCGCGTGGAACGCGAAGAAGAACACCGAAGCCAAGCCGTCGCTCACCTACTTCTTCCCCGCTGGCACGAGCCTGAGCCCCGGTGCGTCGCTGAGGATCGGCAACCTTGACAAGCTTACGAACAGCCAGGTTGGATTGCGCATCTATGACGCGGAAAGCCAGCTCGTGCAGGATGTCTATCTCGACGCCGGCTGGTGGAACGGCGCGTGCGACGAGACGGGCGAACACTTCATAGCGAGGACGTTCGGCGCGGAGGCGAAGACGCATTCGGACTGGATGCCGTCC
Source organism: uncultured bacterium (assembly GCA_902801025.1). GTDB lineage: Bacteria > Verrucomicrobiota > Kiritimatiellia > RFP12 > UBA1067 > UBA1067. The sequence goes on along the minus strand of CADCGZ010000101.1, from coordinate 1,914 downwards.
GCGACGGCATCCAGCGCCAACGTGCGCGTCCTCGAGATGTATACCTCCACCGCCGGCGAAGGTGGCGACACGGGCGAGTTTATCGTTCTGACGAACCTCGACGCATCGGCCGCGCTCGATCTGACGGACGTCAAACTTGTTGCGTGGAACTCGAAGAAGAAGAGCGAAGCGGACCCCTCGCTCACGATTGTGCTTGACGGCGTTACGATTCCCGCCGGCGGCACGTTGACGCTCGACCAGGCCACGTACTTTGGCAGCGGAAAGTTGACGAACAGCAAGGTAGGTCTCAAGATCTATGATCCCGCCGCCGCCTGCGCTCAGGAGGTAGAAGTGGATGCGAGCTGGTGGAGCAACGCGTGCGACGGTACGGGCGAATGCTTCGTCGCGCTTGAGTTCGGCAATACGGTGAAGGCGATTTCGCAGTGGACGCACAAGGCGTCCGCGCCGGCCGACTGGCCGGACGATCCCGACACGGAGATCACCTCGACGACGACCGCGGCAGACCTCGGCATCACCTCCGGCGCGTTCACAAACGCGACGCCGGAAGTTCTGCGTAAGCTCTCCAAGTGGGCGAAGACCAATGGCGTGCTGTATGGCGGCGAGGCGGTCAACGGAGTTGTGTTCGAGGAGACGGGCTATACGCTCTTCGAGGAGGCCTACCTCCTTAACTGCGCGCCGACGGCCGAGGCGGTGGTGGAGAAGAAGGCGCTGTTCCGCTTCAACGAGATCATCCCGGGCACCGTCCCGTCGATCGACACAACGCTCTACAACGGAAGGGTACGGATACTCGGTTCCCAGACGCTGGAAGGCGGTGGAGCTTGGTCTGAATCCGCAGAGGATCTGGCAACGGCCCACTTCTTCAAGGCGATCCTTACTTTCTGATGAGGTCACGGAAAAATGGTAGAATATACCGCCATGGACTCCATTCTCATTTTAGACTACGGCTCGCAGTATACGCAGCTCATTGCGCGGCGAATCCGCGAGCAGCACGTCTACTCCGAAATCGTCCCTTTCAACATCACCGCCGAAAAGGTGCGTGCGTACGCGCCGAAGGGCGTCATCCTCTCCGGCGGCCCGAGCAGCGTCTTCGAGGAAGGGGCTCCTGGAATCGACCACGGCATCTTCGAGCTTGGCATCCCGATCCTCGGCGTCTGCTACGGCATGCAGCTGATGAGCCAGGAGCTTGGCGGCAAGGTCCAGCCGGGCGAGAAGCGCGAGTACGGCAAGACCGAGATGACGGTCGAGCCGGGGAACGAACTCTTCAAGGGGCTTCCCGACAAGTTCGTCGTATGGATGAGTCACGGCGACCGTGTCGCGGCGATCCCGGCCGGGTTCAAGGTTAGCGCAAAGTCGGCGAACTGCCCGTTTGCCGCCGTGCGCGACGAAAGTTGCCGCTTCTTCGGGATCCAGTTCCACCCCGAGGTCGTGCATACCGAGCACGGCAAGCATATCATCTCCAACTTCGTATTCAACATCTGCCGTGCGAACGCCGACTGGCAGCTCACGACGTGGATAGACGACACCGTGGAGAAGATGAAAGCCCAGGTCGGCGACGACGAGGTTGTCCTCGGGCTTTCCGGCGGCGTCGACTCTTCCGTTGCGGCCGTCCTTCTCCACAAGGCGATAGGGCCGCGGCTCCACTGCATCTTTGTCGACAACGGGCTTCTTCGCTACCGCGAGGCGGAGCAGGTCGAGGAGATGTTCGCCAAGAACCTAGGGCTCGACCTCACCGTCGCGCGCGCGGCGCAGAAGTTCTACGCTGCGCTCAAGGGCCTCGACGAGCCTGAGGCGAAGCGCAAGGCGATCGGCAAGACCTTCATCGACGTGTTTGCCGACGAGGCGCGCAAGTTCAAGCACTGCCGCTTCCTCGGGCAGGGCACGATCTATCCCGACGTCATCGAGTCGTCGCATGCG
>CADCGZ010000100.1 GCA_902801025.1 uncultured bacterium | reverse complement strand
GAACTCGCCCTGCGCGTCCTCGAACTCCATGCCCTTGTACTTCCCTTCTTCGCGGCACTCGTGCGTCGTGAACGGGAGGTGCCATCCGTCCGCGAGGAAGCCGTCGTTCGCCCAGTCGGTTAGAACTGTTCCCGGACCGTTCTCAGCGACGGCGAGGAACCACATCACACAGAGGGAGAGAATGAAGATCGGGAGCGCGAGGATGCGGTGCGTGACGATCTTGTCGATCTTGTCCGACAAGGTCGACTTTCCCTTGCGGTTCTCGTTGAGGGCGAGCGAATTGTCCATGAGCTTCTTGATGAAGTCGTAGCGCTGGCTCGTGATAATCGACTCCGCGTCGTCGCCGAGTTCCTTCTCGCAGTCGCGGATGTGCTCCTCGATGTGCTTCATCTCGCCGACGCCGATGTCGAGCTTCTTTATTATCTCGCGGTCGCGCTCGAAGACCTTGATCGCGTACCAGCGTATAGAGCGGAGCGGGACCTTGCCCTGTATAGACTCCTCGATGTGGGCGATTGCGTGCTCGACCGAGCCCGAGAACACGTGCGGGACGTCGGGGAGCTTGCCGGGGCCCTTCTCGACGACGGCCTTCTTCGCCATCTCGACGAGCTTCTCGGCGGCTTCCATCCCACCCTCGTTCTTGAGCGCCGAGATCCCGACGACCTCGCAGCGGAGCGCCTTCGCGATCTTCTCGAAGTCGATCTTGTCGCCGTTCTTCTTCACGACGTCCATCATGTTGACGGCCATCACCATCGGGAGCCCCAGTTCCGCGAGCTGCGTGGAGAAGTAGAGGTTGCGCTCGATGTTCGTTCCGTCGACGATGTTGAGAATCGCGTCCGGACCCTCCTCGACGAGGAACCTGCGCGACACCTTCTCCTCGATGGAGTAGGGCGAGAGCGAGTAGATGCCGGGGAGGTCCTGTATGATGACATCCTTGTGACCGGCGAGTATTCCGTCCTTCTTCTCGACCGTGACGCCCGGCCAGTTGCCGACGTACTGCTCCGACCCGGTAAGTGCGTTGAAGAGAGTAGTCTTGCCGCTGTTCGGGTTGCCCGCGAGGGCTATCTTTACGCTTTTAGACATTTGCCACCTCCACATTCTGCGCAGTCGCGTCGTTGACGGCGATGCGGCTCTCGTGTACGGCGAGAATCATGTTGCCGTAGGATTCGCCCACGACGCGCACTATCGTGCCCGCCACGAACCCGAGTGCGCCGAGGTGCCGCTTCACGGCCTCCTCGCCCGACACGCGGACGATCCGCGCCCGCTCCCCTTCTTTCAATTCCCCCAGTTTCATTTCAGCAATCTCCTTGTTCCAACGGCACTTTGCCTTTCCTAATCTTGTTAGACATCGCAAAGTTTACCAAAACTAACTCGCGCCTGTCAATAGGGGTCTTGAAAATTTATGCCTTCAGTTCGTGAGGCGGTGGAGCGAATGTTTGAGGCCGGAGAGCCGACTGTCGCACGAGAGCAAGTTTGCGGGCCCGGCGTGATTTTGACGACCAGCGTAAAGGGCGCGCGTGAAGGCGCGCGCGTCAAAATCATGCCGGCGGGGTGCCCGCAAACTGCGGGTCGGGCGAGCAGGTCGGGCGCAGGCCTCATATTCGGCCGCAGCCGAACAAACTCCATCTAGGCTAACTGCCAGCGAGGATACGCGAAAGCCTCTCGCCGGTAATCGGCTTGAGCAGGATTCCGTCGAATCCCAGCTCTGCGGCCTTTTCACGGAACTCAACGTCCGCAGTCACCACAATGACGCGCAAGGACGCGAGCGCTGGGTTCGCGCGAATGGCCTTCGCCAAACCCTCTCCGTCCAGATTGGGCATCCACATGTCCGTAAGTACCAAGTCGAACGGCCTTTCGGACGGCGACTCGAGGATTTTCAGCGCCTCCTGTCCATCTGCGGCCGACACCACTTCGAAATCGCCCATCCCCTTCAACAGCGCCTTCAGCACCATCAAGTTAAGCCGCGAGTCATCCACGGCGAGGATACGGCGCGGCGCGGAAACCGAATCGACGCGAGGCGGCGTAACCGGCTCGGGCGCTGGCGCGGCGGATTTGCCGCGGTCAGCGGGCGCCGGGCGCACTCCCGGCACCACCATAGAGAATGTCGAGCCGATTCCTAGATCCGACTTGACGTCGAGCCGTCCGCCCATTGCGGCGGCGAGCTGCCCGCAGATGGCGAGGCCCAGTCCGGTACCGCCGTTGCGGGCAAGCTTTGACCCGACCTGGACGTAGGCCGAGCCGATGCTCTTGAGGTCCTCCTTGCTAATTCCGCATCCGGTGTCCTCAACCTCCAATCGGAACATTCCCGATGGGGCGCCATCCGGCAGGTCGTAGGAGGCCCTAAGCTCAATATGCCCGCGGTCTGTGAACTTGATCGCGTTGCCGACGAGATTGAACACGATCTGCCGCAGACGCTGTGGGTCGAGCATGAGCAAAGGCATCTCGCCGACGCAACATCGCACCTCGACATCTGGCTTGGAATTCGACATGCGAAAGGCATCTGCGATCTCGCGCAGAAGAAGTCGGCAGTCAGTAGGCTCGGGAGATATCTCCATCTTGCCCGACTCGAGCTTCGATAGGTCAAGGACGTCGTTGATCAACGCGAGAAGCGTCTTGCTGCTAACAAGTATCGCGTTCGTCGCCTGCGCTCGCTCCTCCTCCGTCTTCATGCCCGCATTCAGCATCTCGGAGAATCCTACAATTGCATTGAGCGGCGTCCTTATGTCATGGCTCACCGTGGAAAAGAAATAGCTCTTGGCCTTGGCTTTTTCCTCCTCCATCTCGCGCTCCCGGCGACGGAGGATGATGTAAATGTACACTAGCAGGACAAGCGCAAGGACATTTATCCCGCCCTGCACGTAGCTGTTGCGCATTATCGTGCGGCTTACGCCAGACAGGTTGCGGCGCAGCGCGTCATGCCAGTCCTCCCCTTTCGGCGCATGCCCTTCCTCGCCATGCACCGAAGCGCGGCACTTGTCAGGGTGAAAGCTTGCGACGGCCTCGCACGCGTCGCGCATCGTGTCGTCGGCGGTCTGCCGCACCCAGATAAGCGACAGCACAAGGATCATCATGAAGAGAGCCGCCCACACGACCGGCGAACGCCCGAAGCGACGAAGCGAATCCATGCGGAACACAAAGAGGAAGAACGCGAGCCCGGCAACACTCCACAGAACGAGAACAAGGTACGACTCGGTCAACATCATGGCGACGCCAGAGGAAAAAACCGGCAGCAGAAATAGAAGTCCTACCACGACAGAGATGACAAGCCCGGCAAGGCCAGCCAACACGGAAAAGCGGTCGCCTCTCTGCCGAGCGGTCTTGAATGTCGCGGCCGACGTATAGGCGTAGGCTATCGCAGCACCTATCAGCGCAATGTCAACGATGACCCCTATGACCGTCTGCCCGAGGGCGGACGTGACGACCGCCATGCAGACTATGACGATCATGGGATTGCGCGCCGAAACCTCGCCGTTCCACCTTCCAAGCCATGCAGGCATGGCGCCGTCCTGCGCCATCGCCGCGATAAGACGGCCGGCGACCATCGTATTGCCGATCAAGTTCGTGAAGATGGCGCCGAAAAGCGCACAGCAGATGACGGCCTTGCCTGATTTTCCGAGGGCGGCCTGTGCGACCTCGAACGCATGGGCGTTGGGGTCGCCAACGTCTCCGGCGTCAGCCCAGCTTAAACCCTGGCTTCCTGCCAGCACCGGAATGACCGTGAGCATGGCGTAAACCGCGACAGCCGCCACAATCACCGCCACCATTATGGCGAAGACCCGTTTAACCGGAAACCGGAACTCCGTGCTCATGACGGATATCGCCTCGAACCCGACAAAGAGCCACGGCGCCATCATGAGCACGCCGAGCAACTGGGAAAAGACGCCGCCGCCCTGCGGCGAGAAGAGCGGCTTCATCGTCTCCAGCCCACCGTCGTGGCAAATGACGGCAGCGACAAAGCAGGCCACGAACGCAGCGGCAAACACAACCGCAAGGACGGTCTGCACCGCCATCGACACACGTCGCCGTACGCAGATGGCGATGACAATCGCCGCCGCCGCGACGACAAGCAGGATGTCGCCAAGGCAGACCTCGAATCCCTCTACCGTGTAGCTGAATCCAAACCGAAGACAGTCTCCACCAAACACATAGCGCACTACGATAGGCAGTGCCGCGGCGTCCAACCAGACGATCGCGGCGTAGGTAAGGCAGAGGAACCACGCGCAAAGATATCCATGGTCATGTCCGAACGCCGCCGTCGCATAGGCATAGACCCCGCCTGGCCCCGGCTTGTGGTTGCCCATGTAGTGGAAGTTCCAGGCAATAACCGCCATGACGCAACCGGCGGCAAGAAGACCCAGCAAAGTGCCGAGCGGCCCGGCCTTGGGGAGAAACGTCGTCCACGGCAAGACGACCGCATCCCAGCCTACTGCACATCCAAAGGCAAGGGCCCAGGCGGCAAGAGTAGAAAAGTGGCTGCTCGAAGACGGTTTCATAGACATCCTACGCAAGGCGGGCGTCAGAGCGCCGCTGCAAGTTCCTTTAGTCGCGCCACGAGCGCGGCGGATTCGCCGCGGTCGCGGGCCTTGGCCGCGGCGCGAAGCGCGACAGCGGCATCCACGGACTCCTGGTCGCCGACGGCAAGGGCATTGCCCTTCGCGGCGTGGGCGATGCGGTCGAGGTCATCGTACCGTTCCCCCTCGAGGGCGACGACGGCTTCTTCCGCCTTTTCGCGGGCGGACCTGACGTACTCGGCGTAGATCTCCTCGACGACAGACTCGTCGCCGCCGAACTGCCCTTTAAGATACTCCCCGCAAACTGCCTTCATCGTCAACATCCCCTTTCAACAACACAACTGAATTGATTTAATCCTCCACAGTAGACTTTGGCATTTGCAAACTAAATGCCGACGATGCCGCCGCCGAGGGCCTTGTAGAGCGCGATCAGGTTGACGGTGATCTGGCCGCGGGAGATTACGAGCGACTCCTCGAGAGAGAGGAGCGAGCGCTGCGCGTCGATGACCGCAGTAAAGTCCCTAAGGCCGTTCTTGTAAAGGTCGTTCGAAATCGCGACTGCGTCCTGCGCTGCTTTCACCGCGCCCTGCAGCGCCTGATAGCGGTGGTACTGCTGCGTATACTCGGCGTAGGCGTTGCGCACTTCGCGGTACGCCTCCTGTATGGACGACTCGTATGCGAGGAACGCCTCGTCCATACGCGCTTCCTCGGCCTTCACGTTCGCGTAGATGCTGCCGCCCTGGAAGATCGGCCAGCTTATCGCAGGGCCGATGGAACCGTAGAAGTCGCCCTTCCCGAGGAACTTGTGAACCTTGACCGACTCCACCCCGAGATAGCCGTTGATGTAGAGCTTCGGGAACCAAAGCGACTTCGCGACGCCGACCTTCGCCGTCTGCGCAGCGAGCTTGCGCTCTGCGGCGCGCACGTCGGGACGCGCGCGAATCATGTCGAGCGGAATCTCCGCGATCTTCTCTGGCGCGAGAAGCCAGTCGCGGTCGGGGCAGTTATTAAGCTCGTCGTGGCGGGCTCCCGGAATGTCTCCCGTGAGGACGGCAATCGCGTTGAGCAGTCTCTCCTCCTCCGCGAGAAGCGGCGGAATCGTCGCAAGCGTCTGGTCGACGACGTACTTCGACTGGTTGACAGCGAGCTCGTCGCCGATGCCGGAGTCGAAGCGCGACTTCAAGATGTCGTACGTCTCCGTCTGGAGGACGAGGTTCGTGCGCGCGACCGCGATGCGCTGCTGGGTCGTGCGGAGCTGTATGTATTCGCGCCC
>CADCGZ010000099.1 GCA_902801025.1 uncultured bacterium | reverse complement strand
CGTGACGCCATTGCTTCCGCCGAGGCTGGAGACGCTTGGATCGGACAGCAACCCCACCTGGCGTGACGATCCCATCGGGGGCCATGTCGTGTCGCCGCCCTCGCTGGCGCGGATCGGGACGCGGGCCTTCCGCACGTCGAAGATCGAGACGTTCACGGCGGCGAAGAAGGGACTCAAGTCGATCGGTCAGTATGCGTTCTATCAGAATTACTCTTTGACCAACGTGGTTTTGTCGGCGGATATGGACAGTATCACGGGTGAGTGGCTAAGCGAATCTGGCAAGAGCGGCATCCCGCAGCATGTCTGGTTTCGCAACCTGCCTGCGACGCTTCCGTCGAGCTTGTGGAAGGGCACGAAAGTTCACGTTCGGCGACAAGACAAAGACCCTTCCAGCGCGCCGCAACGACGTCGGCACGTGGAAGGCGGGCGTCACGCAGAACGTCACCTGGTGGAAGGATTCCGATTCGCGCCTTGCAATAACGATCAGATAAACGATGTGACATGTTGGTTGCGATTGACTTTGCCCTGCGAATGAGTGTATAATTGTGCCATGAAACAGCATCTACTTCTCGTTTCGGTTTTGGTGGCGGCCGTGCTGCCAGCGGCGACTACTTGGGATATGCTTGTCTGGGGAAACCGTAGTCCCGACATGAATGCGGCATCGAGCTGGAATGACGCGGATGGCAATGTCTCGACAGTCGCACCCTCGTCGAACACCGTGCTCTTCTTTACTACGAACGCGGTCGTCCAACCGGTCCTCACATCGAGCATGACGGTCATCGGGCTTCACTTCCATGCTTGCACGAATAGCACATCCGCGGATGTTCCCAAGGTTCATCCCGCCGACGGCGAGGGGGGCTGGAACTATAGCGGCTACCGCATCACCGGCGAGCCAGACGCGGTCCTCACGCTCGACGGCAACACCGACAACAAGGGATGGACGCGCGACGTGTACATGGCGACGAAGGGCACAAACTCCATTGCGGTGCCCATCGTGTTCACGGACAACCGCAAGCACCACGTCTACTCCTCCGGCGGGCGTCTTGTCTTCGAGAAGCCGGTTTCTACGCATGCCACGCAGGAGTTTGTGATTGGGAGCCAGGCCTACGGTCGGGTCGTCTTTGCAACTCCGAACCCGGAGTTCGTCCCGAAATACGTCAACATCCAAGGCGATGTCGCAATGGCCGACCCGCGCGCGTTCGAATCCGTCCCAAAGTTCTATTCGAGCTGCTGGTCTTGGGGACAGTCTGTCAATGGCTTTGCCAGCGAAAAGGCCTGCCACTTAATCAACGAGACGGACGAGCCCGCCGTCATCACCGCTGAGTCCATTGAGTTGGGCGACCACGACGGTTTCGGCATTGACGGCGGCCCTTTCCCGATGTCGAATACGGTCTTCCGGGCTAACATGCGCGATGGCAAGTCAATCGGCGGCGGAACCGCAAACATCGTTGTCAAGGAAATCGTCTGCACAAAGCCGTCCGAGCAGAAGACATTCAATAAGCACGGCTCAGGAACCCTTATCAACCTCGGTGGATTTTGCACGAATAGCATTGCGACAAATGTCTTGTATGTGAGCGCGGGGACCTATGTCGCCATGATACCGGACGGCCTGAGCCGCAAGCAGAATGTCCTTAATGCGAACGTCTATCCCGATAGCCCCATCGGCGCGCGCATCGCCGTGAACTTCGACTACGCGCCGGAGCACAGCTCGGATGATGACGGCGATCTTCGCTTCTACCACTTCCGCCGTCCGTCCGGGTTCGCTGCGGTCGGCGGCGTTCGCCATGTGAACCTCTACGGCGGCGCGCTCCTACGCCGCGATCTCAAGCATCCAGTGCTGGCCGGCGACTGGCGGCAGTTTTCCACCAAGTTGGGTTTTGGCGCCGAGGGGACGGATGGCACTGTTGTCCTCGACAATGATATCGACCTGAACAACACGGACAGCAACGGCGAGTGCTCAGTCTCGGTCTGGGATGGCGACGCCTTTGTTGACGCGCGATTTGCTGGGAGCGTGACAAATGCGCCCGACAGCAAGCCGACGCATCTTGCTGTTCGCCTCAGCAAGAAGGAGAATGGTGTCCTCGCGCTGGATGGCCCGTGCTATGTCACGAGCGACGGCCGCGTCTATGCTGGCGGGCTTCTCGTGAACAACACGATTGCCTGCAAGTATGTCGTCTATGATGGTGCGTGGATCGGTGGAACGGGTCGCACGCTTAATCTCGAGATTCAGTCTGGCGGTGGGCTTCGTCCGGGCGAGCAGGGCGGCGAACTTAATGTGTCGGGCTCGGTTTCGTTTGCCGATGGCGCGAAGATCATTGCCGACGTGGGGCCAGACGTCCATGGCTGTGCCAATTTTACCGGTTCTGATGTCGAACTCTCTGCTACTGGAGCAATAAAGGTCGAGCTACAGCCAGTTGGAGAGGTGGTCTTTGGTGCAAAAGTAAAGATCCTTGATTGGTCTGGCGCTACCACAACCGATGCGACTGCGTTTGAGTTGTCTCGCTATTCCGTTTCCTTTGACACAAATGTGTTTTCAAGGGCACGGCTCAGTGTCAAGGATTCTGCGATGTATCTGTCATATTCTGCTGCCAACCAGGGCGCATTGAAGATATTTTTGAAGTGACAGTTCCAGTTGCGAAAGGGGGTGTAGTTTGCTATAATTCATCGTGTCAATGATGATAACATGAGGAATTGCCAATGAGACTGATGAGGTTGCTTTGCTGTTTCGTTGTGGCGATGTTCAGTTCGTCCATTTTCGCCGCATTGCCTGCGCCGGCCGGTTTCACCAAAGGCGCGAAGTTCACGGTCAAAGGCTATACGGGAAATGAGACGCTTTCTGATTTTCCTGTCCTCGTGTGCATTTCGAACAACGCGCCCGTCGGTTTCACCTACGTTGATGTCCAGAACGCATCGGCCGCCGACAAGAACGCGATTGATCTCGCCTTCGTTGACATGGATGGCAATGGACTCCCGTTCGAGATCGACACATGGAATACATCAGGCATGTCGCTTATTTGGGTGCAGCTCCAGACCATGACAAACGGCACAGAGTTCGTGATGTGCTGGGGCTCGGTCTCGTCCGGCAAAGTCGTATGCAATGACAACCCGTTCTCCAACTACATCGGCGTCTGGCACATGTCGGAGGCGAGCGGGACGGTCGCCGATTCATCGGGGCATGGACTTGCTGCCACGCCATCCGGAACGAGTGCGGAAAGCCTGTCTTTAGCGGGAGGCACTGTTGGCAACGGCAGGCAATGCGCCGCTAACGCATATCTATCCATTGCAAATGCCGCCGCCTTGGACATTGGCGCTTCCTTTTCGATTTCTGGTTGGTTCGACATGTCATCCAGTCAACCATCCGGGGATGTTCGATTCTTCTCGCGCAAGATACGCAACCAATCGACAAACAGCGGCTGGGAGGTTATCAGGAAGGGCGCCGCCATTGCCGTACGTGGTGCGAACGGAGACAACATCGCCAGCTATGCCCCAGAACAATCCTTCGCCGGTGCTGGGTGGAAGCATCTCTTCATCGTCTACGACGGCCGCACGGCAACTATTTATGAGAACGGCGTCCAAAAGGCGCCCGCAACGGCGGGCACTGCGCCAGCTGACAACGACAATTCGCTCTCCATAGGAAGCTATTCGGGGGGGGGGTCGTCATACTTTGTCGGCAGCGTCGACGAGTGCCGTTTGCTCCAAGCAACTCCTACGGCGGACTGGGCGAAGGCGGAATACGACAGCATTGCCGACCCCGAGTTCCTGTTGGCTGATGCGGCGGAATCCTACGGCGAGATCGTCGACCTTTCAGTGAGTGCCCTGGCCTCTGCTGTCGCCTATACTAATGCGACTGTGACGGTTGCCGTCCAGGCTCTTGGCAGTGGTGCCACCTTGGCGAACGTCAGTGTAGAACTGTCCGCGACAGATGATTTTGCCGCGCCGATCTGGTCGAAGACGTTTTTGGCGATGGAGGTTGGCCCCCACGATTTCCCGGTCAGCGGACTCGTGTATGGCACGACGTACTTCGTCCGCGGCACGGCGACGAACAACACTAATGAGGCTATCTCGTTCGGACCGACCTCCTTCACGACGTATACTCCAGGTGAGCCGTTGGCCACAGCCAGCGTGAGCGGCAGGACGGTTTCTTCGCTTTCTGCGGATGCTTCGGTCGCGACTTTCGGAGAGGGGTCGAACTCCTGCACCGCCCGGCTCGAGGCGTCGACGGATAACTTTGCCACCGTCGCTGCGTTCGCCGAAACGACGCGTGACGCGACTGGTTCCTTCTCGATGGAAGTCACCGGTCTCTCGGAATTTACCGTCTATGCACTGCGGCTTCGCGTCACCAATTCGTGGGGAGTGGAGACGACCGTTGGCATTGGTACCGCCTGCACACTCCCTCCGTCTGGCGTCGCTGAGCTTTACGTAGATTCGCTCGGTTCGGGGGATGGATCGTCGCCGGAATCGGCGCTGCCGACGATCCGCGCGGCGCTCGACATCGCCGGTCCCGGCTACACCATCTGGGTCCGCGGCGGGGAGGGACGCAACTACGAAATCGCATCGGCGGCTGACGCAATTTCGATTCCCGCGACGCTGGAGGGGATTTCCATCCGAGCCCTTGTGGAAAAGCCTCTGATTGTTGTCGCGGACGGCTATGCGGTGAGCGCAGGAGGCGAGGCCGTCGTGTCCAACGAGGCGTTTCATGTGACGTTGGAAGGGCTTCGGTTCATGTTCGGGAGAGAATCGCTTGGAAAGTTCATCAACGGACAGGGAACGGTCGGGCCAAGTTGCAACCTAATCAAGACCCTCGCGCCTTTCTTGACGCTATCGGTATGCGAGTTCCAGCTCGTCGGCGAGCTGCCCGACGGTGTATATGCCAAGAGTTTGGACACGCATCTCGTCACCTGCGATGCTGTCGCCGCCACGAATCTGCTTGTCGAGGGGTGTTCATTCATCAACTTGCGGAAGAGTTCGCGCGGCAAAGACTGTATGCTGTTCAGGGTTCGTGATAATGCGCGGCTTTCTGGGAACGTCTTTTCAAACGTGGTCTCCATCCTGACTGGCATCCAGATCAGACTCGGAAGTGATATCTGCACGGGCCCCTTCTATTTTGTGTCCAACGTCGTCTACCAGGCAGGCGGCGAGGGAGGCCAGGCACTCTTCCACGCCGCCTTCCAAGGCCCTAGGCAGGCGAACGTCTCCTTCAATCGGTTTGTGAACAACGATGGACCTGCCCGCGGCGCGATCTTCCACAAGTCCAGGGAGGGCTATAACAACGGGCTGGTTTTCCACCACAACACCGTTGTCGGTTTCAACGAATTCATCAACGCAGAGGGCCTCACCTATCCGTCGGTTCTTTTGGCATCAATCTTTGACAACATTTTTGTTCTTGCCGCAGGCACGACAAATATCGTAGAGAACTCGGATGGCAAGATTTCGGCCGGAAACCTCACGAGCCCGACCATGTTCAGGTCAGGATCCTTCTACCGCAACAACGTGTTGCGCACGGGTGCGTTCAACGGCGGAACGGCGGCGGATCTCCAGTACGATGACTGGAGCTACGATATCACGGCCGGACTTGCCATAGCGGATACTTTCGCTATAGGCGGCACGACTGTTCCGGCAGGTGGAACGATACCTGTGCAGATGCCGGAATTTATCTGCACGAACGATATCTATTCTGTCGATTTCTATCGCTGCAAGTCTGTTCGCGGGGAAAATGACCTCGGACGTCTTGGCTGGACTGGCGAGAACGGTGAATATCCGCGCTATATTGGTGCGAAACCGCCATACTATCCTGGAGGTTTTTCCTTGAAAATCAGATGAGGTGGAAGGATTCTGATCCGCACTTTATAATAATTGTAATATAGACGATGCGATGTTTTGGTCGCGGGCCGTTGCTTGACATCTTCGGGTGCTTGACTTTGTATCGTCGTTGGGTGTATAATCGTCGGAAACAAAGGGAATGTTTTCTATGAGGGGGATTTTTTCTGTTGCTGTGTTCGGCGCAGTGTCGTTCACTGCTGCCTTTGCCGCGTTGCCCAAGCCCGCGGGCTACGAGTTCGACTACGGTGCCAAGCTCACCGTGTCCGGCTATGCCGCCGGAAAGCCGGCCCTGTCCGGGTTCCCAGTGCTCGTGCGGATCGCCGATAACTCGCCGTCCGGTTTTTCCTACGATG
>CADCGZ010000098.1 GCA_902801025.1 uncultured bacterium | reverse complement strand
CGCTTGGCGCGGTAGTGGAGATCGGTCTTGGAGTGCGCGAGACCGGGGGCCTGTATGATGCGCTGGATCTTCGACCCGCAATCGGGGCAAGCCGTCAGCTTGTCGTCCTTTATCGACTGCGAGACCTCGAACCCGCCGCGGCACTTCGCGCAGCCCTTCTCTGGTTCGACAGCTTCGTAGACGTAGAGCGGCATTTACTTCGCGGCGACTTTCGCCTTGAGTTCCTTGACTTCGGCCTTGAGCTTCGCAAGCATCTTGGGAACAAGGACGCGACCGCCAAATTCCTTCATGGGCTCAGCCGGCGTGCCGATGACGTACCTGACCGATCCGTCGAGCGACTGAGGAACGCCGGCCTGCGGACCGACCTGCACGCCGTCCGCGATCTTGATATGGCCGGAGACGCCCGCCTGCGCCCAGATAAGGCAGCCGTAGCCGATCTCGGTGGAACCGGCTATGCCCGACTGTGCGATAAGCCCCGAATATCCCTTGACCTTGACGTTGTGGCCGATCTGCACAAGGTTGTCGATTTTCGTCATCGGGCCGATGTAGGTGCGGCCGATGCGCGCACGGTCGATCGTCGTGTTCGAGCCGATCTCAACGCCGTCGCCGATCTCGACGATGCCGAGCTGCGGGATCTTCTCGATGAAAATCGAGCCGTCCTCGCGGCGGCCGTTGTTGAAGCCATAGCCGTCGCCCCCGAGCCGGACGCCGCAGTGGATGATGCAGTCCGCGCCGACGATCGTCCCCTCACGAAGAGTGACCTGTGGATAAATGTGCGTCTTCGCGCCGACTTTGCAGCCCTCGCCAATAAAGACCTGCGCCTCGATAACCGCGCCGTCGCCGATTTCCGCGCCCTTCTCGACAACAGTGAAGGCGCCGACGTGGACGTCCTTCCCGAGCTTTGCGGACGGGTCTACGATGGCCGTCGGATGGACGCCGGGAGCGCGGACGGGCTCGGGCGGCGCAAACATCTTCGCCGCCGTCATGCAGGCGTGGTTCGGGTCGGCGACGCGGATTACCGAGCACGGCGCCCCCTTGTCCCAATCGGGCGGCAGGAGGACCGCCGACGCCTTCGTCGACTCGACGAGCTGGACGTGCTTCGGGTCCTTGCAGAAACTCAGGTCGCCGGGCCGGGCCTCTTCAAGCCCTCCGCAGGCCGAGAGCTCGACGTCCTCGCCCTCAAGCGTTCCGCCGAGGACCTTCGCGAGCTCACTTGCCTTCATCCTTCTCCTTGCCCTTCGCGTGCTTCGGGTCGACGCCCATGGCCTTCAGAATGCCGTCGGTTACGTCGAGCGACTTCTTGGCGAACGCCGTGACCGTCGACTCGATGATTATGTCGTAGCCGTTGTCGTCGGCAAACTCGTTCACGACGGCGCGGATGTCCTCGGTTGTCGACTTGAGGAGCATCGACTCGAACTCCTGCAGCTTCTCCTGCGACTTCATCGCCTGGGTGCGAAGCTTCTGCTGCCCTGCGACATACTTGTTCTGTATGTCGAGGAGCTCCTTTTCGATCTTGTCCTTCTGGGATTGCGAGATCATCGGGTTCCTCGCCTGGTCGGCGAGCTTCTTGCCCTCGTCCTGCAGCGCGTCGAGCTCTGCCTTCGTGTCGTCGAGCTCCTTCTGGTATTTCTTCTCGGAATCCTGGAGCATCTTCTTGTTTGTGTCGTAGCTCTTGTGGTTGCGGACGAGCACCATCATGTCGACCGTGCCAATTTTGACGTCTCCGAACGCAGCTGCCGCGCAGAGCGCCATCATGCCAAGCATCATCTTCTTCATTTTTCTGTCTCCGTTGGTGTGTCTTAGAAATCGTAGCCGACCGAGAACGAGAAGACCTCCTCCTCGCAGTGGTCGGGCTTCTCGATGGGTGTCGCGAAGTCAAGGCGGATCGGGAACATCGGGATGTCGAGCCTGACGCCAAGGCCCACCGTCCACGCGAAGTTGTCGCTGAAGTCGAAGTCGAACTCGTCCTCGCCGACGCTGCCAAGGTCGGTGAACGCCGCGAGGCGTATCATCTTCACGATCGGCACCGTATACTCGAAGTTCATGCAGAAGAGCGTCTGTCCGCCCCACGGGATGTAGTCGCTGTTGCTGTTCGCCTTCTTGATGTATGGCGAGACATAGCGGTACTCGATGCCGCGTATCGACTTCGGGCCGCCGAGGAACAGCCGGTTGTAGATCGGCACGTAGTCGTTCGAGCCGAAACCGTCGATCGTCTCGACGCGGAGCCCGACCATGAGCACGTGCTCCTTGAGCCAGCTATCGCCCGAGACGAGGCCCTTCCAGGGCGAGAAGTAGTGGCGGTGGTTAAAGCCGAACTTGTAGTACTCGTTGTCGCCCATGCCGACGTCGAGGTAGACCTGCGAGCGGGAGCCCCTCGTCGCCACGCGGAAGTTGTCGCGGTCGTCGCGGCTCCAGAAGAGCCGGACTACACCCTCCACCGCGTCGCCGTACTTGCGGTCCTCTTCCTTGAGCCACTGCTTCGTGACGCCCTTGTACACGTAGTAGTCGTTCTCCACGTCGTCCAGCTGGATGAACTCGCCACCCAGCCGCACGCCGAACCTGCCGAACGAGACGTACTTGTCGGCCTCGGGATCCCAAATGGTCTTCGGGTTCCAGACCTTGGCGGGATAGGAGAGCGTCGCGCCGCCGCCAGTGCGGATGACGTCGTAGTCGTCATACCACCTGTTGCGGCGATAGACCTCGCCGGTGAGTTCGAGGTAGCGGTCGAGGAAGTGGGGCTCAGTCACGCTCGCCTCGTAGCTCTGGATACGCGGACCGGCCTGCACGAAGACGCGGCCCTTCTGGCCGCCGCCGCGGAAGAACTTCTTCGGCGCGAAGAGGTCGAAGTTGGACTGCTGCACCTCGGCGTACGCGTAGACGGAGTCGACCGAGCCGGCGCCGATGCCGACCATGAAGTTGCCGGTGTTCTTCTCCTCGACTTCGTAGACGAGGTCGCGCCACTCGGCGCCGTTCGCGTCCTTGCCCCTGCCGGTCGGCTGGAGCTCGTAGCGGACACGCGAGAAGTAGTCGAGGTTCTCGAGCCTGCGCTTGCTCTGCTCGGCGCGGTCCTCGAGCATGCGGTCTCCCGGCCCGAGGGTAATCTCGCGGCGGATGACCTTGTCCTTCGTGTAGTCGTTGCCGCGGATCTCGACCTTGTTGATCACGACCGGAACGCCCTCGGCGATGTCGAACACGATGTTGGCGACAGCCGGGTCGGACTCGGAGGGGAAGTGCTTGATGGTAACGTGAGTGTCGGCAAGGCCTGAATCGCCCGAGCCGACGGCAACCTCTATGCGGCGCGCGGCGTCTGCAAGGACTTTCGCGCCGGCGACCGCCCCAGCCTCGGGAAGCTGGCCCTTCTCGCGCACCGAGGCCTCGGGATAGCGAGTGAGGCCGGTAATCTTCGTCTCGCCAACGACATAGCGAACGCCCTCGACGATATCGAAGCGCACGTCGACGAGACCGTCCTCGCGCTGCACGCGCTCCGGGCCGGAAACCGCGACGTCGAGATAGCCGCGGTTGCGGAAGACCTCTTCGATCTTCGGAACGCACTGCGCCTGCTGCTCGGGCGTGACCGGCTTGTCGGAGAACCACCCGAGCGGGTTCCACCACGGAAGCACGTTGATCGCCTCGAGAAGCTCGTCTTCCGAAACGCCGGTAGCGCCTGCGAACACGTACGAGCCGATTTTCTGACGCGCCCCCTCGTCGATCATGAAAGTGACCGTTGCGCCGTCGCCCTCGGGAAGCATTTCGACGATGGGCGAAACCTTCGCGTCATAGTAGTGTTTCTTCTGGTAAGCGGTCCTGACCTTGCCGGCGGCCTCGGCGAGATCGGCCTCTCCGTAGAGATAGCCGTCCTTGAGCTCGGCCTCCTTGCTAATCTTCGACTCGCTGAAGAATTCCGCGCCCTTGACGCGCAACGGCGCGCGATAGCGCATCTTGCGCTTCACGTAGAAAGTCACCTCTACGCCGCCTTCCACGCGCTGCGCGTCGGCAGAGATGTCCTCGAACTCAGAGGAGTCCTTGAGCGCGCCTACGTCCCTCGTCAGCGTCGCGGGATCGTATTCCTGGCCCTTTTTCGTCTGGCAGCGGCTCGCGATGGAGCCGGTATCGCCGCCGAACCCGTCGAGCGCCTTGAACTTGACGTCGACTACCTGCGCGGCCTGGACGGCCGCCGATGCGAGAAGCGCGAAAAGCGCAATACGTGTTTTCATAAGTCGATATTGTACCAAAAAATCACTCCCCGCGGGAGACGGCGAGAAGACCTTCAAGGACTTCGGCATACGCCGCGCGGTCCGGCGTACGCTCCTCGACCGACTTGCCAAGCGCCCCCGGAAGCGCAATCGCCTCGGAGCCGCGGGCAAGAGACCACGCGTCGATGCCCCTCATCAGACTTTCGTGGTTGGCGAGAAGATAGTGGCTGTGGGGAAGCCCGTCCAGCGCGCCGCAGTCGGCAAGCGCCCTGCAGACGAGCTCCTGGTTGCCTTCGCTCATAAGCCCCTTCTTGACGGCGTAGGCGCAGTCGATGCAGATCGCGATCGCGATTGCGTAGCCGTGGGGCAGCTTGTAGCCGCTCATCGACTCGAGACGCGCCGCGCACCACTGCGCAAAGGGCGCGAACGGAGCGCCGCCGCGCGACTTGGCGCAATCGACTATGGTGTCGCGCATGGCGTCGAAGTCTCGCGCCTTTATCGCCTCGGCGCGCTTTGCGAGGCGCTTCATGAGAGCGGCGTCGCACACCGCGGCATAGCGCACGGCCTCACCGAACCCTGCGCACCACACGCCGTCGAGGACGGTTTTCGCGAAGGTCGGGTCAATGACTACAGCCGCCGGTTCGCAGCGGACGGAAAGCGCGTCCTTCACCGCAACGCCGTCCACGGCGGCGGTATCGGCAAAGGCGGCGTCGATCATCGCGGCGGGTGTCGTCGGCATCCTGACGACCTTCAGGCCGCCGCGAACCTGCGCCGCGACGTAGCCGGCGACGTCGAGCACAGTGCCCCCGCCGAGCGCGATCACGACGTCGTTCGCGCCGATCCTGGCGTCGACGAGCGACGTCGCCACGAGCGTTGCGCTCTGCAGCCCGTCCGCCTTGATCTTCTCTCCTCCGGAAATCACGACAGGGCTCGCGGCGAGCATTATGCCATGTTCCTTGAAATACTTGCCGATCTTGAGCCCAAGCCCCTCGGTGCGCTGCACCACGTTCGCGTCCGCGACGAGCGCGACCTTGGCCGCGCCAGGGCCTGCAACGGCCTTGAGCGTGTCGGCGAGCGTTGCGCTGCCTTCCGCAAAGACGTCCTCGGCGATTTCGATCGGGTACTTGCCTTCAGCTTTTCTTCTTGCCATTTTCGAGCAGTTCTTCTGCATGTTTCCTTGTCACGCTCGTGAGCTTCTCGCCGCCGAGCATCCGCGCGATTTCCGAAACCCGGTCCTCGCCCTCAACTTCCGAAATCCACGTGCGCGTCCTCCCTCCGGAGACGCCCTTGGCCACCACAAAATGCCTGTCGCCGCACACCGCGCTCTGCGGCAGATGGGTGATTGCGATTACCTGGTGCGACGCGGCGACACGGCGCATCTTCTCGCCTACTGCGCGGCCTACCTCGCCGCCGATGTTCGCGTCGATCTCGTCGAAGACGAGCGTCTCGGGAACATGTAGACGACGGAATCGCAGCCGTGCGCCGCAGGCGCGGCCTCGCGAATGTCGACGTCGAACTTCGCCTGGAGAAAGCCGAGGTCGCGCAGCTCCTTCGTCACGGCCTTTGCGAGCTTCGCGGCGGCGGTGCGGCGGCGGCGCGTGACTTCTGCGCCTTCCGCCTTGACGGTCTTCTCGGCTTCCGCGAGGCGGGCTTTCAATTCGCCAAGCCGCTCGTCGCGGTGTTCGAGCGCGTCGAGCTTCGCGCGCTTCTCTGCGAGCGCCGCCGCGGGATCGCCGTACTTGCGGCGCATGCGGTTCACGACGGAGAGCCGGCGGTCGAGCTCGCCGAACACCTCTGGATCGGCGTCGATGCGGCTCACCGCGTCGGCGACGCTGCGGGAAAGCTCGTTTATGCGGACGGAAATCTCCTCTGCCTCCGCCGCCCATTCGGACGCGGCG
>CADCGZ010000097.1 GCA_902801025.1 uncultured bacterium | reverse complement strand
GACTGCCTTGCCGGAACCGACACCGACTGCGATGGGAAAGCGGGACCCGAGTTCTTCTGGAGCTTGCCAAGGTTCGTCGCGGACACGGACAGCACGGCGCCATTGGTGCCGCCGTTGGCGCTGATAGTCAGCATCGTCGCCGTCGAGCGCCGCAAAACCCACTCGCCCGGCATGTTTTCGTATGCGTCCTCGAATATGACCGCATCCTTGCTGAAGTTGGCCGAGACCGATGCCGCATACGGGCCATCCGAGGGAGTAGGCGTTGGGTCAGGAGCATCTTCCCAGCAT
Organism: uncultured bacterium; assembly: GCA_902801025.1. Taxonomy (GTDB): domain Bacteria; phylum Verrucomicrobiota; class Kiritimatiellia; order RFP12; family UBA1067; genus UBA1067. The sequence goes on along the minus strand of CADCGZ010000097.1, from coordinate 8,802 downwards.
CCACACGAGGCATAACCAACAAACAACTTGGAATACCCTTCCCACAGCGCAGTCGTCTCAAAGCTATGGTATCCTCCTCCACAAGTACACGTCAAAGAACACGACCACTGCAATATTCCGTCAACAACCTCCCGCGAGCAACACCCTCCGAGACAGGCAATAATTGAGGGGCGTACATTAATCGGCGAAGATGCCACGCCATAGTTGCCTGTAGTCCCGGCGCTTCTCGTCTGTATTCGCACCAGCGAGAACTCCAGAGGCAGCGAGACTGTCAGGCGGTTCTCGGCGTTTGTCACGATTTCCGCGTATTCGCTCGATACGGCTGAATAGTCAATCGGCAAGTCGCTTTCGACTGCGTAGGTCGCGCCAGCGAGAAGCGGAATGTGGCAGACCTCGTTCGTGCGGGCGACTATCAGATGGTCGCCAAGGTCGCTCGGCCCGTCGCAAGTGACGCGGATTGTCGCAATGCCGAGAACCCCCGTCACAGAAAGATCAAGCCAGTAGTAGGCATTTGGATTAGCGTTTGTCGGCAAGGCATTTGCAACGCCATAGAAATCGCCGTCGCCAAAAGAACGTAAAGTTGAAAACGTAAAACGTAAAACGAACATGGGGTGTCATCCAGCTTTCGATTTTGACGTTTTCAGGATTGACGTAAGAAGCGCAAACAACTCCCGCCTGTCCGCGTCAAGCGAGCGATGACCGCCGTCCCCAATGCTGGATGTCCGTCGAAGAAGCTCAAGCCAGTACTCTGTCTCGCGACATTCCTTCAAGGCGATTGAAAGCTTCGCGATAAAATCCGCACGACTTTGAGCAGATTCTGCTTCATGTACATTCGCCCCGATAGAAGTCCCGGAACGGAGAACCTGGTCTGCAATAGCGCGCTCTTGCCGCTTCGCCATCAGATGCCTATGCAGATTCACAATTCTGACAGCAAAATCGAGACTCTTCGCCGCCAAGACGCTTTCTTTTCTCATAACACGGAAATCTCCCTGCGTTTTTCGTTTTACGTTTTACACTCTACACTCTGTAACAGCGTGCCAGTTCCCGACAAGCGATCCATTCGACGGCATTTCGTAAGAGATGTTTTCATTTGTCGCGGCACATTCGACGCGCCAGCCTCGCGCAATATCGTCGCTTGTTGTTTGGACAGGATTAACAAGATTTACAAGATTACCCTCCCCAGCGAATCCTGTTAATTCTGTAAATCCTGTCTGAGAAAAAACGCCGCCCTGTTGCATTTGCGGCTGATTCATATCTGGCGGCACGTTGTTCGTCTTCTGTGCGGTAAGAGTTGCGACAGTCGCGGCTGTGGCTCGAAAACCGAAGGCGGCAGCGTACGCAAACGCAACGGCGAACATCGCCATTACGGTGCAGTAGCCGATATAGAACCAATCCACCATCACCGAATCCTGATGTCGAACCGGACGCGTTCCTCGTCCTTTTCAACCGATTCGCCGATTTCGCCGAAACCGCGGCGGATGACCTTGAAGATATCCCAGGCATGATCAAACTCGCGCTTCCCTATCACGAGAACGTTCGTCGTCTGTTGTGTTGTCTCACCCGTCCGAAGGTCGGCGCGATACCATGCGCCGCAGTCGCAGCCAAACACGATGTCGGCCTCGTCAACCGAAAGATCACCATCCAAGTCTGCATCCGCGCCTATGGCGACAAACACCTCGTTCGTCACGCACGATTCGAACTCCACAGAAAGCGTCAACGTCTGTAGCCGCGCCGCATTGACATTCAGCGCGATGTTGGTGCAAACCTCCGCATCAGGCGTCGCCGCCTCCGGCAGCGACGACACAACGACTCGCGATGCTGCGGAGGCAGTCATGGCGAGAAAAGCAAGGAGGATAGCCACATCAAACTTCATGCTGCACACCTTTTACTTCTATTACTCGCCTTCATTCCTGTCGCTTCCCATTCCTTATCTTATCCAGCCCACGCCGCCATTGGTAATCTGTCCATGAATCCTGCGCAACATGCTTGACTTCAAGATATATTTTCATGCCATCTGCCTTTGAGACATGCAACGCCAGTTCTATCCAAACGTTTCTGCTCTTGTCAATCCACTTTAAGGCGCAGAAGTCGCGCTGTGCCCAGCAATTCCCCTCTGGTTCATAATAATCCTGAATTTCCTGAGCCTTGCCAATAGACTCTTCATAGTAATCGTCAATCCCATGCGAGAGCAAGAACTCTCGTGCCACTTTGTATTTCTCAAGAGCTTGCTCCGCACGTGTCATGATGTCAGATGCAAGGACAATCCTCGAAACTCGCCCAATGGAATTGGTCACTATGCCAATCCGAGAAAACACCCCCAGGAATTTCTCGGACAGCCGTGTATTGGTTTCCCGCACGTAAAAGACGCTCTTGCCAAATCGTTCAGCGAACTCAACCGGAGGTATTAGCTCTCCCAGAAAATGGCCAGCGATCTTGAAGTCATCTGGCAGCGGCGCTCTATTTTGGTTCTTTTTATATTCTGGCGAACGTTTAAATGAACATTCTTGGCTCCATTCTGCAAAGGTCTTGCCCTCATGGTGTTTCTTGAAATCTTCTTCAAACTCCCGCTGACTCTCGCTTGCCAACGCGTCATCCCGCGCCGCAATGGACATGTTGAAACGGTCAAATGAGACAACTTCAAGCTTCACATTGACAAGGACACCACCAATTCTCGTGTTGGATACGGCGAATACATTCTTTGACGTTGCCCATTGGTTCTCATCAGCCACAAAAAGATCTGGGAGCGGCCCACTCCAATCGCCACACGGCCAATACGGCTGGTCGGGAGCCTCGTACTTAAACGGGGCCAACTCATGCCCAAGCATTTCCCCAAGACTTTCAAGCACGGCAACGCCTTCTGACATGAGATTCGCGCGCCCGGAAAAATCGCGACGCGACAACGACATTGAGTAGAGTCGTCTGCTGATCGGGGTGAGCTGGCAAGATAGATCGTCCATCCCGTGGAACTTCTTGGGTAAAGGATATGTCGGTATATAGCGATTTACTCTGTCCCCGTAAACGACCACATGTCCGGATGGCGCAGGCTGATACACCTGTCCCATAACATATCCGAACAACTCGAACTCTCTCCCCGGCGGAAGATCATAAATCAATGGTCTTCGAGCCTCTTCAAGCGCCCTCAACCGATCCTCTCGCACACGCGCCCTTTCTTTGGCTTCTTGCATACGTTTCTGGAGCTCTTTTTGTTTCGCTTCCTGTTCTGGCGTAGGCAAAACACCAAAACTTCGCTTGGGAACCTTCCCGGTGTCATCAATTTTCCGAGCCTGCAATCCGGCGTTCTGGGAACAAGCACTTGTTCGTGTGGGCTTCGCCCATGATTGAATCATCTTGATATCCACAGGGAACCTGACCGAACTGCCGCCGCCCGGCAATGCCTCAACCCGTACTAACGAGCTTGATTTTGACACGATGTCAAAGCCTCCCGCAGAACAGATGTCATACTTCTTGCCGATAAGCAGAATGACACGATTTGTATGCCCTACACAAGCCACAAACGTCGGATCAGGAAGATTCGACGGCCCGTCACCCCGGAAAACAAGCTTCTCGTCACGAGCCCTAGCAACTACATCTATCCAATAATATGCATTCGTGTTTCCGTTCTTGGGAAATTCATTTCCGTTGACGAATGGGCCTCCAGGCATCGGGCATGCCTCCGCGCTGCCATCCGAAGCATCTACTTCTAACGCGGTTGCGCTTTGTAGTGCAAACATCAACCCAAAACACACTATGATCCTTCTCATATTGCGTATTATACCAAAAACTCATTTGCTGATTTTCCACCTCAGAAATAGCTCTTCACATTCTCCCACCAGGTGCGCTCGGGCCAAAGATTCTCTGGCAGTCGCTTATAGCCGTGCGGCGACTGCCAATTCCGAGGTGCATACCAGTTCACGGCGATTTCCTGACGGTAGACAATTACTAACACGATAGCCGCCAACAAAACTGCCGCGGAGGCAACAACGCACCTCTTGTGCTTTCGCCATACCTCTCGGAACCACCGCACTATGCGCGGCGCAACGACAAACGCGTAAGCGAAGAAACACCAGAAAAGCAAGTTTATTGCCGACCTCCCAGGCTTGCCGTCAAACATTACCGAGAATCCCGACGAACATTCATTAACTCTATGCGCCGGCAGCGGCAGCCCGATGTAGCGCGTATACCCGCAAGCACCATCATACAGAGGATCAGTGTATACATGCATCCCCATTGTGGCAAACCAAAAGACAACTCCGATCACGACAGCAACCCAGAAACGCCAGTGGCGAATCCTGAGCATGAAGAACGCAAACGCACTGAGGCAGAGGCAACCTATTTCGGAAGCCACCACGCCAATCACCAACGGCAAAAGCCACGTAAGGCAGAAGAATCCTACATGTCCGATTGCCAACGCCGATACGATTCGCACCAGCGTCCAGACCACTCGCTTTGCCTTTTCGCTCATTTCACAACCTCGTCATTTGCAGCAACAAAAGTCTGTTGCTGATATTGTACCATAGTCTTACCTGTTGCTCTTCAGCATCGCCTTGACAACTTCCCTCGCTATCGCCTCTGCAAGTGGAGGTGGAACAGAGTTGCCAATCTGCCTGTATTTGTCGCACCTCGATCCAAGAAATTTGAATTCCTTCGGGAATCCCTGAAGTGCGGCCGCTTCACTCACGGTGATTCTCCGCATAAACTGCGGAACCTTCACGCCGCTTATATCCTCGCCGCGCATCGCTTTTGCATGGAGCCGCTTCAGCCAATCGGGAGAATCCGGATTCCTGAGCAGTCTAGTGTCGATTATGGGAGTCTTGTTCCCGCCCATTGACGCAGGAAGTGTCTGGCATGGACGTGAAAGGTCGATGGGGCGCCCCATGCCGTTGAAAAGCATTCCGGCATACGGCGATGTCCGCAGCACAGGACTCTTGGCCGTAGTTATGCGAGCATCGCATACGCCCTTGTTGTTTCCTGTTCCCGGCTCATCGAATCCGGCAAGCACCTCACGTGCCGTGATTACATGCCGACTTTTCTTCGGAAAGCAGATTGCATCTGCGCCACACAGTGTGCCGATCATTATCAATCGCTCGCGGCGCTGCGGCGTATTGTAATGCTGGCTGTCCAGTATCTCGAAGCGCACGGCATACCCCATCCTGCGATAGCAGTCCAACAGTTTTTTCCTGACCGCCTCGAACTTCGCAAGCCGCCCAAGCGCCGCGACGTTTTCCATGACGAAGAACACGGGGCGCTTCGCGCCGACTACTTTCTGGAACTCGAACACGAGTTTGCTGCGCGGATCTTTTGGATCCATTTTTCCTGCAACAGAGAATCCCTGGCATGGAGGACCTCCAAAAACCAAGTCGCAGTCCGGCAGTGCATTGTAATCGAAATCCATCAAGGATCCACAGTGTATCTCGTTTCCGAAATTGGCTTTGTATGTCTCACAGGCGGACGCGTTGAAGTCGTTCGCCCACACAACTTTCACGCCCGCACGACGGAACCCCAGGTCTATCCCACCGGCTCCGCTAAACAGTGAAATAGCACGAATTGTCATTCCCTCGTTTGCTCCATTGAAAACATTGTTCTAAACGTGGATTTCACTCCATCCGACGCATTGATCTCATTTAGCGCAAGTGCGATTTCCTCGGCCATCCTTACTCTGATGCATGTATCGGACGCCGCCATAGCCACGGCCAACGCGCCTTCGATGGAAAGGAAAGTCAACTCCACGCCTTTTTCTGCCCAAAGGTTCATAAGCGCCCCTTCATGCCATCGGCCTTTCTCGGCATCTGGGCCAAACGCAAATATGACTCTATGGATTCCAGACCTATATGCTTTTTCACAGGCATGATTTACTTCTGTTTCGGAAAACGCCTTTGCCTTCACCTCCACGGCATATGCGCGACCGTCCTTGAACTTAAGGTCTATGTCGCCAATCTCCCTGTGACTTGCCCCTGATTCGGTCAGCGGGTGTGCGACAACATGAGTCCCTTTCTCATAAAAGAGCTTAAAGAATGCCGTAAGCACTGCAACCGCTGAAGCACCTTGTGTGTGTGCTTCCAGAAAGTCAAAGAATGGGCCTGAGCCCAAACTGGTTTTGTCAAAAGAGCCGAATTCAACAAGAGAGGACTCTTCCGCCGGACGCGCAAGCACACATGAAAAGGCGTAGCGAAACAACTTCTTCCGTTCCGGCAAGTTAGAGTTCTTGGCATATTCGAGGACATCGTAGAGCCTGGACAAATGGTCTCTGTCCAATGCACTCTTTGCATCGTTGTTCTTCTCGACCATTGGAAGGCGTGCAGGATTGCTCACATAGGGGTCACACGATCCACCCAGTCTTCCTTTCAATGTGCTTTTCTCAAATGGCACGACCACCTCGGCACAAAGAGACCTGGCATTAAACGCGCCGACACAACCGGCCTTCTGCTGCAAGCACCTTGGATGCAATCGCTGATCCGTCACAGATACGAGAAGCCCGACGAAAAGCATGTACCGATAGGTCTTCCTGTCAGAATTTATCACAACGGCAATGTTCTCGCGCATCTCCGCAGGCAAAGCATGCCCATCGTCACCCACTGAGGCAACAAGGAAGTCCTGCAGCCGCATTTGCGCAGCTGCATACATTTCCGATGTCTTGGATGACTTCTTCGCCACGGTCCTATCAATTCACTATTGTACGCCATCCGTCGCGAAGCATTTCATGCACAAAAAAGAGCGCACTTCCTCTCATGCACTCTACCGAAGCCCTGGTACAGGCCTATGCGAATACACGAAGAAGAAATGCGCCCAGGCGGGCGCATCACCACTTACATGCCGTTCGCAAAGTGAAATAGTACCAGTATTTCGGTAGAACGACGTGTAGCGTTGATGCTACATTGACAAGCGCCCGGCGGAGATTGCTCTCGTTTTCCGGACTATGACCCCGCGTCGCGCATACCGCCTCACGGGATGGGGGTATTATAGCGAAAAAGCCGCGCGAAAATCAAGCACGGCGAAATGAGATTATGGCGCGGACGAAATCGCGACGGATTTGCCGCGCGGGAGCGGAGGGGTGTTTCGGCGCAATGCGACGCGACGAAAAATGTGAAAGACCGCGAAATCGATGTCGCCACCGCCTTTTTCGCCGGAGCTTTGCCGCGTATCCGCGGCAAAGCTAGCGAGCCCTAAGCCGAAACACCACCTCCGCGGATGCGCCGCCGCTATACATCTGACGGTGCGACACATATGCCGCGGGGAAGCGGGCGCCTCGGAGATGCGCCCCTACCAAGGCGGCGCGACGGATTTGCACCCCGCATTGAGCTCGCCTTCGGCGACTCCGCTTCGCTCCGGGGGATACGCGACGCGGTTAAGTGAGCCGACGGAACGTCGGCGAGCGCAGAGGCTACGAAGAAAAACGCGCCTTGTGGAAGGTGAGGCAAGGGACGAGGGAGCGAGTGCCGAGCTGAGCGACATGCGGCGACGCGGTTCGTCGGATGCGCGGTGAGACACGTCGCAAGGCGAGGAGGTGTATTCGCCGACGAAGCATTGCGGCGCGTATCGCCGTGAAGACGACGAGAGGGGCGGCGCAGGGAGCGGGAGTGAGGCCGAGACCCCGAGCACCGCGCCGAACTCCCGAGCGGGCGGAACCTTTCTGGGCGCGGCGGATTCGACAGGACCGCGGCCCGACGGCGTATATGTATACGCCAAGCGGCCGCGTGGACGGAGAAGCCGCCCGCTTAGAAAGGCGAGCACGGTTGCCCGAAACAAAGCCGCATGTTGACAGGCAAACCAGCCCGACACAAAATAGGATTAAAGTCGAATAGAGTCAGGAGCTTATGGTCGAGTAGGGTCAAGGGCAGCGGCGGATTTGCCGCGCACTACAAACCTACAGCTCGGCGAACTTTCTCCATCACCGGCGCGGCCGCGGCGCGCGCCTTCTTCGCGCCTTCGCGCAAGATGTCCTCGAGCGCGTCGGGATCCTTCTCAAGCTCGTCGCGCCTCGCCTTGAACGGATCGAACATCCTCTTGTACGCGGCGAGAAGCGCCTTCTTCGCGTGGCCGTAGCCGTAGCCGCCGGCGCGGAAGTTAGCCGCCATCTCGGCGACTTCCTCAGGAGTCGCAAAGAGCTTGTACATCTCGTAGACGGAATTGCCATCGGGCTCCTTCGGCTCTTCCATCGGAGTCGAGTCGGTGACGATGCCCATGATCTTCTTCTTGACCGACGGATCGAAAAGCTCGATCGTGTTGTGGTAGCTCTTCGACATCTTCTGCCCGTCGGTGCCGGGGATCGTCGCAACAGTCTCGGGAATGTAGGCGTCGGGCATCTTGAAGATCTCGCCGTAGGCGTTGTTGAACTTCTGCGCGAGGTCGCGCGTCACCTCAAGATGCTGCTTCTGGTCCTTCCCGACCGGCACGAGGTCCGAATTCATAATCAGGATGTCGGCGGCCATCAGCACAGGATATGCGAAGAGCCCGTGCGTCGCCTCGAAGCCGTGCGCCATCTTGTCCTTGTAGCTGTGGCAGCGCTCAAGAAGCCCCATCGGAGTGAGGCACGAAAGATACCACGCGAGTTCCTGCACCTCGGGGACATCGCTCTGCCTGTAGACCGTGGTCTTCGCAGGGTCGAGCCCGCACGCAAGATAGTCAAGCGCCACTTCGCGCGTCGCTTCGCGGAGCACCGCACCGTCGCGCACCGTCGTCATCGCGTGGAAATTCGCGATGAACATAAACATGTCCTCGCCCTTCGCCTGAAGGTCGAACATCGACTTCATCGCGCCAAAATAATTGCCCCAATGAAGCTTGCCAGAAGGCTGTATTCCCGTCAAA
>CADCGZ010000096.1 GCA_902801025.1 uncultured bacterium | reverse complement strand
TCGCCCTTCGCCTGAAGGTCGAACATCGACTTCATCGCGCCAAAATAATTGCCCCAATGAAGCTTGCCAGAAGGCTGTATTCCCGTCAAAACTCTCATGCGGGACATTATACCAAAAATAGGCGGGTTTTTGCTATAATCTGCACATGCAACCAGTCGAATACATAGACCGCTCGTCGGGAGAGAGGGTAGTCGAGTCCGTAATGGGCGACAAGGCGCTCCGCTTCGCATACGAAACACTGCTCGGCCGCACGCTCTGGCCGGTTCTCTTCGGCTCCGGCGCGGTCTCGGCCATGATGGGCCGCCGCTACGACTCGCCTAAGTCGAAAAAGGACATAGCGAAGCTCGCCGCGATCCCCGGCTGCCGCGCAGAGGAGGCGGAGAAGCCGATCGCCGAATACTCGTCGTTCAACGATTTCTTCACGCGCCACCTGAAGCCCGGCAGCCGGCCTTTGGGCGACGGCATCACAAGCCCCGCCGACGGGCGGCTAAAGCTCTACCTCGGCGCAAACGCTGACACCCCTTTCCCGCTCAAGGGCGCGACGAAGTCGCTGCGCGGCGTATTTGCCGCGGACGCGCCAAAGGGGCTTTACGACATCGCAGTCTTCCGCCTTGCGCCAGTCGACTACCACCGCTTCCACTTCCCCTGCGACTGCACGAGCGAGGGATCCGTGCGCATAATCCCTGGCGAATACCACTCGGTGAACCCAATCGCCCTTCTGCGCAGACCCGACGTCTACGCCGACAACGAGAGGCAGGTCTTGAAGTGCCGCGCCGCATTCGGCGACTTCTGGCTTGTCGACGTCGGCGCGTTCGGAGTCGGGACAATCGTCCAGACATTCACCGGCGAGAAACACTCAAAAGGCGACGAGAAGGGATACTTCAAGTTCGGCGGCTCGACGGTGATTCTTGTCGCGCAAGCTGGCGCTATAAAGTTCGACGACGACCTTGTAAAGAACTCCGCAGATGGACTCGAAACGAGAGTCCTCTGCGGAGAGCGAATAGGCGTTACCGCCTGACGGCTTACTTCGAGCCGAGCGAGATAACGCAGAAGCTCGCAAGGAGAATCAGCGTACCCGCGGCGAGGAAAAGCTTCGTCTTCGCGCCAGTGCCCTTCCATTCGCCTGTCGCGGCGCCGATGATCGTCGAGAAGAGAATCGTCGACGCCATCACGATCGCGAAGGAAATGTACTTGAGGTCGCCCATGAGCGGCTCGCCCGCCTTCTGGCAGACGAACTGGATCACCCAGATAACGCCGACGAGCGAGGCAAACACGGCGTTCCGCAGAATCGGGCCGCGGCGAAGATAGTCGCCGAAAGTCCCGTTCTTGAAATGCTGCTGGATGACCCACGCCGCCTGCACGACAAAGCCGCCCCAAAGGACGACCATGATGACGGGCATTCCGCGCCACGACCACACCGCGCCCTCGGAGACGACGCCGGCCTTCACCGCCGCGTCGTACGCCGCCTGCTCGATGACGCCGCCGCTCTGGAGCCCGAGGTTCATGCAAGCAGAGCAGACGCCCGAGACGAGCGCGACGATCATGCCCTTCTTGAAGTCGAATTCGGCAACCGCCTTCTTCTTTTCCTCCTCTGGGAGCTCCCCTTCCTTGAGCTTGCCGGCGAGACCGACGAACACAATGCCGAGAAGCGACCCCGCGACGCCCGCGAGAACGACAAGCTTGCCCGTCGAAACCGCGCCATCAGCGCCGTAGATGAGCGTCGCCGCCTCGCCGTTCATGATCGGAGGCAGGACAGTTCCCGTCGCAGCGCATAGGCCGCAGCCGATCGCAAGCCCGAGCCCGATGCCAAGATACCTGACCATAAGCCCCCATGTGAGGCCGCCGACGCCCCAGATCGCGCCGAAAGCGGCGCACTTGAGGAGCGTCGAGCCGGGGGCAGAGCCGATAACGCCGCAGAAATCTGGAACAGCTATTGCGCAGATGACTGCGGGCATTACGAGAAGCCCGACGACGCAGTAGAACATCCACCACGTCTCGTAGGCCCAGTTCTTGACCCCGCGCGCAGGGAGAAGGAACGTCGCGCCGGCAAAGCCGCCAGCCGCGAATATCAGCATGCCGAATATGGAGTCCATCTATCTATCCCGTCAGAACGAGAGGGCTACGCCAATGCCGCCGTAGATATTCCAGGAATTCGCGTATTTGTCGCCATGTCCCCACGCGCCGTTGTAGGAGCGCGCGCCGTCGCGGAGCTTGCGGTCGAACCAGTAGTCTGCGTAGGCAATGTAGGCCTTGACCTTGACGTGGTCGCAGACAGCCCACACGAGCTCGCCCTTGATCGTGGCGTCCATAAGTCCGCCGTGGTCGTCAGAAAGACCGTAGCCACGCGTACGGAGCGTATTGCCCCAGCCCTGCGCGAAGGACGGCTTGAAGGTAAGCGTCGCATCCTCGCCATCGCCGATGAGCGGGAAGGTATGGCCAACCTCGAGGTTCACGTAGGTGCCGTCGTCGGCCATCAGGTCGCGCTCGAACCAGAGATGGGGTTCAAACCAGAGATCGTTCAGGCGCAGCTCAAAGTCGATGTACTGCGTGTCGTTCATGGTGTCTTTGTGGCGAGCGACATACTCGTAGGTGTAGTAGACGTCGACGCTGAGCGTGCCAAGCGTCTCGCCGAGGTCAAACTCGTGCGCAATGCCGGTCTGCGCATCAATCGTCGTGTACTTGCCTGCGCGGTTGCCCCAGCCGTAGGGCCCGCGCTTGCCGTTGCCCTTCGTGAGGTCGAACAGCACCTCGCCGCCGATATACCACCAGTCGAGGAACGTGACGTAGCCGTTGGCCCTCACGATCGGATCCTTGCCGTCCATCAGGCCGTACGTGATGTACTTCGAGTCAACGCCAAGATAGAACTCGGCGGACACGAGGGAATCCTCTTCCTCTTCGCCCTTTTCCTCCTCGGCGAGTTCCGCCTTGGCAGGTTCGGTTGTTTCGGTCTTGGCTGGCTCGTCGGCCGCCGTTGCGAATGACGCACAGCCGCAGACGGCGGCCGCGCAGATGATGGTGTTAAGTTTCATGCGCGTATTATACACAATTCTCGCTGCGAGAATCAACACCCCGCCCGACATTCCGGCAGTCGCTGCCCATCGCTCTTGCAGGAAGAGCGACGCGGCTACTCGATGTCGACGACGCTCGCCCAGTGGACGAGGAGCTCGTGGTTCTTCGGCGTCTGGTCGCGCGACGATTCCGCCGCGGCGACGATCGGAAGCCACTTCTGCACGTCGGGGAGCTTCACCTTGAGCGCCTCGCACGCGAGGGCCATGTACTTCTCCGCCGCCGCGACGTGGCCCGAAAGCCAAAAGAGGAGGTACGTGCGAGCGACGTCGGCGAGCGGATCGCCGAGGCGCACGTGGCTCCAGTCGATGACGCGCCAGTCGCCCTTCGGCGTGATGATCACGTTCGTCGGATTGAAGTCGCCGTGGCACAGCGCCTTGCCGCGCGGGAAGCTCTGCAGCTTCATGTGCAGGTCGTAGCGCGTCTCCTTCGGAAGCGGCGAGGCCGAGATCTGCTTGTCGAGCTTGTCAGCAAGGTTGCCCATGCGCTCGGACGTCTTCGCGAACACCTGGCACTGGATCGCGACGAACGACTTCAGGTACTTGACGAGGTTCTTCTTGTCCTTCGCCATCACGTCGGCGAGAGTCTCGCCCTCGACCCACTCGCGGCGGATGCACCAGTGGTCGCGGATCTTGAGGACCTCGAGCACCTTCGCAACGGGAAGACCCGTCTCCGCGGCGCGCGCCTCGTTCATCGCCTCGTTCAGGATCGCGCTCACCTTGTAGCTCGGTCCGAAGATCTTGAGCACAGTGCCCTTGTCCTTCGTCACGACCTTGTCGGTGCGTTCGAGGAGAACACCTGTCTGCCTGCGCTGACCGCTGCGCTTCGCCGGAACCTTCTTTGCTGTAGTTTTCTTCATTTCAAAACTCCTAAACTTTTCAACCTTTCAACTTTTCAACTCAAACTACCTCGTGCTTCCCGTAGTAGGCATTGAGATACATCTGCTTGATCTCCGACATCAGCGGATAGCGCGGGTTCGCGCCAGTGCACTGGTCGTCGAAGGCCTGCTCCACCATCGCGTCGAGACGCGCGAGGAAGTCCTTCTCGTCCGGAACGTAGTCGCGGATCGTCGGCTTGATGCCAATCTTCGCCTGCAGCTCGCGTATCGCCTTGACGAAATTGTTGAACTGCTCGCCCTTGGACTTCCCCTTGATGCCGAGCGCGTCGGCGATCTCGAGGTAGCGCTCGAGTGTGTGCGGATGGTCGTACTGCGGGAACGTGCCCATCTTGCGCGGAACGGGATCGGCGTTGAAACGGAGAACTTCCTCCATCATCAGGGCGTTGGCGATTCCGTGCGGGATATGGTGGAAGCTCCCGAGCTTGTGCGCCATCGAGTGCATCACTCCGAGGAACGCGTTCGCGAAGGCCATGCCGGCCATCGTCGCGGCGTTCGCCATCTTCTCGCGCGCGGCGGGGTTGGCCTTCTTCGCGACCGCGGCGTCGTAGCACGCGGGCAGATACTTGAAGATCGTCTGGAGCGCGCGGATCGCGAGCCCGTCGGTGTAGTCCGTCGCCATCATCGAGGCATACGCCTCGAGCGCGTGCGAGACCGCGTCGATTCCGGACGCGCTGGTGAGTCCAGGCGGAGCCATCATCTGCATGTCCGCGTCGACGATCGCCATGTTCGGCATGAGCGCGTAGTCGGCGAGCGGATATTTCGTGCCGGTCTGCTCGTCGGTGATGACGGCGAACGGGGTCACTTCCGAGCCCGTTCCGGCCGAGGTCGGAACGCACACGAAGTACGCCTTCTCGCCCATCTTCGGGAACTTGTAGACGCGCTTCCGGATATCCATGAAGCGCATCGCCATGTCCTGGAAGTCGACCTCGGGGTGCTCGTAGAGGACCCACATGATCTTCGCCGCGTCCATCGCGGATCCGCCGCCGACGGCGATGATGACGTCGGGCTTGAACCCGGCCATCAGTTTCGCGCCCTCCTTGGCGCAGGCGAGCGTGGGATCAGGCGCGACGTTCGAGAACGTCGTGAACATGATGCCCTGGTTTTCGAGCGAGCGCTCGATCGCCTTGGTGTATCCGTTCGCGTAGAGGAAGGAGTCGGTGACGATGAACGCCTTCTTCTTCCCGAGCTCTTCTCCGAGCTCGCGGAGCGCCACCGCGAGGCACCCCTTCTTCTGGTACACCTTCTCGGGCGCGCGGAACCACAACATGTTTTCTCTTCTCATTGCCACGGTCTTGATGTTCAAAAGATGTTTGACGCCGACGTTCTCGGACACGGAATTGCCGCCCCAGCTGCCGCAGCCGAGCGTCAGCGACGGCGGGAAGCTGAAGTTGTAGATGTCGCCGATTCCGCCGAGGCTCGACGGAGTGTTGACGAGGAGGCGGCACGCCTTCATGCGGTCCGCGAACTTCGCGAGCTTCTCGCGCTCGCCGATCTCGTCGATCCAGAGCGACGACGTGTGGCCGAGCCCGCCGTTGTTGACGAGAAGCGCCTCCGCGATATCGAGCGCGTTGTCGAAGTCGCGGCTCTTGTACATGCCGAGTATCGTCGTGAGCTTCTCGTGTCCGAACGCTTCGGAGCTGTCGGTCGAAGTCGCCTCGCCGATGAGCACCTTTGTCGACTCCGGGACCTCGAAGCCCGCCATCTTTGCGATGGCGACAGGCCTCTGCCCGACGATCTTCGCGTTGAGCGCGCCGTTGATTAGCATCGTCGCGCGGATCTTGTCGGCCTCCTCCTTGTTGAGGAAGTAGCATCCGCGGCGCTTGAACTCGTCCTTGACGTCGTCGTAGATGAGCTCGTCCGCGATGACCGTCTGCTCGGTCGCGCAGATCATGCCGTTGTCGAACGTCTTCGAGTGGATGATCGA
>CADCGZ010000095.1 GCA_902801025.1 uncultured bacterium | reverse complement strand
GTCGCCGGCACCTACAAGAAGTGGTGCATCGAGAACGGCAAGAAGTACTTCTCCGTCGCCTCGGGCGGCGGCACCGGCCGCACCCTCCACCCCGACAACATGGCGGCGGGCCCCTCCAGCTATGGCATGACCGACACCATGGGCCGCATGCACTCCGACGCGCAGTTCGCGGGCTCGAGCTCCGTGCCGGCGCACGTCGAGATGATGGGCCTCATCGGCATGGGCAACAACCCGATGGTCGGCGCGACGGTTGCCGTCGCAGTCGCCGTCGAGGAGAGTTTCAGGAAGTAATCTTCCCAAAAGCAGGAAAGGGAGCGCGGAAAGATTATCCGCGCTTCCTTTTCCTTTGGCGTTGCACCTGCGACAAATTATGGTATAATGTCACGCAGATGTCACTTTGGAGCAAGTCATGACAATTCGCGGATTGCTTGAAAAGAACGTCGCGGAGCGGCCCGGCCGCAACGCGCTTGTCTGGTGCGAAAACAAGACGTGGATGCGTCGCACGTGGCGGGAATACCTCGCCCGCGTGCGCGACGTCGCCGAGGGCTACGGAACGCGCTTCGACCTTAAGCCGCGCGAAGAGAACGTGGCGATCATACTCGGCAACTCTCCAACCTGGCTAGAGGCGTATCTCGCCCAGTCCGGCGCGGGGGTCTCGGTCGTGCCGCTCGACCCCAAGCTCCACGACGCCGAGGTCGAGTACATCCTGGCCGATTCCGAGGCCGTCGTCGTGACGACCGACGTCCACCACCTCAAGATGATGATGGGTCTCGCGTCGAAGCTGCCGAAGCTCAGGGGCATCGTCTGTGTCGACGGTGTCATCAACGAGGGGCAGAACATCGGCAAGGTTAAGGTCGTTGGGTTCGACAAGCTCCGCATTTCGGGCGGCGGCGCGTGGTACGACGCGCATGTGGCCCGCGAGGAAGACGTCGCCTCGATCATCTACACTTCCGGCACGACGGGCAAGCCCAAGGGCGCAATGCTCACGCACAGGAACTTCATAAGCGACATCGACGGGGCGTTCAAGACCTTTCACGCGGACGTCGGCGAGAACGACAGCTTCTTCACCGTCCTTCCGCTCTTTCACGCGTTCAGTTTCACGGCGAACTTCCTCGGGCCGCTCTTTGTAGGGTGCGAGATGCAGTTCGTCGAGTCGCTCAGGACGGTCGCGCGCGACATGAAGCTTCTCAAGCCCTCCGTCCTCTGCGCCGTGCCGCTCCTTTGCGAGAAGCTCTACGACAAGATACAGGAAGGCCTTGATTCCTCGAAGATTGCGCGCACGCTCCTTGCCATGCACATCAGGGGCCCCGTCATGCACATGGTCCTCCAGAAGCTCGGCGGCAGGCTTCGCTACATGATAACCGGCGGCGCGCCGTGCCCCAAGCACGTCCTCGAGTGCTTCAGGAAGCTCCATGTCAACTTCGTCGAGGGCTACGGCCTCACAGAGTGTTCGCCCGTCGTTTCCGTCACGAGCTCCGACTGCTGCAAGGTCGGTACGATCGGCAAGCCCTGCGCAGGCGTCGAGGTCAGGCTCGCCGACAGGAACGAGGCAGGCGTCGGAGAGTTGCAGGTAAAGGGCCCGATTGTCATGAAGGGCTACTTTCACAACGAAAAGGCGACGAAGGAGGCGTTCGACGGCGAGTGGTTCGCGACTGGCGACCTCGCGTCCATCGACGAGGACGGGCTCATCACGATCCGCGGTAGGAAGAAGGCGCTTATCGTCAACCGCGAGGGCAAGAACATCTACCCCGAGGAGGTTGAGAACGTCATCGGCAAGGATCCCGCGATTCAGGACGTTGTCGTCGTCGGCTACACGATGGGCGGCGACCCCGGCGAGAAGGTCGGTGCGATCGTCTATCCAAACGAGGAGTGGTTCAAGGAGCAGAACGGCGGCACACTCCCCGACTGGGCTGAGGTCGAGAAGGCCGCGGTAAAGCATACGCAGGAGCGGAGCGCCGAGCTCGCCGACTATAAGCGCGTCCGCAAGGTTGTCGTTTGGAAGGAGCCCCTCGAGCGCACCTCTATCGGCAAGGTTCGCCGCGTCGCCTACAAAGGCAAGCTGGACGAGTGAACACATACTTGATTTGGCTTGAGTGGCCCGAGAAGTGCTTTCGGGCGAACGACGGGGACCTGAAGCTTTTCAGGTCTCTCGTTCCTAAGGGGAGCCGCGTCGTGCGTGTCAAAAGCGAGCGGGCGTTCTTGAAGGCGCTCCCGTCTGCGACGCATGCGGTCGTTTGGCACTTCAAGAATGAGTGGTTCGCGCGCGCAACGAAGCTTAAGGTCCTCGCGACGCCGGCCGCAGGGCGCGAGCTTGTTGCGTGGCGCGATGCGCCAAAGGGCGTCAAGGTCCATTTCGGCTCGTTCCACGGCCCTATCATCTCCGAGACCGTTCTCGGATTTCTTCTTGCGTGGGCGCGCGGGTTCTTTTGGAAGGGCCCCATGTGGCCGCGCAAGGAGCTTGCAGAGCATTGCGGCGACCTCGAGGGCACGACAGCGGTAATTGCCGGCTTCGGGCGCATCGGTCGCGCAATCGCCGCGCGTCTCGAGTCGTTCGGTGTCGAGTGCGTTGGAATCACGCGGCACGGGATTTTCACGTTGGCAGATTTTCGCAGGGGACGTTCAACAGCCGAAAAAATTCCTAGCCCGCTTCTTCGCCGCGCCGACTGGTTTATCCTCGCGCTACCGTCCGACACCGGTACCGACGACTTCCTCAACGCGCGGCTTATCCGCCGTCTGCCTAAGAAGTGCGTGGTCGTCAACATCGGTCGCGGGAACGCCGTAGACGAGACTGCTCTTCTCGCGGCGATTAAGGAAGGTCGGCTCGCCGGCGCCTATCTCGATGTCTTCAAGCATGAACCGACTGCCCTCAACCCCAAAATCGGCCCGCGCGGCAAGGGTCTTGCCGCGGCGAGGAGCGTACCGTGGAACCTTGTTCGGATGCCGCACGCCTGCGCCTTCTCGTCACGCTATATGAAGGAGTGCTTCAAGGAGCTGAAGTCCGAGGGCCTCCTTGACTAGTCCCAATTCTTAACCCCTCCAACTCTTCAACTCTTCAACTCTTCAACCTTTCAACTTTTCAGCTTTACTTCTCATGCTCAACGGTGAATTTCAGGTTGGTTCGGTCGAAGAGACGTGGGCGCTCGCGAAGGAACTTGCGAAGGAGCTGAAGCCGGGAGACGTCGTTTGCCTCGAAGGCGACCTCGGCGCGGGCAAGACGACTTTCACCCAGGGACTTGCCGCCGCGCTTGGGGTGCCCGGGCGCGTTACGTCGCCAACTTTCTGCATTGTTCAGGAGCACCAGTCGCCCGATGTTCTGTTCGTCCACATGGACCTCTACCGACTCCACGGCGAGGAGGACGTAGAGGCAATCGGATGGGAGGACTATCTTTCGCGCGGGGCCATTATTGCAGTTGAGTGGCCTGAAAGGGCGGGTTCGCTAATACCGCTTTCTGCGTTTTATGTGTGCATCCACCATATGGGGGAAGAAAAGCGTAGAATCGCCATTGACAAGGGGAGCACTTTTGAGGTATAATATGAACCAAATGGTTGAGCTATGCAAACGAATCGCTGTCTTGGCGTTTCTCGTCTGTGCGCTTATGTGCACAGGCGGGTGTGAAACTATCGCCAAGATCTTTTCGTCCGACGATAAGGAATCGTCGGAGGTTGCTCCTGTTTATTTCGAGCCTCGTGTACGCCCTGGAGTTGCTCTCATAGTAGTCGTTGGGTCGGGCGTTACTCAGCCAGTCAACATGCAGGTCCAGGTCGACCAGAACGGCGACATCACGCTACCTCATCTTCTTCAGTCGCCGGTTGCGTGCGACGGGCTTACGCTCGATGCCTTGAAGCAGAAGCTCGTCAAGTTGTATTCCGAATTTTACAAGCAGCCGCAGATCATGGTGACTTTCGCTCCCTATGACGGCAAGGGTGTTAGCCCGTGGGGAACTGTCACCGTCCTCGGTCAGGTTGCCTCGCCAGGTCCTGTCAACATGCCTTCCACCATGGACCTCACGGTGACTAAGGTTCTGCAGGCCGCGGGAGGCTTGAAGCCGTTTGCCAACAAGTCCAAGATTCAGGTGAGCCGCCGCGACAAGGATGGCAAGAAGACAACTTATACCATAGACCTCGTTGAGATAGGCGAGAAGGGCAAGATCGAGAAGGATATCGTCCTCCGCGCCGGCGACGTGGTCTGGGTTCCTGAGACATGGTATTGATTTCCACACAAATGGGGAGTAAACAAAAAATGAAAAAACTACTGATGGTGATCACGATGGCGATGGCGTCTGCGCTGGTCGCCCAAGACAAGACGATGTCGTCTGCCGACGCTCGCGGCAAGATTGGCGACATCATTTCCAATCCCTCGACCATGACTTCTGTGATGAAGCAGCTGGCCGCGGCGGATCAGGCGTCCTTCCTCGCCGATGTCAATGCGGCAATCTCGAAGATGCCCGGCTCCCCGGAGGAAAAGACCTCGAAATTCGTCCAAGTGAACTCCGCGGCCCTCAAGGGCGCCCAGAAGGGCAACCTCACCGCGCTCGTTGCCGAGGTGTTCGCGACGGTTCCGCCGGAGTCGCTCACTGCCGTCAACGAGCAGTTTGCGGCCGGCATGTTCAATCGTGCGGCCGATCCTTCCAGGACCTACACCGATGACGAGTACAAGCAGACTGCGCTCAAGCTTCTCGACAAGGTTCAGGAGCGCAATGCGACCGCCGACAACGCTGGCGTCCGCAACACGTTTGCGATCTTGATGCTCCTTCGCGCCTCCAACGGGACGCCCGCCGATCTCCGCGATACGCTCGTCGGCGCCCTCAAGGACGAGGAGACGAGGAACCTCGCCCAGAACGAGTGGATTTCGCCGGCCCTCGGTCAGGGGCAGGAGAAGACCTACGATCCAATGCTCGGTGCGGCCGACGCCGGCAGCCAGCCCAACCTTGACATGGTGCTCGTGGTGTCGCTCAAGTCCGCTGGCGATGCGCTTGCCGCAGATCTCGCGAGCGAGTGCAGTCTTCTGGATGCATCATCTTCGGTCACGGCCCTCCTTACTCCTACTTTCGGTGATCCGAACACTATGGACATTGTCGACGGCATCGATCCCCTTTCGAGCGAGTCTCTTTCTCGACTGCCTCGCACGAATGATCCCACTGCGAAGTACAATCCCGCCAACAAGCGTGCTTCTGGCAGTGCCTACGAGCAGCCGGCCGAACCGGACGTGTATCCCTGATTACCATAGATTTAAGAACTGGAGGTAAAATTAATGAATGCTAAGCTTTCCGCCTTTGCTACGACGTTGGTCGTGTCCGCATCGGTTCTGACGGCGTCCGCTGACGCGATTGACAGGCCCAATGGCTTTAAGATCGGCGAGCGCATGACGCTCCGCCCGTATGTGTCGCTCTCCTACACCTACGACTCTAACGTTGATTCGACCAAGCATGCCAAGGATGGCTCCTCGTGGGTTGTCAATCCTGGCCTTGGCGCAGAATACAAGGGCGAAAACTGGGAGATTGCCGGTCGTGCGTGGTACAGGTACCATGCCTACAACCGCTACAGTCGCCAGCTCAACGAGTCCAGCTATGGTGAGAGCCTCACGTTCAAGTGGGCTGATTCGCTTCCTAACGAGAAGGGCTGGAGCGTCCTCCTTTCGGAGAGCTTCACCCAGATAGCGCAGGACGACGACATGTCAAACTACAGTGGCCGTGGCCTTGGCCGTGACCGCAAGACGTTCCAGACGGCAGGCATAATCGAGCGTCGCATCAACGAGCGTCTGCATGCGGCTCTTGAAGCTTCCTACTACTTGCTCGACTACGACAACGACGTCAAGAAGTATGCTCCTCTCTACGGCTGGAAGCGTGCACTCGTCGGCGGAGAGGTCGGCTACGCCGCCTCCAAGTGGACCGACATCATCCTCGCCGCCAACTACGGCTGGTACTGGCAGGACAACATCCCGACCAACGTCCGCTACTCCGACAAGTCTCGTGGCTGGTCTGTCATGGGTGGTATCGGGACTCGTGCGACCGACCGAGAGGATCGAGTATCGCATCTTGACCGGCTGGAGCCGCTTCGAGTACGCAGACGGCGATGCGAAGGACATCAACGGCTGGACCTACCAGGTCTCCGGCAAGTGGAAGATCTCCGACAGGTGGAACATGATGCTACTCGCGGCGAGCTACTACCAGCCCGACGAGCGCGAAACCTGCGCCGCGATCCGCGTCGACTCCATCAGCTGGGGTCTCGCACACTCGATGGTCCGTGGCAAGCTCAACGCAACGCTTGACCTCAACTACCGCCGCGAGAAGCATGACTATACTGTTTCGCGCGACTACTCCTACGACGACGACATCATCACCGCCCGTCTTGGCCTCAACTACACGCTCAACCGGTTCCTCCAGCTCTTCGGCAGGATAGAGTACCAGACTCTTATGTGCGACGGCGGCAATGTCCGCGGGCACAACTACGACTACGACCGCTTCCGCGGCACGGTCGGCATGCGTCTGACGTACTGAAGTGCAGAAGGCCATATCCAAGTACGGTCTGGCGGCGCACCTTGCCTTGCTGGCGGTTGCGCCGCTGTTCCTTTT
>CADCGZ010000094.1 GCA_902801025.1 uncultured bacterium | reverse complement strand
GTGTCCGCAGGCCTTGAGATCGCCGAGAGTCCACTTTCGCTCGTTGTCCCACTTGCACATCACGCGCTCGACGCTTATCCCCGCTTCGAAGAGCTGGCGCTTGAAGCTGCGGTCGATGGAGCGCGGCATGTCGAACTCGACGATCCGACGCACGCCGCGCTTCTTCAGCGCCGCGATCATCGCGGCGAAGCACTCGCGGGCATCCTCGCGTATGACGGCGCGGGCGTTTGGAAAGTCGCGCGTAAAGCCGTTGAGGATCACGTAAGGAACACCGGCGCGGTCCAGCATCTCGGCTATCTGGCGCTCGCCGAAAAGCCCTACAACGAAGTCAAATCCGTCGGCGAGATGGCGACGAAGCGGCTCGAGGTCGAGCGAACCGTCCTTCGCATTGTCGAGAAAAACCGGGACGAACTGCCAGCCAGCAGCCTCTAACTGATGCGCCAAGCCGAGGGAGAGCATCGTCTGGAAGTACGAGGCCATTCTGCCAAGGGCGATGAAAGCGACGCGGCCCTTCCACGACCAGGACGACTTGGCCGTCACCACTGCGCCGACATGCCGCTTTACGGATATTGCGCCGGAATCGGCAAGGCACTTTATCGCGCGACGCACGGCATATTCGCCAGCGCCGAAACGCGCCCGCAGCTCATCAACGGAAGGCAGCCGCTCACCCGTCTTCCAGCGTCCGCTGGCGAGATCAGCCGTGAGTTCATCGGCTATCGTCTCAGAGATGCATTTCTCCATGGCAAATCACTTCTTCTCGACAAACACCTTGAAGAATCGATGCAGCGAATCCATGTTCGCCCAGTCGACGGTGGAATCAAGGGCCTCCTTGCCCTTCACGACCGATTGGTAGCCAAACGTGGCGAGGCGGTTCGTGTCTGCGTTGCTCTCGACTATGGGCGTCGTTCCGTCCATTAGGATCGTCGCCTCAAGCCGGCTGAGGGCGTTTGTGGGATCGGTCCCAAGAAGGAATTCCGCCCAGGTCGCGAGACCATCGCCGTCCGCGTCAGAATTTGCAATCTTCTCATAGTCCCCTGTCGCGCTACCGGGGAAATACTCGTCGAGCCAGGCGTACGGTACCGGGACGTCCGTCGTCGAGGTTTCGGTCGCAGCAACGGTCAAATCGCCCGACCAGGAGAGGGTGAACTTGCCGCTTCCGTCATAGCCCATCATACCGACGATGCGATAAGTGACTCCCTGTTCGACATCAAACTCGAGCGTCGTGACATAGGTTGATTCATCGTACTCATAGGCAAATACTTGCCGATTGTTCAACGAAAGCGTGTCGCCGATGTAGACCGCGATGAATGTCGGATAAATAAAACCGCCGCCGGAGCACTGCGTCTGCAACGTCATCGTCCCACTCCCGGGTGCCGTCCATAGATACCAAGCGGTACGGTACTGGTAACTGTAGGTGTAGCCGCCGCCGTTTGGACGGCGGGTGTGGTACGGCTCTCCCGGCTCAACCGTGTATGCCGAGTTGTCTTCGATAACGCGGCTGCCGTTTGCGCCAGAGATGCCGATTGGATTGTCGAAATAGTCTCCCTTCGGCGCACCCTGCGCTGCGTCATAGGTGTAGGTCGCGGTGACGACAACACTTGGGTTCATCCCGCTCTTCCACGCCCGAGCCTTGAGGACGGCATCGTCGGAGAGCGTGATCGCGCCAGTGTATAGCGCGCTTGATTCCGTTGGATCGCTCCCGTCAGTAGTGTACCGTATCTCCGCTCCGTCAGTCGCGCAGGAGATGGTCACGTTCGTGGACGGATAGAACAGGCAGGAGCCGGGCGAGAACAGCGGCTCCGCTACGCTCGCGACGCCCGTCAGCACGAAGTCGTTGTCGCACACGTTGTTTACCTTGGGTGCAGGGGTAGACCAGTATCCGCCCAAAGGTGAATACTCGATAGACACGTTCGACTGCAGGGTAATCGCCTTCGATGCGGACGCATCGCCCGACGAGGCCGTCATCGTGTAGTTTCCTGGAGCCAGGACGAGCGAGTAGATTCCCTTCTGGTTTGTGAAGACATATCCGACGTTGTTCGCGCTCTGGATTCCTCCGCCGCCCGATCCCTGCTCGTGGAACGAGACCATCGCGTCCTCCACCGGGATGCCGTCGGCGTCCAGCACGCGTCCGCTGCAGATCACGGCATTGGCCGGATAGTTCGTGAAGACGTTGTAGACGATTCCGTTCAGGACGCTGAAGTTGTACTGGGTGGTTCCAATTGCCGGAGGGGCGTACCAGGCGTCATCGGACCCGCCCCATCCCATGTTGAAGTGGATGTAGAGCGTTCCGTCCGAATAGCCGTATCCGTCGCCTACGATCTCGTGTCCGCCGGCGCCGGACAGGCTCAGGGCGACGGGAAGCCCGGCGTCGAAGTTGGACAGCATCGCCTTCCTCACGTCGTCGGATCCGCTCTGGTCGCTTTGCCAATGTGCCACCATCGCGCTCGCGTATCCGAAGTGGTTTGTGAACGCGTGAGCCAGCATGTAGCCTCCCGAGGAGCTGCCGTTGGACTTGTAGTTCATGTTGCAGCAGATGCCTACGTCCGACGTCAGTTTGCCGATGGCCATACGCTGCTCGTCTGCAATGGAGGAGCCCGGCTCGAGCGGCATCGCGTCCCAGCTGTAGGTTCCGCCCTGTGTCGTGAGTGTTGTCTGCACGCCGCTTATCGCGCAGTTGGGGTTCTCGTACTGCGGCATCGGTTCCGTAGGATACCGGAAGTAGCGCATGATCTGCGCGCCGGCAGTCGCGACGCATCCGCACACATAGTTGTTCGGCGTGTAATAGTTGTAGCAATGGCCGTTGCCGACGTCTTCCTGGTCCCACTTCGACTGGACGAGCGGGGCTACGCGGATGTCCGAGATCGAGGAGACGCCCTGTGATGCACGGAGCAGGCCGCCAGACTTGCCGAGAAGACGGCTCCACTTGGCCTCGTTGACGGAACCGGACGAGCCGCCGGCAGTTGCCTTGAGCAAGCCCGGCTTCCCGCTTGAGGCGGCACCATCTCCAACGCGCAATGCAAGGTCGTTCTTCAGGAGAACCCACAATGGATTGGCGTCGCTCTCCACAAGATCGCCACCAGAGGAAAAAGCCACCACTGGCTCACGCGTCGTGTCGGAAGACATCACGACGAAACCGCCACCCTTAAGCTTCACAACATGGAACGTCGAGCCCTCCTGAGGAGAACACGTACGAACAGCATCGACTTCCAAGCCAAGGGGGCATCCAAGCGCCGCATCGTCCTCAAGCCAGCGCCGCGCGGCTACACCAGCAGAATCGGCCGATACTTCCTCAGCGCACGCATAAAAGGCAATGATTGCCGACACCGCGACGGAAACAATGTTCTTTATGTCGACCCTAGCCATTAAAACCTCCAGCCATGCCCTCATTATACCACAAATGTGCTATAATGTCAGCGATGGATGCAAACGATATTAAATACATGGAAATGGCGCTAAGGGAGGCGGAAAAGGCCGCCGCCGACGGCGAGGTGCCGACTGGGTGCGTCATCGTCGACTCCGAGGGGAGAATCCTCGGGCGGGCGCACAACCAGACCGAGGGACTTGCCGACGCAACGGCCCACGCGGAGATGCTCGCTCTTTCCGCAGCATTCAACGCGAAGGGAAACTGGCGGCTCATCGGCACGACGCTCTATGTCACAAAGGAGCCCTGCCCGATGTGCGCCGGAGCGATCGTGCTCGCGCGCCCCGACCGCGTTGTGTGGGGAGTATCAGACCCGAAGCGCGGCGGCTCGACCGTCTTCGACATCCTGCGCCATCCCGGCATGAACCACCATCCGGAGATAGTGTCCGGCATCCTCGAAGAACGCTGCAAAGCCGTCCTCATCGACTTCTTCAAACAAAGAAGAGCCGATCAGTAACCCCATCATCCTCTGCGCACTCTGCGCCTTTGCGTCTCTGCGTTAAAATTTGCGACTCTGCGTTAAAAATAACAACAGAACGACTCAGCTTCTACGCGCAAAGATAAACTTCTTCTGCACAAGATAGCTCGCCACGAAAAGCACCGTGTCAGCCACGATCTTGACGACGGTGATCGCGACACCCTGCACGTCGAGAAGCGCCGAGCACCCTTCCGTCAGCGCATAGCTCGCTGCACCGACCGCGAGGACGAGCCCGAAATAGCCGTAGTAGCTGCGGTGGGGCCCCTTTCGCGGCACGTCGCCGCGGCGGAAGACGACGAACCTGTTGTAGAAGTAGTTGAAGTGTGACGAGATGACGCGCGCGGCGACAAGCGCAATAAGAACGTCGTTACGGCGCGGCGTGTCCTTCGTCGCCATCACCCACATCACGGCGGCAAAGACACCATTGTCGATAAGGAACGAAAGCACCGATGAAATGCAGAACTGGAAAAGCGACCTGTATATCCTGATGGCGTCGAGAACCGGGTTGAAGTGGCTCGTCGCGTTCTCGTCAAGATAGACCGTCTCGATGGGAATCTGCAGGGGCCGAGAGGCATGGTGCTTCGCGTCGGCAAGCATCGCCATCTCGTACTCGTAGCGTTCGCCGGGAATCTTCGCCACGCGCGGCACAAGTGCCGCGGGAATGCCACGTAGCCCCGTCTGCGTGTCGCGCACCATGAGCCCCGTCATCAGGAAAAAGAACCAGCGCGTCCACCAGTTTCCGAAACGGCTCCTGAGCGGAACCTTCCCCGAGAAAGAACGAACGCCGAGAACGAGGCCGTCGCGATGGCGGCTGAGACCGTCCGCCACCTTCGCGATGTCCTCGGGCGTGTGCTGCCCGTCGGCGTCGGCAGTTATTACATCCGTCGAGTTCCCAATGTACGCAAACCCCGTCTTCAACGCGGCGCCTTTGCCGCGGTTCTTCTCGTGAACAAGAACCGCGTCGACGAGAGGCGCGGCCTTTTCGAACACGTCCTTCCCCGTCTCCGAGCCATCGTTGACGAGGACGACATGCTCAAAGCGCTCCTTCAGCTTCGGAAGGAGCGCAAGCAGCTTTTCGTCCGGATTGTAGGCCGGAATGAGTATTGTAAGCGGCAGCACTAAAGCGTCGTTCCCCATTTGCCACCCTCCTTGACGGCCTTTGCACGGGCCTGGAGGCGGATGTAGTCGAGACGGTTGCGGAAAAGTTCGCGCATCACGTTTTCGGAGATGAACGTCAGGCCCTTCGCGCGGGCGGCCGAGGAAAACTGCTCGAAGACCGTGTTGGACTTCATGACATCCGGCAGCGACGAAAGCAGCATTTCAGTCGGCAGGCGGTCTACGGAAAACGGCATGTAGCGCGCGCCGAAAAAGTAGCATCCGCCATTCCTGAGCGTTGTCTCCACGCGAGTTCTCGCCTTGTTTATCCGCGCAACCATCTGCCTCGTCTTGTCGTTGGGCTTGAACTCGCCGTCAAAGACTATCGTCGTCGCTGGCGGCGGCGGAGCGGCCTTCGCCGGACGCTTCGCGACGGCGGGCTTCGCCGCCTTCTTCTTCGGCTTCGGATCGTCGTCGAAGAGGTCGTCTATGTCGTCGGACGAATCATAAGACTCCTCCGCTTCGGGCTCTTCCGCGGCGGGGGTCGGCTCCGCCGCAGGCGTGTCAGCGGATTGCGGCGTCTCAATCTTCTCGATGCGGGCTCCGGGCTGCGTCTTCAGGAACTCGGTCCACGGCACGATTTCGTTAGTGACCTGTATTCCGTTTATCCTTAGCGCTGTGCCGTAGCGCTCGACTTTGTAGGGAGGGTCGAGGAACTTGCCGTTGATGAAAACAAGTCCAGCCGAGAACGGTTTTCCGACCGTCGCCTTGAGCTCGACAAGCGCCTGCTTTGGAACCGTCGCGAACGCGCTCTTCGAATTTGCCTGGGCGAACAGCGGCAACGCAAATGCGATGACTATCGATATGCACTTAACCATCTTCACCATCTTCAACTTTACACTTTACGTTTTCAACTTTAAACTTTAAAAGAGTCCCACGTTGCCGTAGCACAGAATCCCCGGAACCCGTCCGCGTGCAACACAGGACCCACGTCCCTGAAATCAACTTTCCCTCACCTCGATGCCGGCGGTCGCCTTGAGGGCGTCGACGATCCGCTGGAATGTCCTACCGACCTCCTCGTCGGTCAGGGTTCTCTCCGCCGAGCGGAACTCGAGCGAGTAGGCGCGCGAGTCCTTGAACACGTCGAAGAGAGTAACCTTCACAAGCTCCTTGCCGCCGTTGTCGCGTATGACCTTCTCGATCGCGGCATTAGTCACCGACTTCGCCGCGACGAGCGCGATGTCACGCCTGACAAGCGGGAACTGCGGCACGGGAGAGACGCGCCCGAGCTCGTCCACGCGCTTCAGGAGCGGCTTCAAATCAAGTTCGCAGAGAACCATCTGCGTCGTCAGACGGTAGGGGTGGCGCATCTTCGCGGAGAGAGCCCCGAGAACGCCGATGGCGCGGCCATTGAGCTTGACGGAGAGCGCAGCGCCCTTCGCAAACGCCGGATGGTCGGCCGACTCGAACTCGAGCTTTCCTGCGTGGAGCTTCGCGACAAGCTCGTCCACCACGCCCTTCATCCACAGCACGGCTTCCTCTTCGGAAAGCGGCGCACGCGTCCTGAGATGCTCACGACCGACAGGCCCGACAAAGCCGAGCGAAAGGGACTCGCGCTCGCAGGGAACGTCGCCCTTCGGCGTCTTCGCGACGTTGAACACCTTGCCTATCTCGAAGAGCATCGCGGTCTCGAGCTGGTGCGAGGCGTTGCGCCCGAGCGAGCCCATCATCTGCGGGAGAAGCGAGTCGCGCATAACGCCGTATTCCGCCGACACGGGGTCGGGAATGACGAGGCGGCGGTCCGCAGTGCGCGTGTCGAAATCGTCGAGCTCCTTCTTCGAAAGGAACGAATAGTGCATCGCCTCGGTGAAGCCGAGCGCGAGGCAGAGCTCGCGGACGCGCGACTTCGCGCGGAACGGCGCGTCGGAAAGCGGCGAGATCGACGGCGCGGACGGCATCGTGTCGGGAATGTTGTCGAGCCCGTAAAGCCGCGCGATTTCCTCGACGAGATCGGCCTCGGCGGAAATGTCCCAGCGCCACGACGGGACGCCGAACGCGACGGAAGTCACGGCGGCGAAGTGGTTGTCCTTTCCGCGCGGCACGAACCCGAGCCCTTTGAGGAGGAACACCATCGCGTCGTTGCCGACGGGAATTCCAATAAGCCGACGCGCGCGCTCGAAGTCGAGAGTGACATCGGGATTGAGCGGCCGCGGGCGGTTGTCTACGTCGACGATGCCCTTCGCGATCTTGGCGGCGCCATGCTTCTGAAGGAGATGCGCGGCGCGGCGCGAGGCAAAGTCGGCGAGATCCTTGTCGACGCCGCGGATATATCGGTAGCTCGACTCGCTCGCAAGCCCCAGCTTCGAAGCGGTGAACTTCGTGGAGGTCGGCTCGAAAAGTGCGCTCTCGAGAAGGACGGACGTCGTTCCCGGCGCAATGCCGGAATCCTCGCCGCCCATAATGCCCGCGACGGCGTTCGGACGCTCTGCGTCGCAGATCATCAGCATCGAGGAGTCGAGCTTGCGCTCCACGCCGTCGAGCGTCTTGATCGTCTCGCCGTCACGCGCGTCGCGCACGACGATCGTGCGGTCCTTGAGCGTGCGGTGGTCAAAGGCATGCATCGGCTGGCCAAGCTCGAGCATCACGTAGTTCGTGACGTCGACGGCAAGGCCGAGCGAGCGGACGCCGCAAAGCTCGAGACGCTTCGCCATCCATGCGGGGCTCGGCGCGTCGGGCGTCATCTCGGTGACGACGCGCGCGGTGTACCTGAGGCAACGCACGACATCCTCAACGACAACCTTTACCTCGTCGTTCACATCTACGTCGCACTCGGTGAAATCGACCGGCGGAAGCGTCAGCGTGCGGTTAAGGATCGCGGAGAACTCACGCGCGAGACCGACGATGGAAAGCGCGTCGGGACGGTTCCAGGTGACTTCGATGTCGAAGACGGTCTCTGGCTTCTCGAGCTTCGCGACGTCGCGGACGAGCGCACCTGTCGGAGTCTCGGCGGGATACTCGATAATTCCGGCGTTGCCCTCGCCGATGTGGAGCTCCTTCTCCGAGCAGCACATGCCGAAGCTCTCGACGCCGCGCAGCTTGCCCTTCTTGATCTTCTCGGGATTGCCGTTCTTGTCGAGGAATTCCGGGATGGCCGCGCCGATCTTCGCAAACGCAGTCTTGATTCCCTTGCGCATGTTCGGCGCACCGCACACGAC
This sequence comes from uncultured bacterium, assembly GCA_902801025.1. GTDB lineage: Bacteria > Verrucomicrobiota > Kiritimatiellia > RFP12 > UBA1067 > UBA1067. Next base: position 2,783 of record CADCGZ010000094.1, on the reverse strand, counting down.
CTGATAGGTCTCCTTGCCGTCCGTCACCTTGCAGACGTGCAGGTGGTCGGAATTGGGATGCGCCTCGCATTCCAGGACTTCCGCAACGACGATCAAATCGGAAAGCGGCGTGCCACCGACCGTCTCTATCGCCTCTACCTGCAACCCTGCGCGGGTCAGCTTTTCGGCGAGTTCATTGGGGTCGATGTCGTCGACTTTAACGTAGTCATTCAGCCAACTGAGTGGGAGCTTCATTCTGTGGTTCTTCTTTCTTCTCTTCTGAAACTGTTGTATCCTGCGCCACCGGTGCTTCGGGCGCGGCAGGCGCCTCTTCGGCGACTGGCGCGGCAGGCGCTTCCTCTACGGCAGGCGCAACTGGCGCCTCTGCAACGGGCGTTTCTGCAGCGGGTGCCGCTTCCGGTGCGGGAACCACTTCCGGTGCGGGAGCCGCTTCGGCTGCTGGCTGCGGCGCGGCGGCCTTGGCGGGACGCTTCTTCCACTGCGGGCCATACTTCGGGAACTTCTCGACGGCCGAGTAGACGCCCATCTTCGCGAACGCGACGACGTGTCCCGTGGAGACGAGCCACTGGAGATGCTGCAGCGTTCCCTCGCCTGCCGGCAGCTCTGTCCTGTCGCAGCACGGATGCTCGGCGATGAACTTCGCTACGGTCGCAAGTTCCGGAATCGCATGCGCGGCGTCGAACTCCTTGAGCTCGGCGCTCGTGACGAATTCGGGGCCGCGCGCATCGTTCGCGCGGAAGAAGTTGAGTTTGCGGTGGTGGAACGCGCCTCTGAGCGCGAAGCACATGTTGTACGGCGAGCGGCGCTCAAGTTCGAGCGCGTCGCGCACCGCCCACACGAGCGGCTTCACCGGGCTCTTCATGGCGACGTCGGCCGTGATCATGAGGTTCTTCGGGCGGTCGATGAGCGACGGAAGGACCGTGCGGCGGAACTCGCCCTCGGCCTGCTCGCGTGTGAGCGTCGCAACGCCCTCGACTTCGGCCTGGCCTTTCGGCACGAACACAGTCTTCTTCACCGCGCCCTTGCGCCACGCCTCGATCGTCTCGGGATCGCGCACCATCTCGATCTTCGAGCGGTACTGTTCCTCGGACATGTCGGGGTAGCGAGTGCGAATCATCTCCTTGACAATGGCGTTGAACTCATGGATGTTCGGCGGGCCGAGAAGCTCGCCTGAAAGACCGCACTTCGCTACGCAGCTGAAATTTCCCTTGGGCGGCTCGACCTCGACTTCCTTCGAGTCATAATAGTCCGAGAGATGCGCCGAGAGAGCATGCTCCACGACGTCCTCTTCCTTTACAGAGGCAAAGCCGCACGCCTTGCACTGGCAGAACGTCTGCTGCGCCTGCGCTCCTTCTGCGGCGCGGGGCGTGATCTTGAGGAGCACGGACTGCGGGTTGTCAAGGAAGAAGTAGGCGAGATCCTTGAGCTTGTAGGCGTGAGCGTCCTGCTGGAGCTTGCGGATGATCGTGCCGAGTGCCTTCGTCTCAGGAAGAATCTTGATGTCGACGTCGAGAGGACGCGGGCGCTCGGGCGCAGGGCCGCGGCCGAACGGCTTGCGGTCGCCGTCGCGAGAGAATGGCTTCTTCCCGCCAAACTGGCGCTTCTCGCCGAAGGAGCGCTTTTCTCCAAACTGGCGCTTATCGCCAAACGACTTCTTGTCTCCAAACGCCGGGCGATCGCGCTCCGGACGGACTTTCCCTACGGTGACTCCGGCGTCCTTCTTCGCCCAATCGGGGGTGAAGTCGAACGACCCGAGCGAACCGAGGTCGAGCTTAGGTGATTCTTCCTGTTCCATAGCGTGGAAATTATAGCAAATTTCCGTTCAGTAGTGCGAATGTAAATGCAATCGTGATTACTCGTTGTTACTTTGTGCTTGTGGGTTTTGCTTCGCGTTGTATTTGACTACTTGGCGATGTTCAGTGCTGGTTTGCCTTCCAGTGTGCGGCTTTGTTTCGGGCAACCGTGCTCGCCCACGAGAAATGGCCGATTCGCGCGTCCTTGCGACCGCTCGACATATACATATATGCCTTCGGGTCGCAGTCCTGCGCGACTCGTCTCATTTTCGCGGGTTCCGCCCGGCTATCGGCCCAAAACAAAGCCGCGCATGGCACCTCTGGTCGAGTTCGTCGCGCAGCGTCGCGCCTCGGCCTCGCTCCCGCTCCCCGCGCCGTCTCTCCCGTCGTCTTCACGGCGTTACGCGCCGCAATGCTTCGTCGGCGGAATACCGCCTTCTCGCCTTGCGACGTGTACCACCGCGCATCCGCCGAACCGAGCCGTCTCGTGTCGCTCAGCTCGCCACTCGGCACGCCGCTCCGCTTCCTCATTACATGTTAAACCCATTCAAGCCACCACAACAGCCACTAATTGACTCTATCACCGTAAACAAATAACTCTGAGGCAAATTTACCGCGTAAGCCGCACCAACAGAGCAATGCACATTGCCCTTAGGCAGCGGTTATGCTATAATGTCGCATATGACATTCGTATGTCCCTATTGCCGCGCAGAAACCAAAGCGCACTTTGCGCTTTCGGCAAATTTTTATGGGTTCGGGCGTACAAAGTGCTCGACTTGCGGACGGGAATTTCTTTGCATGCCGATGGCGATGAAAATGGAAGACAAGCCAGCATGGGAACACTTCAGGTCAGAAGCCTACTCCGACCACCTCATGCTGGTCTTAATTGCCTTATTGCTTGGGGTGGCAGTATTCGTTATTATCTTTACTATCGGCTACTTGATCACATGATCCTTGCGGCATGCGCAAGCCGTCACCAACGCGCAAACA
>CADCGZ010000093.1 GCA_902801025.1 uncultured bacterium | reverse complement strand
CAGTCCCTTGGCGAATGCCAGCGGGCTCGCCTCCCCGCGCGTCTCCTTGGCCACCTGCGCTTCCAGGTGGGTGGCAAGTTTGTACACCCTCGCCACCTCGTCGAGCGTCAGCGTGGGCTTCAGGCGGGCATCCACGAGCAACGTCTGCGGCCCCTCGGCCTTCTGATGGATAAAGCCGCCCGTCTTCTTGAGGACGCGCTCGTCGCGAGCCTTGATCTGCTCAAGTGTGAACTTTCCGTTCGGATCGAAAGGCTGCCCGGTCACCGGGCTGACATATTCTTCATCGGCGAGCGACACCAGCGACGCAGCCAAAATGGTAGTGATTATAAGCTTCTTCATGGTAGTAGTGATTGATATGGTTATTTAGTGATTATAAGCTTCTTCATGGTAGTAGTGATTGATATGGTTATTGAATTGCGTCAAATGCCTCGAGAACGTGCGGCGGAAGCTTGAACGACTTAAGCCCCTGCTTCTCCTTCAACGCGGCGGCAGCCTCCGCCATTTCCTTGGCTTCGGCTATCTTGCCTTCTTTGTAGAGAGTCATGACTTCGCGCAGGCACATCGCCTGTGTCTGACGCTCCTTCTTGACCTGGTTGGCGAAATAGTCTACGAACTCGTCGAAGGTTCCGCCTTCCTCCATGTACTGAAGTGCCGCGCAGCGCATGTCGTCGTATGCCTTTAGTTGCGTCCACTCCTCTTCCGTCTCGTCACCGATAGGTTGATAGTTCTTCTCCAGAATCTTCTTAACCTCGTCCTGATCGAGGCCTTTGAGAAATGCTGGAATGAACGGCTTGTCTTCAACTGCAAGTCCGAGGAAGTTGCCCTCGAACGCCGTGTGGAAAAGCTTGCGAGGAGTGATGTCGCGGAAGTTGCCCTCGCTGTCGCACTCGTACATGTGTCCATAGGCATAGACCTTTCGTGTCTCGCCTTCCTTTGGCGCTGGGAAGGTCAGTATCTTTCCGTTGGGCAGCTGCATCTGTCCCGGTTTCTTCACATACGGAGGAAGCTCGGGCTTTTCGGATTTTTCAGACTCAACCTGCTCCTCACTGGTTTTGACGGTCTTGGTCACAGGCTGCGCAACAGTCGAGGCCTTTGATGGGCGTTCGGACTTGTCGTCCTTATCAGGCTTGCCCCTGTTCTTGCCGCTTATGAGCCACAAGAACCCACCGGAAGCTAATACGGCAATAGCCAATGCAAAGAGCCATACCTTGAAATGCGACTGCGTCTTTGTACGAGGCATGTGTGCGCTCCGCTTCTTGCCGTCGTACTCCTCAATGCGCACGGCGCTTATGCCCTTGGCGGACAGCACCTTGAATAGTTCGGTGCGGCTTGCCGCCTCGAACACGTCATCCGTTTGCTGTCCATCCTTGTCGCGAAATGTTACACGCCACCTCATTGGCTCTCCTTGAAAAATTGAAAGCCCGCCCGATTTTCTCGGACGGGCTTTGCTTCGTTTACGCGAGAGCGCGATTAAGCACACTTGCGCTTGAGCGCGAGACCCGCAACTCCGAGGAGGAGCAGAAGCCCGCTCGTCGGTTCAGGAGCGCCGTAGGTCTGCCAGTTGCTGGCGTTGCCAACAATGGATGAAACATTGCCTGATGTGAATGTTACGCTTGCCGTCGAGGTTCCAATAGTCTTAGTGAGCGTCGCAGGGCCGGAAACGACCACATACTTCGCAGAACCAGCTACAGGAGCGTCAGAATCGAACAGCACGAAGAACGACTCATAAGTACCTGCATCAAGTGATTTCCCCGATGTGCCAAACGTGACGCTGGCTGAACCGTTCGCAGCAGTCTTACCAGCACCGAAGGCATAGCTTGCTGTGCTGGAACCCGCATCGAGCAATCCCGTAATAGTTGCAATTGACGTTGCCCCATTCTGCCCGATTACGAAAAACTGATATGCATCGTTTCCGTATGTCGTCGAGCCTGTTGCCAATGTCCAGCCAACAGCGGCCGCATTCACTGCGCTGCCAAGCATTGCGCAAGCCGCAATAATTAGTAGTTTCTTCATTTGACTTGTTTTCCTTTTTTTGTTTTTTTAGCAGCCGACCCCTTGCCGACTACAAAATTCAGAGAGAAAAGGGCGCATCGATTGTAACCGTCAGGCCTTCGGCGCAGTCAAGAACAACACCCTGTCCAGACGGAATCGAATATGAAACTTTGTTGAAGCCCTCATCAGCCCAATAGCACTCCGTGGCTTCGCCTGTCGGGTCCATGCTAGCATCCCAATATACGAACGCGGAGCCTTCCTTTACCGTCGGCAGACCTTCCCAGATTCCAAATGTTTCGCTTCCCCAGCCAACACTTTCGCCAGAAATTTTAATTGCCTGAATGTCAATTGGGGCGGGGAAGGGATTTCCCGTGAAGTTGTTGCCTGCAATGGTAGTGAACGACACATCTTCAGCGGACACCTGCCCTGCAGTAGTCAAGGTCAAGTCTTCTGCGCAGTCAATGACAACGGCCTGCCCAGGAGCTATCGAGAACGATGCCCTATTGAAACCTTCATCGGCCCAATAGCACTCAGTCGCTTCGCCCAAGGGGTCCATACTTGCGTCCCAGTATACGAATGCAGAGCCCTCGACTACTGTGGGGAGGCCTTCCCAAACACCAAAAGTTTCCGACCCCCAGCCAACACTGTCACCGGATATTTTCAACTGCTGAATATCAGAGGTGTTGTAACCGACGCTTGCAAAAGGTACGGTCACAAAGTTGTTGTTCGCGCCGGTTGCGCCCCCGGCATATCCGACAGCGTTCGTAATTGGGTAGAAGGCTGAAATATAAGTCCCTTGTGATTTCAAGATGGCAGAGATGGTGCAGTAAAGTGCAGGGCACGAAGGGTAGAATCGGGTAGAATATTTGCCTATTTGAAACTCTAAAAGGAGAAACGATGGCAAGAGAAAAAGGGATGGGTAGCCTTCAACTCGAAAAGAGCGGGCGGTGGACGATGAGAGTCGGGATCAAGGGCAAGCGGTACAGCCGCTCGACAAGGACGACCGACAGAGAAAAGGCCGAGAAGTTTTTAGAGAGGTTCTTGAGCCCGCTGGGGCTTGGATCGCGGCGTCTGCCTCTCGCGGACGTTTGGCTCGAGTACGTGAAGTCTCCCGACAGGCGCGACCTCGCGCCGTCGACGCTCAACGCGAAGCGGCTTGTCTGGATGGACTTCGCCCGCTGGATGGAGCACCACCATCTTGAAATCGGCAACCTCGCCGAGGTGACGCATGAGGCGATAGCGGAATATCTCGCCTGCATCCGAGCCGAGGTCTGTGCCTCGACCTACAACGCCCGCATCTGCGTCTTGCGTGAGATTTTTCATGTTCTTGCAGCAAAGGCTGGGCTTGTCGATGATCCGTGGGAGGGGGTGCGGCTTCACGCCGACGACTGCCATAGCCGCCGCGAGCTGACCCTCGACGAAATCGAGCGGCTTATGAAGGCGGCGACGAAGGCGGGCGGCGAGTGGAAGCGTCTATTCACAATCGGAATCTACACTGGCCTCCGCCTCGGAGACTGCTGTTGCCTTGCTTGGAACTCGGTCAACCTTGAACGCGGGGTGATACAGCTCATTCCGACGAAGACGCGCAAGCACGCACACGGCCAGCCGGTGACGATTCCGATTCATCCTCAGCTAAAGGCGGAGCTGGAGATAGCGCTGGTGAGCGACCACGAACGCCGGGCATGTGCGGCGGCTGCTTTCGTCAACCCTACGCTTGCTGACTGGTACAAGACCAGCAAGTGGCGGATCAGCCACGGGCTGGAGCTGATCTTCAAGGCGGCGCATATCGAGACAAGCGTGAAGATAGAAGGGCGGCGAACCCGCACCCCGGAGGCGACCTTCCACTCCCTCCGCCACACATTCGTCTCCCTTGCCGCCAATGCTGGCGTCCCTCTCCCAGTCGTTCAGGCTATAGTCGGCCATTCTTCGACGGCGATGACTCGGCACTACTACCATGAGAACGAGGATGTTCTGCGACAGGCGGTGGCGGCAATCCCGGCAATCGGCACAGGAGCGGCCGCCGTGCCTCCTGTGGCGCTTCCCTCCCTCGGAACGACCGTCACCCCGCCCCGCGCCGTGCCGCGACAGGGCGGCGTTCCTGCGCGACTCAAGCGGCTCGACAAGTACCTCGCCCAGGGGCTGATCACCCAGGACGAGTACTCCGCCCAGCGTGCGCGAATCCTTGCCGAGTTGTAGGGGGCATTTCATCCGCCGCCAGTCGCAAATATGTGTGGCTGGCGACGCCTGAAAGCATACCGCTTTATACTGCACAAAGTGGCAGTCACACTGGTTTACTCTGCCGTAAAACAGCGGCAAGGGCGTCCCGCATAGACCCATTAGAGGTATGATTTTCAGCCCCTCAAAAAACCGCGCAAGCCCTTCAAACCAATCGACAACTTTTCGATACTCCGCGACAATTCCCGCAATCCTCGCAAAACCCCAGTAAACACTATGCTTTCCTGCGCCTTCGCCGCTCTCCCCGCCCCACCCCGCGCAAGCCCCCGCAACCCGCCGCAAAACTGGTTTATAGAGATAGTCGTCGTGTTCAAAACTGAATGCAAGTTCTGGAAGTAAACGCAAGAAAGTTAACACCGAGCGTTCGGGCTCTCGCTACCGCTCCGCAGCTTCGCGATGCCTCAACGGCATTTCAAGGCTTTGAATTGTGTTTTGGGCTGCCTTCGGCAGGTTGGGAGTGTGCAACTACCAATCCGTCCAGCCAGGGCAGATTTCCGATCGTTGCTGGAGGACGGCTGGATTGAGATATGTTCGACTGCGACTATATGGACGGTAGATTTGCGAGGTCGAACGTTTCGTACTGTATTTCGGATCGTCCAAAGTTGATCAGCAGCGCATACGGAATCCGCGTGGCGCGGAGATAGTGGATTACCTGCGCCCATTCGATCTTTGAAGTCAACTCCGAGCGTTTGGGCTCCCGCTAACGCTCCGCAGCTTCGCACTTCACAACGACTGTATATGTATCGGCAGAAGTGTTTTGGGATGCGACTGCGTCGCATAAATCGGCCGAAGGCCGCTATAAAAACTATGAATGGAGTCAATTGATCGTGGTTGAAAAGCGCGAAGCAGTGAAGCGGTAGCGAGAACCCCAACCATCGGAGTTGATCACATGATAGAGGTGTCGTGAACCCGCATGGCACAGCCCATTATGGCATAGGCTTTTGGATCGTCTTTCAGTTTCATGTCGGCGACAGTATATCAAATCTTGGTTCCCATGTGTTGAAGTCTGTTGGAGGCCATGCCGACGCTGTAGAGGAGGTCTGGAGGAAACTTCCTCCAGCTCAAAGACTGCATGCATAATTCAGCGGGACGGGAATGATTGTTGCGAAGCAAGTACGATTCTGCGGAGCGGTAGCGAGAGCCCTGCTGATCGGAGTTGACAAAACTGCGACGGGGCAGCATTGTCCAAAAGTAAACACGGGTTTCCTTCCTCGGAAGGAATGATGGGAAATATCCTGCCTTTCAATCCCACCCCGTATTCTCAAGGACTAAACGCAAGAGAAACTTGCATTTGCTTCTGGACTTCACAGTTTATAGAGATGTCGGCTAACAGATCAGTCACGTTGACACAACGGCGGCACTTTTTGGTATAATTTGAATACCAACCTACAAAAGTCAGAATTTGAGGGCTGAAAATTAAATGCTGATGACTACATTAGAATGCATTGCCAAGTATGGCAGTTTCTACCGGATTACCCAGGCAATCCGAAAAGGGGAGCTTCGCAAAGTTGCCCACGGTGTCTATTCCGATGGAAAACGCTACCGCGATGTTGAACTTCTGCTTATGAAGTATCCGATGGCTGTAGTCACAATGCTCAGCGCCTATTACTATTACGGTCTTACGGACAATGTCCCCGACAGGATTCACCTTGCGGTCGAACGCGGGGGAACGAAGATAAAGGACGTTAACGTTGTTGAATATTTCGTTCCAAAGGGAACTGGGAGCATCGGCGTGGTCAGTGCAGATTTACACGGCATGAATCTTCGCATATACGACAAGGAGAGACTGCTGATAGAAACGATCAGGATGAGGACGAAAATGCCGCTTGATCTCTATCATGAAGTCATAGGCAACTATCGCAAAGAGGCTGGCGCGTTGTATCCCGCAAAGATGGAGGACTACCTGGACACATTTCCAAAGAGAGATGTTATTTTCGATGTAATAAAGAAGGAGGTGTTGTGATGAATTTTACGGTTTTCAGAGATAGGCTTGTTGCCATCGGATATTCTGACGACACCGCGTACGCCAAGATAGCGCATGACATTGTGCTAAAGGCGAAATCTATCAAGGCCAGTCAATGCATGGCTTGATGTGCCGCCAGAAGAGGCGGCTGCATCTATCACCGCATTCATTTCGTCGCTGGAGTGATCTATGACATTCTTTACGTCAGATCAGCATTTCGGGCATTTCAACATCATCCGCCTCTGCAGCCGACCGAGGCGTTGCTTTCCAAATGGAACGCAAAGGTGAAGGCTGACGACACAGTCTACATACTCGGCGACTTGTTCTTCCGGGCGGCGAAGGTCGAGCCGATCCTGAAGGCGCTCAACGGACGCAAGCACCTCATCGTCGGGAACCACGACCATACGTGGATGAAGAGGGTGGTGGCGTCCGAATATTTCGCAAGCGTCCAGACTCTCAAGGAAGTCGAGGTCGACGGAAGGGTTCTGACGCTCTGCCACTATCCGATGCTTTCCTATCCGCAGGCGCGTCGGGGCTACATGGTCTACGGACACATCCACAACAACGTGAGGGACGACTACTGGCCGCTGATTGCCCGACGCTCCCGGATGCTCAATGCCGGAGCGGACGTCAACAACTTCGAGCCTGTGACTTTCGACGAAATGGTCGCGAACAACCGCGCGTTTATCGCAAGCCATGCCGATGTTGCGAAGCAGAATCCGCTAATGATGTTCTGCCTTGAGGCGTAATATGGAAGTCTGGATGGGGACACACCCCACGGAACGCCTGTTTTTCAGGCGGTTGGCGGTTGAGGCGGGGAAGTAACATCGCGACCGCTTGACGTTGCTGAGTGTAGAATGATAAAATTTGACTCAACAGCAAGCAATCCAAAGAGCAGACTGCTACATGCGGCAGAACAAGCTGAAAGAAAAAACCGACAGGTTCCTTGAAATAAGAAGCCCCGAAAAAGCCGTGGGGCTGTGGTCATGCCATGCCGACTTCTCCACGGCGCTCAGGCCAGTGGAACCGACGAGGGCGACGATTGGAAAGTTCTTCAACTACGACCTTGAACGGTTTGAAACTCATGCCGAGGCGTTGGAAATGATGAGGGCGAAGGGCTGGAAGAAAACTCCATCGCACAAACTCAAGGAATTTGCCGCGCAATATCTTGGCGAGAAGTTCGACGAAAATGGCAAGGGCGAGTGGACGGCCGTTCCGAGGTGGTTCAAGGCGTGGCGTAGTTTCGCAATATGGTTGGCGAACTCCAAGACGGCAAGCCCATACAAGGATGTTCGGCTGTCGTTTGGAAGCCCCATGATGGGCTTTGACTGTGCGGCGAAGAAGCACAGGACTTCTCGCGTGATCTTTCTCAGGAAGAATGGTCGCAAGTTTGTCGCCGTGATGATGAAGGAAGGGTGGCATGGCTGGCAGATCATCGAGAAACCGGCGTATGGCTCCGACCCATACGAACGGTTGATTTTTTCAGGGGCGAAGGGCGTTGTCTGGCAGGCTACTGACGCGGACATGATCACGGAACTGGTGCTGGGCAAGATGATGTGCCTCTTCGAAATGGAAGATGACGCGATATTTGACGCGCTTACCAGCGAGAAAAACAGCGCAGAGAGATTTGGGGCGATCTCTCGCAACTTTGAGTTTTATGTTCACGATCCAAATGGCGCGGGGGAACGGTTCTACATGACTTGGAGCGCGACATTCAATCCGCGCAAGCGCAAGTATGAGGCGTGTGACAGAACCAAGCCTCGCCTTGTCGAGACGAGATCTGAGGTTGGCAAGGGATGGATTAGCCGGAGAATAGAGGTGACTGATCCGGCAAAGGCAGCTGAGGCGGCGAGATGGGTGGTCGAGAATAATGGCTGCGTAGTCCTTCCGGCAAATTCAAAAGACGAGCTTCGCATTGCGGTGATGCGAGCCCTATTCTACGTCACTTTCCCAGAGAGGGAGATTGACGCGCCAGGCGGTCTTTTGCGCGGCTACCAGTTGCCTGGGCGAATGGTTCAGTTCGCCACAAAGAAGATACGGCACGATGGCCGCAAGACCATTGTAGAGGATGTTCGCCAGAAGTCGCAAAAGGCGTTAGAGCGGAAGCGGCAGCTTGTGGTAGACACGCTTCTTGGCCGCGCCGCAAATGCCGTCGCGGCGCGTAACGGCATCGACAGGGAAGAGGCGCTGAGGCGCATTGAGGGAGTTGGTGGCCGTGCGGTAATCGAGACTGCGGCGTGGCGATGGGGCTTTATGGATGGCGCCAGACTTGTCTCTTGCCATCGGCTTCGAGCATCGGCTTGGGCTTGACGGCGGCAAGGCAACGGCGGGAAGACTCGTCCAGACCGCGCAGATAACGCCGTTACGCGATTCGGTGGACACGATGCGCTTCTGCAAGGAAGTGAAGATCGCGGCAAAGAGGGTTTCTGCGCCGCGTCGCGGAACCGAGGGGGATCGCGTTGCATACTCGGCAGATACGGTGCGAATAATGCGCGACGAGGGGAAATACTACCTTCTTGCAATTCCGAAATACGCGCGATACAAGTATGGGCGAGACTTGCTTTTTGTGCCTGGGTCTGAATCGGTCGCCGTCTGCGCCTATCGTTGCGTTACAGAAGAAGGAACGCGAGCGAGAAACCATAATCGCATGGAAGAGGAACGGCTGGACTTCAACAAGATAACCGGCCTTGCGCGTGACGGACGCGTGTATCTTTATTCCCTTGACGTCGGGGGCGACAGATGGCTTTTCGATGCGGTTTACTCGACTGAAAACAAGAGCCCATGCCGCATTGTCCCGACGATTCCGCAATTGTTCCAGCCGGGGTCTGCCGCGAAGTCATGCCAATCAAGGAAGCAGAACGGCATGAGCATCATTACCGATGTCCCGGTTGATGCCGAAGCTGCCGTGGCGAAGATAATGTTTGTGTTCAATCCGACTGTGCCGCGAGACGGAAGAAAGCGTGAAGGGCGTTCGTGGAAGGCCTACTGTGACGCGCACCATGGCGATGCAGGGAGAGAGACGGTGGTTTGGCCTACAGGCGAGGCGACGGAGAAGACGCTAAAGGATGCGGTGCTACGCGTCGTTAAGGCAGACGGCGTTCTTTTGACGGACGAGAGCCATCTTGACGCGGCGCTTGATGGAATGGAATATGTAGTCGCGCAGACGGACGATCCGCATGGGATAGGCGGGGTTTATCGCGGCTATATGCTTTCAGATCGTGTCTTTAAGTCATCTGATGGTCGCGACGAGTGGCGGGCTGCGACAAAGGGCGACGCGAAGCCCGATGGCAAGGCACAAGACAAGCGGCTTGAAATGTCTGGAAAGCCGCTTTGTGAAGTGCTGTCGCCAAAGGTCGTGGCCGAGGCCGAGAAAGAGTTTTCCAAATTGATTGAGGCAGAAGTCCTTTCAGACAAGAAGACGGCAAAGTTCTTCACCCTTGAAGCGCC
>CADCGZ010000092.1 GCA_902801025.1 uncultured bacterium | reverse complement strand
TTATTGCTTGGGGTGGCAGTATTCGTTATTATCTTTACTATCGGCTACTTGATCACATGATCCTTGCGGCATGCGCAAGCCGTCACCAACGCGCAAACAGGCCTTTTACAACTGTTCCGCGGGGACTGTCCCCGATATTTTCTCCAATTCTTCCTGCGCCAGCAGATACCCCTGCTCTGCAGCCTTCCAAAGCCACTTAACCGCCTCAGTTTTGTCTGCCGCGACACCTTCGCCATTTAAATAACACATGCCAAGCATAGTCTGCGATTCTGGACGCCCCTTCTCCGCCGCCTTGCGAAACCACTTAACCGCCTCGGCGTAGTTCACCGCAACACCTTTCCCCTTGAAATAGCACATGCCAAGCATAGTCTGCGATTCTGGACGCCCCTTCTCCGCCGCCTTGCGAAACCACTTAACCGCCTCGGCGTAGTTCACCGCAACACCTTCGCCTTTGAAATAACACAAGCCAAGCATCCCCTGCGATTCTGGATGCCCCTTCTCCGCCGCCTTGCGAAACCATTTAACCGCCTCTGCTTGGTCCTCCGCAACGCCTTCGCCTTTGAAATAGCAAGAGCCAAGAATACTTTGCGCCTGCGGATATCCCTGAACCGCCGCCTTGCGAAACCACTTAATCGCTTCAGCTTTGTCCACCGCAACACCGTCGCCTTGAAAATAGAATGCGCCAATCAAAGTCTGCGCCTGCAAATGCCCCTTCTCCGCCGCCTTGCGAAGCCACTTAACCGCTTCAGCTTTGTCCATCACAACGCCGTCGCCGTTGTAGTAGCATATACCCAGATTGTACTGCGCTGTGGCATCACCGTCTTTTGCTTGTTCCTGGGGCTCTGTCGCAGATAACGCTTCCGTTCTTTCAGAAGCAAGCGGCTCCCTGCACCCACACACTTCTGCAAGAAGCATCCACGCAATCGCCGTTCCCACGACGGCCCGCACAAACATCATTCGCGCAATCACACCCCTGCTCCTTTCATTCGCTGTTTTCCAGCAATTTCCTCATCCTCAACGGCTTTGGGGCGTATTATAGCGAAACTGCCACGCCAAAATCAACCACGCGTCAAATCTGCCGCGGCAACTACACGCAAACAGGCCTTTTACAACTGTTCCGCGGGGTCTTTCACCGACACCCACCCCAATGGCCGCCAAGTCCGCGACCCTTAAACCACTCTGCGAGCGCCTTGGCGGAATCTGGTGTAAACATCATGTCGCAGGGGAAGTCGCGCCACCGCAGCGAATCGCCATGATGGGCAGACGTCAGGGCAATGCGCCGTCCGTCTTTCCACCAGTCGATGCCCGGATGCCCGCAGCACATACACCACGACATGTCATCATCTACCGCGAACTTGATCTGCGCGTTGAACTCCGCGATTTCAGACGCATTCGTCACCACAGACAATACCGGCTGTTCGTCGATCTTTGCACCGCAGCAGTCGTGCCCGCCGTCACGGATAACAATCTTGTCGGCCGTAGCGATTAAGTTCGTGAAACTGCCGATCGACAGGTCCATCAGCAATCTGTCGTCGACAATTACCTTCTCGTCTCCGAACCAGACTATGCCCTCCGTCTCCTTCGGGTTGAATTCAACCCGGCTCACAGACGCCGGAGGGCGTCCCGAATGTTTAAGAAACTGCCTGAAATGCGAATCCCACAACTTCGGCCAGATCGGTTTGTCGATGGGTTCGGATTCAAGGACGGTCTCCTTGCCGTCGGGATCTATCCGGACCGTGCGAAGTTCACCTTTCTTCTCCTGCCCGATCTGTTCCCAATACCGCCCCTTCCAGCAAACGCGTCCGGACAAAATCTCCCGCGACAAATCCAGAGGTTCGCGATTGCCGTTCCCGTAGATGTCCCCGCCACGGCTGATCACAGGCAGCATGTCGAGTACCGTCGGCCCTTCAGGTACTGATTCGGCGATCCGTAGCCCCGAGCACCCTGCAACGCAAGCCACGGCGACGATCCATGCAAATCTCTTCATCAGCAATCCTCCTCTCGTCTTCCAAGTATTATGGGTTCCGCTAGGTCTGTCCCCGCCGATCCACTGCCATTTGACAAGCTACCTCTGTTCGCGCTTCTTTCATTTATACCCCAACCAAGAAGTTCTAAACGCCTGCAAGCATCACACCCTGTTGCCACTGCCAATGCCCCTGGTGTCATCTTAAAGTCCCTTAGCACTCCATTTCTAAACTTAAGCTCTACATCAACATGAGCACCTTCAACTCCCCGAAGCATCTTGCGCAGTTTTTCATAATCTTCAAAAGAAGCTTCTCCTCCGGGATACGAATATATTGCGAAAAAGAACCTGCACGGTCCATCCGGATTCCCGACCGCCTCAAAATCGAGTGTCATGCTCTCTGCCGCAGACGGGGCATCCAAGAACGACAATGGCATTTTAACTGTCTTCCACTCAATCTTACCAAATGGCCACATGCTTGACTCCTTGAAATCATCAACTGTTTGTCCCCAACTGATCGATGAGGCATCTCAATGATCAATCCCCACTTCCATTGGAATTAATCATCGAAAATAGGATTTCCCATAGCATTGCGTTTCGGCTGGAGTATGAAGTTTGTATTAGGCAGAAGCACTTTGTATAGGATCAGCAAAAGAACGAGCGAAGACACCACCAAGGCGGCATTAAGAACAAAGATAGCCGATCCCAAGTCGAATGACAGGCTGACCTTGCCCATTGCTTCAAAGATATTTGCAATTCCTCTGCCAGTAAAGCAAATGGCAAGAAGATAGGCAATTCCGCTGAATCGGGCGATGGCGACGATTATGGCGATATTGATAGCCGCCGCAATTAGGAGAACGATGCATCGGCCAGTATTGCTCCCCAAATCCGATGTCAAAAAGAACACATCTAACACTTTGAAGACAGTAATCAAGGCGAGACAGGCCAAAAGGATGTTGTTAAGCCATCCCCATTTCTTGCGGCTACGCAGCGACACCTGTGTAGGCAGAAAACGGGTGACGCACGACTCCCATTCGGTCATCGTGTATTGATTGTAGATGTCTTTTTTAGACTCTCCCTGCGCGATGCGCCGCCGAATGCCATTCAGAAAGTCTTTTGTCGTCATGTCTACATTATATCAAATCTGGCATGCGCAAGCCGACAATAACACGCAAACAGGCTTTTTACAACGGTTCTGCGGGGACTGTCCCCAACTGTTCATGTTAAACCCCTTCAAGCCACCACAACAGATACTAACTGACATCTGACGCATAAATTTGTCATGGGGCAAGTCGCGTGGTAAAACTAAGGCGACGCGGTTCGTCGGATGCGCGGTGAGGGAATCACTTTTTTCTGAATTTAGAGAGTTCTCCCCATTTCAGAAATGCCTTCGTGACGCCTTCCGATCCAGAGAAAATGGAGTACGGTGCGAAATAGAAGCAAATGCCACCACTCATAACACGCATGAAGATTAAATTCCTGTCACGCAAATTGATGTCCCTGTGCCCCATGCCCTTGCGAGTCTCATCATCAAACGGAATCACGCTCTCAAGAAGACGGCGCCACACAAGAGCGGACAGTTCCTTCATTTTGCCGCGATCGAAATAATCATCAACTGTCATTTCCCTGCCATCTGGGATACTGAATGTCCTTGCAATCGTATAGTAGGTGCAGCCGCATTCCCACCTAAAACTTGAATTCCCCTCGTTTTTGGCGACAATTACAGGCCGTGCATACCATTCTGCGCCGTCCTGCAGTGATGCTCCGAAGGGCCTATCAAGTTCGACATCTCCCGAGAATTCCCATACAATGTCTGGCTCTTCAAGCTTACGCTTGATCTCTTCCTCTGCCTCTTCTATGGTCGGCGGAGGAACCCAGGTCTTGTCGCCATGGTTCAAATCGCTCCACGCAGGGCCAAAGGTCATCTGAAGGATTTCCCGCCTTACAGAACTGAGCCCCTCGTTGTTTAAACCTGACAACGACTCCGGCCAGGCCACCCGCCATTTCACCGAGACATCGCCAGAATCCTCATTCGATGCGAATTCATGGATAGAAAGCCAAACTGCCGCTTGCCTTTCAGCAAAGTCAACGCGGCCGGTCGGGGTCAGGAAGTAGGTTTCGGGGCCGGGCTTGGGGATGCCGTTCGGGAAAATTCGATTCGGGCTTGAGTATTGGTTTTTCACTATCTGGGCAGCGCCGCCGGCACGGACAATCACCGCCGCCTTTTCGCAGATGTCGAAGCAGGTCCCGCCGCGCGCCTTCTGGCAAGTCAGCTTCAAAGGCTGGTTTTCATCCTGCGGACACAGAAGTTCGCGTGGATCAATGTTGCATGTGAAGATCAGCGGGAAGGCATCGTCTTCAGGCGGATTGACGGCGATGCACCAGATGTTCGTCTCGCGAAGCTCCCAGCCGTACGCCTCGCGAAGCTCCTTGACATGCGTTGCATTCAGCAACTGGACAAACTGGGTCGAATTCGTGCAGCTGGACGGGGCGATCCATTCCTCGCCGGATTCATGGTCCATATTGTTTTGCGTCATGCACCAGAGCAATTCTCCGGCTTGTTTTGAAACAATAGAAACCCTGCCATCAGCCATCCGGCCCTTTGACGGCACAAACAATATCGCGAGCACAGCAAGCGCCGTCAAAATGGTTGCGCAGCCGACCGAACCGGGCAGACACCCATTCGGCTCTGCCGACGATTCCGCCTTTTCCTTAAGCCACTGGGCAGACGACGGCAAGTAGAGCAGTACGAGCGGAGCAACCAGAAGAAGCAAAGAAACGACTAACGCTATGGCTATAGCGAATCCAACCGCAGAATGCTCAAGTAAATCCAAAACCAGGCCCGCCGACAATAGCGCAAACAGCAACGTATTCGGCACAATAAACCATCCGCGGCGCCCATGTCGCAGGAAAACAAGCATCCCGCCGAACAACACAATCGGGGCGAGGCAAAACAGACAGATGAGAATACGATCAAACGGATGCATCGGCGCACTGGCAACGCCAACGATCGCACAAAGCAAACCCAAAACCGCGAGCGCGACATACGTCCACCCGAAGGCTTCAACAATCTTGACTGACAGCGGCTTTTTCATTTCAGGAACAGTTTAGCAAAAACTCGTGCGTAGCGAATTAGAAAATTACACCGCAATTATAATGTGCCAGCATTTCGTAATCTTCGGGCTTTATCTCGCCCGTCTTGAGGTCGACCCTGCAACAAATGCGAACCAAACCATGAAACGGACTGAACCTGCAAAACGAAACTGTCGCCACCCCGTCCTCGACCGACACCGACGGTCTGAGGTCTTTCCAGCGTAGCCGCAAGCGCGTCAACGGCGAGAAACTGTTCCACGCCTTTGCGCCTCCCTCCATCGTGCGAGCCTCAAACTTGAACCTCTTGGCAGATGTAACAATGCTCCTCTCTGCTGCGCAGGCATGCCAGACAAGAAAGAACTGTGTCTCGGCAAAATCCATCAACACACGCTCCCAGGCGCTTTCGGGCGTTCCGTCGAGGACATACTCTACATCAGCCGTCTCGTCACCCCTTCTCATGCAGAACTTCGCCTTGGCGGCACTGTCGGCGCTACCTTCTACACGACAGTCCAGCGTCCAGCCCTCCTTGACCCGGAGATGCTTAAGCGGCTCCAGCATCGGAGCCAGCGGATCTGGCGTGTCTACATGCAGCAAAAGGCTGTCGCCACGCTTTTTGCGTTCGTCTTCCGGAATTTTTGCAATTTCCAAAAGAACTTTAGATATCTCTCCCGACGCATAAGTCTTGTCACATGCTTCGTCAAACGCCAGAAGTGTCAACACTAGGTCGTTGTCCTCGGCATCATACATCGAATCCTTTCCGAATCCGCCGCAAAAGACATGCGCCCCATTTCTTTCATCCTCTGGTGCCTCCCACGTGTATGCATCAAGCGCAGTATAGGCACTGAACGCACCAAGTGCAAGAATGTAGGCAACCGCCGTCACATACCTCCTCCCGCACAGAACAATCAGCCACGGCAGAACAGCGACAAACAACCATATTCCAATGGCGGAGTTCGTAAAGTTGATGAACGGATCGTCTTGCATTATAGAAAGGCATATCGCGTTCACAAATCCGGCAACGAATGTCGCCGCACACACCAACGCCATCGGTATGGCGTGTTCCCATTTCTCTTTTCGTGTCACTTCAAAAACCTGTTTTAAACAAACGTGGAGACACCCCTTTGGCGCTGCTCTTTTCATCGCTCATTTCGATGTCTTCTTTCACATTCCTCATTCTCAACGGTGTTTGGGGTATTATACCGAAACTGCCGCGGCAAAATCAAGCACAGCGAAATGAGATTACGGTGCGGACGAAATCGCGACGGATTTACCGCGAGGAAGTGGCAGGGGCGGATTAGGGACAAATAGAGTCAGTGGCGGCGTAGCGTCAGTTAGCGTTAGGGCGCGGGAGCGGAGGGGGTCGAAAAAGACGGAAGCGACCCGATTTCGACGCGTCGTCATTTTGCCGAGAGGCTTGACGGCACTGGCAAAATGTGAAAGACCGCGAAATCGATGTCGCCACCGGCTTTTTCGCCGGAGCTTTGCCGCGTATCCGCGGCAAAGCTAGCGAGCCCTAAGCCGAAACTCGCCCCTCCGCGCTCGCGCCGCATGTCAGAAATTCTGGATTGCGGCGAGGATTTCGGCGAGAGTGCGGACGGAATTGAGGCGGGCGCGAAGCGCCGCGGCGCCAGGACGGCCGTTGAAATAGCGGAAAAGATGGACATGCATCTTGACCGACGCAAACGCATCCTCGGAAGGAATATGGTCGCGGGGGAAGCGCTCGGCAAGCTGACGGCGGAACTCCAGCAAATAGCCAAGATGCTTCCGCACGACTTCGTTCTGCTCGCCGCAAACCGCGCGCCGCACGTCACCACCCGCCTTCAGCGCGGCAAAAATCGCCGGGGCGGCAAGCGCGGCGCGTCCGACCATGATCGCGTCCACTCCCGTCGCCGCCATCGCCGCCGCGCTCTTCGCGTCTACGACGCTGCCGTTACCCGTGACGGGAATCTTCGCGCGACTGACGACTTCGGCAAGCTCGTCAAGATGAACTTCGCCGCCATGCATCTGCGAAGTGTAGCGCGCGTGGAGAATGAAGCCCTTCGCGCCCACCCGCTCCGCGGCGTCAAGAAGCTCGAACACCGTCCTGCGGCGCGGATGAGGCCCAAGCCGCGTCTTCAGCGTCACGGGGAGATCTGTATTCTCGACCATCGCCTTGAGAAGCCGATAGACCTTCTCGGGGTCTTCCGCAAGCTTCGCCCCAGCCCCTTCGCGCGTCACCTTCGTCATCGGACAGCCGGCGTTCAGGTTCAGCTCGACGAAGCGCGGAGAGCCGTCGTCCGCGCGGCATGCCGTCGCCTCGCGCGCGGCGAAAGCGAGATCAGACTCACGCGCACCGAAAAGCTGGCAGGCGACAGGCCCCTCGCCGGGCATCGTCTCCATAAGATGGCGCGTCGGCGACGAGCCGTGCGCGAGCCCCGCGGCGGAAACCATCTCGGTGTAGGAAAGATCAGCGCCGCCCTCAAAGCAAAGCCGCCGGAACGGGGCATCGGTAAAGCCGGCGAGCGGAGCGAGGACAAATTTCATTTCGCCTCCGTGCGCGGCACGAGCGCCGGATCGTAATATGGCGCATCCATGTCGACGACGGAAAAGGACACGTAGGTCGGCGCGCCCCAGCCAGTGCCGGGCTTGCGACCGAACACTGCAAGATCGACGCGCGTCGTTCCCGAGAGCTTCGTGCGATCGATCGACACAAGCGCAGCGACGCCCTTCTGCTCCTCGATCTTCGCCGCGCCGGCGGGATCGTGAACGATTCGATAGGCAACCTCGGGAGCTCCGTCTACTACAAAGGCAAACGAGCGCTTCACGTCAGGCGAACGCAGCACAAATGCCGCCGCGAAAGGCGTGAGGTAAGTAAGCTCGGGGATTTCCGGCTTCTTCTCCACTGGCGCACCAAACCGCACTATGCGCACGACGGGCGGAATCGCAGTCGCGCGCATGTCGGCCGCGAGTTTCTTGAGCCGTGCGAGGTCGAGCCCGTTCGGCGGGAGACACGTCGGATGCGCCTTGTCGGTGAGATAGTCGTCTTCGTCCTTCACGCCCTTCAGCGACTTCCTAATGAGAGTCATGATCGTCGGGGCGAGAAGACGCCGCCCGACTATCTCGCGCTTGACCGCCTGGTCAAACGAGCGGCTCGCGTCAAGCGCGGCGCGAAGGTAGTACTGGTCGCTCCAGCTGCGTCCCTGCGTGACGAGCCAGTACGGAGCGACGGAAACGAACACGTCTCCGTTCGTGCCTACAGGCGGGAAGTCCGCGTTCGCAGGAAACACCCACACCTGGTTGTCCATGTAGAGCGCTACCATCGTGCGAAGGTTACGCGCGGACGTCGTCATCATCGCGCGCGGAATGGAGCGCCAGAAGTCGTCGCCGAGATACGCGCGGCTGCAGTTGCCGAACACTGGATAGGGGAAGCGCACGTTCGGGAAGTCGAGGTCGAGCTTTTTCTCGCGGCCGGTCTTGTCGAGCTTCACCTCGGTGACGCCGGGATAGTTCGTGACGACGAGGCGCGAATGCCCGCCGTCGCGGTTCATGTAGAGGTCGCCAGAGTTGCCGTCGACGACTCCAGGCGCAAGCTTCATTTTTGCGACGAAGCAACCGTTGTCGAAATCCCATAGCATGTTCTGCTCGCCAAGCGCAAGCGACTCGCCGACGATTCCCGTCGCGTCTGCGACGGCGAGCGGACCAAGCATGATCGGACGGCCGGCGCTCTCCTTCGCATATTCAACGAGTTCCTTGAAACGGCGGTTCGACGAGATGCGCCTCAGGTCGCTGTCGACAGCAATCGCGCTCGCATCGCGAAAGCCGAGGTCGATCGCCTTCTCAAGCTGGTCGAGCGCCTCGTCCGGTTTTTCGCGGTACGCGAGCGAACACGCAAGATTGTAGGCCCACGTCGGGTCGTCTGGAAGAAGCTCGGTTCCCTTCCTCGACGACTCCTCCATCTTCTTAGTGTCGCCGGCGCGAACCGCCTGCACAAACTCGGCGCGCAGCAGTTCGTGCTGCGGCTGGCGCGCAGGATAGTCCCATATCGAGAGGACTGCGAGAAAAGGAAGGATCGCCGCCGTCATTTGCCGATCCGCATCCAGGATGGAAGCTTGACGAGCTTCGCCTCCCTGCTCTGGTTAGTCGCAAGCGTGGAAGACGTGCCTATCGACGGCGATTCGAGCGAGGCGAGGCGCGCCATAAGCGCCTGCTGGCTCGCAGCCTGGTGCTGGCGAAGCACCTCGTTCGCCTGCTTCGACTCAAGGAGCTCCTTTTCGCGCTGCTGGAGACGAAGCCGCAAGTCTTCGATCTCTGCGCGCATCTGGGTAATGTCGCGCATCCCCTCGGCAACGCGCGCAGTCTCGGCCCTGCTGGTCCTCAGCTGATCGGTAAGCTCGCGTATCTTGCGCTCCGACTCGAGCGCCGTTTTCTCGGCATGCTGGCGGAACGCGTCGTACTCCTTGCGCATCTGCGCCATGCGCGGATCCTCAGGACGCTCCACGAGCGCGCGGCGCGTCATGTCCTCGATGTTTGTGCCAGCGCGCTTCAGCAGCAGTCGGCGGCGCTCCAAGAGCTTGTCTGCGCGCTCCTCATGACGGCGACGGAACTCGTCGGCCTCCTTCTTCTCTGCCTCGATGACAGCGGCAAGCTCCTCGGCCTCGGAGGTCATTATCGAATACACTGCGGCCTGGATGTCGGCGACTTCGCTCGCCGTCTGCGGGAGGCGCCGAAGCTCGTCCTCGAGCGAACGCACCTGCTCGCGAAGCTTCTCGCTCACGGCCTTCTCGTCTTTCGTCGCCTTTTCGTTTTCGCCTGCGACGCGCGTCGCGGCGGCGAGCATTTCCTCGAGCTCCTTCACGCGCGTCTCGTCAACTACAACTTTCTCGACGATCTTTTCTACCTCGACAGGGACCTCCTTGACCACTTCCTTCTCGACGATCTTCTCAACTTCGACGGGGACTTCCTTGACGACTTCCTTTTCCACTATCTTCTCGACAGGGACTTCGACGATCTTCTCGACGATCTTCTCAACAGGCACCTCGACGATTTTCTCGACGACCTTTGGCTCGGACTCGACTTGCGACGTGGCGACTTGCGGCGCAGGTTCTGGCTGCGGCTCGGGTTCTGACTGTGGCTCGGATTCGTCGATCGGCGCGGGCGCGTCGAATGGCTCGCGCGACTCTACCATCGTCGCCGTCGGCGGGAGGCGCCCGCTCGCGAGAAGCGCCTCCGCAGCGGCGCGGTTGAACGGCCCGCGCGGATTCCCATCGCCAAGATCGATGGAGAAGCGCATGTCGAGAAACGGCACGTCCTCGACGCGACGCCACACTTCGTTGTCCTCCGATATCTCCTGCCCTGGCTGTATTCTGCCGAGACGCGCCCACTCGACTAGCTTCTCTTCGCTTTCAGGTCCGAATGTCTCGTCCTGCGTCCTGAGGTACCACTGGCTCATGATTTCTTCCTCCCAAAAAATCCAAACCTTGACTTGCCGGCCGCCGCGAGTTCACGACGCGCCGCCTGCTCGAGCGCCTCGAGTCCGGACCTGCCGACGTCGCCAAACATCCCGGCGCCGCCTTTGCGGCGCGGCGGTTCGTTGCCCGCTGGCTCGACAACCTCAGGCACTACGACCGTTGTACGCGCCGGCTTCTCGACCTCCACGATTTTCTCTACAATCTTCTCGACGGGAACTTCGACGCGCTTTTCGACTTCGACGATTTTCTCGACGATCTTCTCTACCGGAACCTCGACAATCTTCTCGACTATCTTCTCGACGGGAACTTCTTTTATCACTTCCTTCTCGACAATCGTCGGCGGCGGATCCTCGTCGATCGGAAACTCGTGCAGACGATACGCCTTCGCGTCCGCGGGCAGCGAACCATCAGCGATAGACGCGACAAGATACTTTCTGTTGTACGGACCGAGCGGTTTCCCGGGCTCGAGCTCGACGAGCCACTTCATTTCAAGCTCGTCCATCAGCTGCGCAGGCGTCCATCTTATTCTGTCTTTCGAAAGCGACGACGACGGATCGATACGTCCGTCTTCCGCCCAGCTCACGAGCGACGCGACGTCTGCCGGTCCGTAGACGTTGCCGTCGCTCATCCTCACATACCACTCTTTCTTGCCGTTCATTTGTCCATATTATACCAAAACACACCGTGGAAAAAAAAGGCGCTTGAGGCATTTCGAACCTCAAGCGCCGCAGTGCGGTCTTCAGAACCGCCTCTCTTACTTCTTGGCCTTCTTGGCAACCTTCTTAACAGCCTTCTTGGCGGGCGCCTTCTTAACCGCCTTCTTCGCGCAGCACTTCTTGCAGGCCTTCTTAGCAGGCGCCTTCTTCGCAGGAGCCTTCTTAACCGCCTTCTTAACCGCCTTCTTGGTAGTAGCCATGTCTTGATCCTTTTGTAATTTAGAAACCGTCGGCGCGGTCAGACGATCGCAACTACCGCGGCTTCTGGTTGAATGATACAATTTTTTTTCTTCAAGCGCAAGTGGAAACAGAAAAAATTTTTTTGAAAATTTTTTGCATGTCAAAATCCATTCCATCTTGAAGCGGAGAAAACAAAGGAGCGCGGCGAATGTGCCGCGCTCCTTTTCGTGACCTTGAAAGGTCGAAGCGAGATTACTTGACCTCGACTTCGGCGCCGGCCTTCTTGAGCTGCTCGGCGATCTTCTCGGCCTCGTCCTTCGCGATGGCTTCCTTGACCTTCTTGGGAGCGCC
>CADCGZ010000091.1 GCA_902801025.1 uncultured bacterium | reverse complement strand
GAACCGCGAGGTCAAGCTCATCATCAACACGCCTTCGGGCCGTCGCGACGCCCGCGCGGACGACTGCCGCATCCGCCAGGCCGCGATCAAGTACAAGGTCCCGTACCTCACCACGCTTTCTGCCGCACAGGCCGCAGTCGAGGGCATTGCCGCCGCAATGGGCGGCAAGGGCGAGGTCAAGTCGCTGCAGGAGTACCACTCGACGATACGGTAGTCGCCCTCATGCCGTGGAATTTATGGTAAAATACACGGCATGAAACGCATTGGAATCATCGGCGCGGGGCGTTTCGGCATGAGCCTCGCGGAAACGCTCGCAAACGCGGGCGCGGAAGTGATCCTCATCGACCGCAATCGTCCGGCGATGCAGAGCGCGTCGGAGTTCGCGACGGCCCTCCAGGGCGACGCCACCCAGCCCCATGTCCTCGCGGAAGCCGGCTTCGGCGAATGCGACGTAGTGGTCGTCGCGATCGGCTCCAACATCGAGGCGTCGATGATGGCGACGGCGAACTGCAAGGAGCTTGGCGTTCCCAATGTCGTCTCGAAGGCGACGAGCGAGCTTCACGGAAAGATACTGCGGCGAATCGGCGCCGACAGCGTCGTCTATCCCGACCGCGACAGCGCCCACCGTCTCGCGCGCGCGATCTCGAACCATGATGTCGTTGACTTCCTCGAGGTTACCGAGGGCTACTCCATCGCTGAGATCGACGTGCCCGACGATTCCCGCGGCAAGACGCTCGCCGAAGCCGATCTCCGCAAGAAGTCGGGGATAACAATCCTTTGCATACGTCGTGCCGGTGCCGACTCCAACAAGCCGCGCAACGTCGTCATACCGCAGCCGACCGACAAGCTCGAGCCGGACGACAAGCTCGTGGTGTTCGGCGAGACGCGCAAGATAGACGCGCTGTCGTGAGCCGCTTCGTCATACAGGGCAGGAGGACGATTTCCGGAACGCACCGCGTGTCCGGCAACAAGAACGCGGCGCTGCCGATGATCGCCGCCTCGCTTCTCACCCCCGAGCCAGTGACGATCTGCAACGTTCCCGACATAGCCGACGTCGCGGCAATGCTCGACGCGGCGAAGTCCTTTGGCGCGAAGGTGACGCGCGACGCGAAGGCGGGCACGGTGACGCTTTGCACTCCCAAGGTCAAGACGGCGAAAATCGACGCTGCGCTTGCCGCGAAGATCAGGACGAGCTTCCTTTTCGCGGGGCCGCTCCTCGCCCGCGTCGGACGCGCGTCTCTGCCGCCGCCCGGGGGCGACCAGATTGGCCACCGAGAAGACGGTCGCTGGCAGGAAGACGCTTCGCTTCAAGGGCGAGCTCAAGGGCGCGAAGATTCTTCTCGACGAGGCGTCGGTCACTGCGACCGAGAACATCCTCATGGCGTCCGTCCTCGCACGCGGGCGCACGGTCATCTTCAACGCGGCGTGTGAGCCGCATATCGTCGACCTCGCGACGATGCTCAATGCGATGGGCGCGAAGATCGCGGGCGCCGGCACGAACCGGATCGAGGTCGAGGGAGTGGAGTCGCTGCACGGCTGCGAGGCGACGGTAGGGTGCGACTACATCGAGGCGGGGAGCTACATCGTCGCTGCGGCGGTGACGGGCGGCGAGCTCACGCTTACCGGCGTCGACCCCGCTCCATTCGAGATTCTCGAAGGGGCGTTTGCGCGCTTCGGCGTGACGTGGACGATAGACGCAAAGGAGCGGACTCTCCGCTACGTTCCGAAGAAGCGCCTCAAGATGAAATACGATCTCGGCGACGCGATTCCGTCCGTGGCGGACGGCACCTGGCCTGCGTTTCCGTCGGACCTCATGTCGATTCTGATAGTGCTTGCGACGCAGACGCGCGGCACTTGCCTTTTCTTCGAGAAGATGTTCGAGTCGCGGCTTTACTTCGTCGACCACCTGCGGCAGATGGGCGCGAAGATAGTGCAGTGCGACCCGCATCGCGTCGTCGTGACGGGGCCTTCGCAGCTCTGCGGCGGAACGGTGACTTCGCCCGACATCCGTGCCGGCATCTCTCTCGTGATTGCCGCGCTCGCTGCGAAGGGCGAGTCGACGATTCTCGGCGCAGAGACAGTCGACCGCGGCTATGTCGCCGTCGAGACGGAGCTTTCGCGTCTCGGCGCAGGCATTGTCCGCAAGGCGTAAGAGGGGATTTGAAAACAAGGAGGCATTAACATGGTCTGCAGAAGAGGGTTCATCGGCAATGCGATGGCGTTTGCCGCGTTGGGCGGATGCATTTCTTCTAGCGAGCAAAAGGCGGAGGGCTTCGCGGCTCCACGCCTTGAGTTCGGAGACGACGGGGAGTTTCGTTTCCTGCAGCTTGCAGATCTCCATCTGAAGCCGGCCGACGGCCAGCTCCATCCGCGCGTCGAAAAGACGCTTCGCGCCGCCTTCGCAAAGTTCCGTCCGTCGCTTCTCGTCCTCACTGGCGACAATGTCAGCGGGCAGGATGGCGACGTGAACGCGCGTGGCGGCTTTGAGACGACGGTCGATCCGCTGATCCGGCTTTTCCGCGAACACCGCATTCCGTTCTGCGTGACATTCGGCAACCACGACTCGGAGAGGAAGGGCGCAGACCGCTTTTCCCGTCAGGAGCAGTACGACTACTACAAGGCGAAGGGCGGAGAGTTCTTCGTCGACCACGACGTTCCGGAACTGCGCGGCGTCGGCAGCGGCTTTGTCTCGCTGTGCCGACGCGGCAAATCTGCCGCGTCGTTCAACATCTTCGTGATGGATTCCGGCGACTACTGCGGCTCCGGATACGACGGGTGCTATGCCGACCAGATCGCGTGGTACGAGCGCGTGTCAGGCAAGACGCCGTGCCTCTGGTTCCAGCACATCATCGTTCCAGACGTGAATGTCCACGGGCTGTTTGTTGAGGCGCCGCCCGCCGCCGATCCAAATGCGAAGGACGGACCCGAGACTGGCTATACGATGATGTGGCCTGACGGCAAGAAGCGCATGCTTCTCGCTTCAGGCGTAAAGGGTGTTCTCAAGGAGCACACCTGCCCGCCAAACTGGTCGGTCTACCGCGATGCGAATCACGTCTACGAAGGCCGCACGCTCTATGACAGCTGGCGCAAGATGGGCAACATGAAGGGCGCGTTTTTCGGGCACGACCACATGAACACGTTCTGCGGGAAAGACGAAAACGGCATTTGCCTGGGCATGACGAAGTGCTGCTCGCTCTGGACGTACCACGACAACAATCCCGGCGTTCGCGCTTTTACCGTCCGTCCCGACGGAACCTATGATACGGAAATCTTCACGGAAGCGGACATATAGGATGCTTAAGGTTGCGCGTACGGCTTATACAGCCCAGTGACATTTTCGCTGCGCGCGCGCATTCTCCCTTGTGATGAAAGAGGAGAATGGAGAGTTTTACGGGCACCTGGCGCGGCGAATCCTGTTTGTTGCGGCGGCGACTGGCGTGTATGGCGCGGTCTTGGCCGTGTGGCGCTCGCCGCTCATGGCGGCGTATGTGGCGGTAAAGCTCCCGGCGGTGTTCGTCGGCGCGACGCTCATTGTCTCGCTTTTCTGCTGGATGGTTGCTCTCGCTATGGGCGCGGGACTCAGGTATCGCGAAGTCCTTGAGGCCGTTTTCTTCGCGATGTCCGTCGCCGGGGCGATTCTCCTCGCGGCGGCGCCGGTCGTACTCTTCTTTGTCTTCTCCGCCGCGCCGGATTCCGGCACGCGCGAGACGATGCGTCTCGCGCATGCGACGATGATGCTTGCGCACATCGTCGTGATGGGTAGCGCCGGGACCGTCGGGGTCGCGCTTCTCTACAGGAGTCTCAAGAGGCGCGTTCCGGCGGATTGTCGGCTCGTTCTCATGATGTGCATCTGGCTCGCGGCGTTTGCAGCCGTCGGATGCCAGCTTGGATGGATCATGCGCCCGCTTGTCGGGAGCCCCAACATCTCCGTCGAGTTCCTCCGTTCCGATGCGCTCGACAGCAATTTCCTTGAATCGCTTTTCACACAGATCATTCCACACCTAATTAACGGAGGAGTAGTAAAATGAACAATGAGAAAACACCAGGTCTTGGCGAGCTGCTGCGCGCGCCGAGCGAGGTCATGGGCTTTGCGGACGGCAAGGCGCAATATTGGCGGCTGGCCGCGTTCCTTTCGTTCGTGACGGTGGTTGGATGTGCGCTGTTCGGATTTGCCGTCGGGTCGTTTGTAGACCTAAAGGTCGCAGCTATCGGGCGTCGCGGCTTGCCGTCCTCGGACTCGTCTGCACGGCGACGCTCGGGAGTCTCCTCGCGGCGCTGGCGCCGATTCTGTGGCTTTTCTCCGTGTCGACTGAAAAGGTCGCGTTCATCGTTTTCCTGTCATGCTTCCTTGCTGCGCTATCGCTTGTGTTCGTGGCGCGTCCGGTTGCCGCGGCGGCAGAGAAGGGGATCGTCGTGAATAAGGCCGGACTCCACCTGTGGCTCGTCGTCTTCGCCGTCGTCGCGCTTCAGACCGTCACGCTCGTCCGTCCGATGCTCGCGCCAATCGGCACGCCGCGCATGCCCGAGGGCAAGTGCTTCTTCCTCATGCACTTCGGCGAGGCCGTCGGTCATAATGCCGCCTCGGCACGATGAGAGTGTTGGCGTCATGAAAGAGGGGGAAGCAGAGTCGTATGGGCGCCTGGCGCGGTGGGTGTTCCGTTGCGTCGCTGGCGTGATATGCGCCTTGTCGTGTTACCTGTTTGCGGTGTTTTTTGCTGATCTGGTTTCATGTTGTCCATACATTTATCGAAATTTATTTCTGAAGTATGACTATAGTCGAGTCTTTGCTGGCGCGGCTTGTGACCAAGGCGGTCTTACGAAAACTGCGGTTATCGTATTTCTCTTGGAAGCCTGGACGGGCTTCAATTGGTATATGTGCAGACTAGTTTCCAAGTGGCGAATTTGGTGGTTTGCCCATACCTTTGTCTTTCTGCTTGTCTTTGTGTTTCCGATTCTGTTGTCGGCGTGGTTCACTTGGGAGTTATGGCGATATATTCTCGTCATGGGAATTACCGTTGATCGCGCAAAAGCCGTGCTCCTTGCGATTCTGTTTTTCTTCTCTCCGGCGTTTTGTGCGGTCAAATGGATTGTCGGCCGGATGCCGCGGACAAAGAACTTGCGAGCGGCTGTGATTTGCCTTTCCGTGGCGCTTGCTGCCGTTTTAGGGATCAATGTTGCCGCACGACTCTCGCTCGCCAGTCATCCGCGTCCGACCATCTGCGAACCATACGGCGTTTCCGTGCCTCCTGCGCGGTGATTGGGCTCGCGTCTCCTTGCGCAGCTGTCCGTGGATTTGGTATAATATCATTGTGATGTCAAAATGATATCTAATTAGGAGCTGATTGCCATGGCAAATCTTACATTGAGGAATCTCCCGGAGTCAACATTGGCTGGGTTGCGAAATAGGGCTGCTGCTAATCACAGAAGCATAAACGGCGAGTTGTTGGCGATTATAGACTTTGTTGTGGCGCATCCAGAGAAGTTGTCCATAGACGATTACCTGTGGACAGATCCAATAGCCGCTCAAAGGCGTGATATCCTTGCCGCTGCTGGGACTTGGCGTGATTCGCGCACCGAGGCCGAAGTTATAAAGGACATAGAATCCCATCGGACAAAGGGCCGAGAGGTGTCGCTATGATATTGCTTGATACGAACATCTGCATAGGGATATTGCACGCCAATCCCAAGGTGCTCGGACATGTGCAAGTGGCGAACGAAGTGATCGGGATTCCTGCCATGGTAGAAGGAGAGCTTTACTACGGCGTCGAGAAATCTGATTTCAGGGAAGAGAACCTCGTTGCCACCAACAAGCTGCTGAAAAGTCTGGTTGTCTATCATACCACTGATGAAATCATGCGGAAATTCGGCGATCTCAAGGCGTCATTAGAGCGTCAGGGACGGCGGGTTGACGACGCAGATGTCATAATCGCGGCGACGGCATTGACGCTTGACGCGACATTGGCGACTGGCAACACCGGACACTTTGCCCGCTTTGATGGACTTAAAATCGAGAATTGGTTTTCTTAACCCCCTACGATGTTAAGCGCTATGCTTGAGACTGGAAGACGGATTGGGCCGTATAGGGTCGTGCGCCTGCTCGGGAAGGGCGGGATGGCCGAGGTGTATGAAGTCGAGAACGAGCGGCTCGGGGCTCGCTTCGCGCTGAAGGCGTTTACGCTCGACCACGGCGAGGTCGAGTTCTTGCGCAAGCGCTTCCAGGTCGAAGGGCGGCTTCTCGCTCGCCTGTCGCATCCGCGCATCGTGCGCGTCTACGACATGGACGTCGACGCGGAGTCGGGGCTCCCGTACTATGTCATGGACCTTGTCCTCGACAAGTCGGGGCGTCCGCGCTCGCTGAAGGACGCGCTCGAGAGCGGCGAGGCAACGGAGGAACTCGCGGCGAACTGGTACGAAGATCTCCGCGAGGGATTGGAATACATCCACGCGATGGGCGTCGTTCATCGCGACGTTACGTTGGAGAATGTTCTTGTCGGCTCGGACGGACGCGCCGTGCTCTCTGACTTCGGCGTCTCGAAGATCCTGCCGCGCGACCTTAGGGCGGAGCTGAAGGAAACGGTCAACACGCTCGTGCGCGGCGAAAAGCCGCTGATGGGCAAGTCGTTCTACATCGCGCCCGAAGTCGCGGACGGTGGCGACGAGTCCGCCGCGTCTGATTTCTATTCGCTTGGCGTGATGATGCTGCGACTCTTAACTCAGGTGTGGTATGCGCCTGGCGTGAAGTTGGACGACTTGCTCCTTCCGCTCGACCCGCAGTGGCGACGTCTCCTTCCGGCGCTTCTTGCCGAGAAGCCGACTGAGCGCAGATTGCTCGCCTGGCGGAAGCCGGACAAAAATCCGTTTAGGTCGCTCGTCACGGCTGGCGGCGGTGGAAACGACGTCATGCTGCGCATTCGCTTTCCGCACTGGATCCTCGCTGGGATAATGCTCTTCGCCGCAGCGGCGTTTGCGGCTGTCGCGATCTACGCGGCGTACGAGCGCGGGCAGCGCAAGATGGCGGAGCGCGAGCTAAGGGAACTGCGCGAGAGAGTGTCTGTGCTGGAGGCGAAATGAGCGCATTCCCAGAGACGCCCGCGACGCTCCTCGTTAAGCTCGCCGCGCAGGTGACGGGCGAAGACGAGGCGAACTGGGTGCGGTTCGCAGACCTCTATGTCCCAGCGATACGCGAGTTTGCGCGGCGACGTGGTGACGGACGCGATGTGGACGACGTAGTGCAGGAAGTGCTCGCCGGGCTCGTGCGCGTTTTTCGCGGCAACAAGTTCACCGTACGCGAAGGAAAGGGGAACTTTCGCGCTTACCTCGCGAAGATGATTCGTAGCCAGCTCTACATGGCGTATCGCCGCGAAAAGGCGCGGGGACTCGGGCTCAACGTTCCGATCGACGACGTGGAGCCGAGTGTTCCAGCGGACAGCGTGACTGCGGCGATGGACGCGGAGTGGGCGATGGCGCGGCACCGCGCGGCCGAAGAACATGTCCTTACAAAGACGCTCGTATCCGACCTCAACAAGCGCCTCTACCGGGCGTATGTCGTCGAGGAACGTCCCATCGACGAGGTTGCGCGCGAGTTCGGCGTCACGCGCAACCAGGTGAGCCAGGCGAAGACGCGCATTGGCCGCATGGTCGCCGCGATAGAAGGCGTGTAAGAAGGTGTGACATGGACACGGTGAGCAAGGAGAAGCGGTCGAAGATAATGTCGGCGATACACTCGCGCGACACGCTGCCGGAAGTCGTCGTTCGCAAGATGCTTTGGGAGAACGGCTACCGCTTCCGCGTCTGCGACAAGCGCATCGTCGGCCATCCAGATATCGTGATTCCGAAGTGCCGCGCACTAATCGAGGTTCGGGGATGCTTCTGGCACCAGCATGGATGGGAGTGGAATGGCCGCAAGCTCGTGCAGACCTCGGTCTGCCCGACGGCGACGCGTCCGAAGTCCAACTGTAAGTTCTGGAACGCGAAGTTCCGGCGAAACGTCCGACGCGACGCAGAGCACGAGAAGGCGTGGACGGCAGATGGATGGAACCTCATCGTCATCTGGGAATGCGGTCTCAAGACGGCGAAGGAGCGCGAAAAGACGTTCGCCTTTGTCCTCAAGAATCTTGCAGAGTGGGGGAAGAAGGTGTAGGACAGGATTAACAAGATTGACAGGGTTAGGGGAAGAGGATGGGAATCTTAATCTTGTAAATCCTGTAAATCCTGTCTAAAAAACGCGAAAGGAACAAACGAAATGAAAAAGCTAAAAATGTTTGCACTGGTTGTTGCGGGAGTGACGATCTTTGTCTCGGCGTTCGGCGCTGCGGAAGATCAGGACATGCCTGGCGTGGCGCCGGAGCCCGCGGGCGGCTGGAAGACAAAGGCGATTTGTATTTCGGTGCCGGCGCCAAAGGACGTGGGGCGGTTCTGCACATTTGTGAAGGACACGCTAAAGCCGGCCGGCGTCGATACCGTTGTCCTGCTCGTGCGATACAAATATAAGTTCGCGTCTCATCCTGGATGCGCGACCAAGGACGCCATCTCCCTTGATGACGCAAAGGCCATAAAGCGCGCCTGTGACGACGCCGGCATTCGGCTCATCCCAAAGATGAATCTGCTGGGCCATCAAAGCGGAAACACGATAAGCGACGGGCTTCTGAAGGCGTATCCCGAACTCGACGAATCGCCAGAGAAAAAGAACGTACGTAACAACTACTGCCGAAGCATCTGCCCAAAGCACCCCGACTCGATGCGAATCGTCACCGACCTTGCGGACGAACTTGTTGAGGCGTTTGGCGCTGATGCCTTGCACATTGGCTGCGACGAGGTGTTCGAGATTGGCAACTGTCCGCGTTGCAAGGACACTCCAACGTCTAAGCTGTTCGCGGACTGGGTCAACGGAATTGCGAGGCACCTCAAGTCGCGCGGCGTCGACACGATGATCTGGGGCGACCGTCTGCTCGATGCAAAAACGACCGGCTACGGAGAATGGGAAGCGAGCGACAATGGCACAAGCGATGCAGTCAATATGCTCGACAAGGACATTGCCATCTGCGACTGGCACTACGAGAACTGTCCCGCCTATCCAAGCGTGGATGTTTTTGCCGACGCTGGGCGCAAGATATATCTCTGCCCCTGGCGCTATTCCGAGAACACGCAGAAGTTCCTGGCATACGCCGTCGCCCACGACCGCGGACAGTATCTCGGCCTCATCTTCACCACGTGGAGTTCGTGCAAAGACGTTATGGACGTGCTGGAAGGGAAGGGCGTCCCTCGCCACGAGCCCGGTAGCAAGGCTGAGAAAACGCTTCTTTCGCTGCGGCGCAACTTCCGCTATCTTTTCCCGAAGGCAAAGAGCGTCACCGCAGAGGAGCCAGCGACGCGCGTGGACGCGACGGCGAGACCTGAGAAGTGGGCTGTGCCGATGACCTGCGCGGGCGTTCCCAATTTGCATAAAGTCTCGGACAAGCTCTATCGTAGCGCGCAGCCGACGGCGGAGGGGATGACAAACCTCGTTGCGCTCGGCATAAAGACGGTGGTGAACCTGCGCGACAACCATTCCGATTCTGACGAGATCGGCGGTCTTCCTCTTAAGGCGCATCGCATTGAGATTTTCACGGGGAACATGAAGGACAAGTATGTCACTGATTTTCTCTCGGTCGTGGATGACACAAATGCCGTTCCGGTCTTGGTGCATTGCCAGCACGGTGCCGACCGAACTGGAACGATGTGCGCGATGTATCGTATCCTGCGTGAGGGCTGGACGGCTGACGACGCGATTGACGAGATGAGAAATGGCGGCTACGGCTACCATTCCATCTGGGGCAACCTCCCGCGCTTCATTCGCAAGGCCTCCAAGCGGATGAACCAGAAGTGAAATTGAACAGGATTAACCCTAAAAACGGCAGTTCATTTTTTAACGCAGAGGCGCAGAGACGCAAAGTGCGCAGAGAATGAAATTTGTTGTGAAAATGCTGAATTCCAAACGCTGTCCGAGAGCATGAGCCATCACCAATTGGGTGAATGATGTTGTCAGCGCCTACAAGGAGATGTCTTCTCAAAATGTATAAAACTCTCCGCGTTCTCTGCGTCTCTGCGCCTCTGCGTTAAACACTACCCCATCCAACTACCGAATATAGGTTGAAAACAATCCTGTAAATCCTGTCTAAACTAGAAACGAGGTTCCCAACGAAAGAGAATCTTGGTTGAGCATTGTCTTTCGTGGAGATTGTATGGTATAATGCCCTCAGATTACGCGGAGAAATCTAATGAAATGGAGGATTAATATGCGTAAGGCAACTGGATTCACGAAATTGCTGTTTTGCTTTGTCTTGGGCGCGGGGTTGATGGTTCTCGTCGACGGCTGCGACAAGGCGGAGGATGTGGGGCGTAAGGTTATGCACAAAAGCGGAGACCTTGTCGGCAAGGGCGCGACGGAGTTCTTTTCCGGTGTTGGAGAGGGTGTGGACGCAGTGAAGAAGACGGACCCAGATGTCCTTACGGCGATTTCGACGCGAAAGTCCATTCGCAAGTTTGACGCATCCAAGCCCGTCGAGGACGACAAGGTAGAGAAGATGCTGCGTGTATTCGCGTGTTGGCAATGGCGCGAAACTTGCGATTGTCGTCTGCGGATCGCTTGACAACGGACTGCCTGGCCGCGGCAAGGAATACTGGATTCATGATTGCTCGGCGGCGACTATGAATCTTCTTCTGGCGGCGCATGCCCAGGGGCTGGGGGCTGTTTGGACTGGCGTATTCCCTGGAGAAGACCGCATTGCCGCCGTCCGCGAGATTCTATCCATACCCGATGGCTATATGCCACTTAACGTCATCCCCGTTGGCTACCCCGCCGAGAATCCGCCAGCCAAGGACAAGTGGAATCCGGCGAAGATTCATTACGACAAGTGGTGACGCGATTCCCTGTCTCTGTAGATTCGCTGTAAAGGTGGGGAGTTTTTTTAGACAGGATTTACAGGATTGACAGGATTAAGAGATGAGCGCGAAGAATAGAATAATGTTTGCCGCGATTGGTGGCATGGTTGCTGTTGCTGCGGTTCTTGAATTTTTGATTGTGTATTTCCGCCGCCCTATATATGACTTTGTATACTTCAGCCCTTATGTGTCTTGGTTGCAAATTGTTTTGGTGGCAACAGGATGTGCGATTGTTGCCATATCGCTCTTTGTGGGTATTAAGGCGAGGTTAAAGCATGGAAAGCGTCCTTTCGACCAGGAATCAGACCATGTTGCCTTGATGGGTTTTGCTATCGCTATGCTGTTGCTTATTGTCCTATGCTTAACGCTGTGTTGTGAAGGGCTTGACGCAGGCTTCTTTGAAGGTGTGGCATTGTTGTGCCTTGGAGTGTATGGCTCTGTAGTGGCAGTACGTAACAAACGCTGGGGATGGATAATCGTATATCTGTTGATCTTTCTCTTTGCTACGTTGCTTTTCCCTGCTGTATGAACAAAATGGAGAAACGAGAATGATGAATATCTTTGAGAATCCTGTTTCCCGCAAGAGAGGTTAGGCGTCTTTTATGGAAAAGAAGAATGCCAATTGTTCATCGACGAGTCATAAGGTAATTGGCTCAGGGTGTGGCATTTTCGTCGCTCTCATTTTCGCTGCTCCGCTCGCGCTCATATATTACTTGTTCTTTTCTGCTAACGCGGTTGGAGACTTTCGAGCTAAAGGTTTTGTTCTTCTGGCGATTTTCACCCTTGCCTTTGGTTTCGGCATATTTCTGGGCATCCGCGATGCCGTGCGTCGGTGGCGGGAAATATCGAAGATACAGGAAATCCTTGGCGCAATGACCGACGAGGAACGAAAGGAATTTGACGATGCCATCGTTCAGGGAGATGTCGAGCTTTGCACCGATGAAACTGGCAAAACCCATTCCATTCCGCTTGATCATTGATCTGTAGCAGGGAAGCCAACGACATGAAAGTGCGGATGATGTTTGTTGCAATTGTGGCGGTGATGATTGCCGTAGGATTGTTGGCTATTATCAATATGCACAAGAACCCAGGTGGTGAAAGGGAGATGACAATGAACGATGAAAAACTTCAACTGTCAAAAGAATGCTCCAGACTGCTTGATGCCTCGATAAAAAGCAATGTTCCAATCGTCCTTGACATGGGTGAGGACTTCTGCCCGACGCTATATGTGACCGAGAGAGAACGCGGCACATTCTACAATCTGGCTGGCTTTGACTCTATTGAGGAACTTCGCGCCAAATCAAAGGAGGCGTTGGCTAACATGCCCTCCGTCAAGGCCTATCTCTTGGCATACGCGCCGTCCTGTGAGATAGATGGAGCACGCAAAGTTTTGCTCGTCATGGAAACAGCCGATAGGAGCGATGCCAACGCAACGGTGGTTGCGGTTGCATGCGATGTCGATAAGAAAAAGGCGGATGATGGGCTGAAGTTGTTGCCCCAGACCAGTTCACTCTTCAAGTAGTGCACGGCGTTGTCTATAGTGCATGAGAGGCTGAAGCAGACTTATGCCACTTGCATGAGGGCGTAATTTTTGGTAGAATCTACGCAGTAAATCAAGTAAAGGTTGATTAACTGTGGATATTTTGCAAAGAGATAGGCTTCTGAAGTTTGGTTCTGTGCCATTCACCACCGATGTGATTGCTGGTGAATTTGGCGACTATTCGGCAGTTCTTGCCAAAATTGCCGCGCTTGTTGATGAGGGCAGTCTTGTCCGCATCAAGCGCGGACTTTACTGTCTCTCCCCGAAAATCAGTGGACATGACCTTGATTCGCGTGTCGTCGCGAATGCATTGTATGGTCCGTCGTATGTGTCGTTTGAAACTGCGCTTTCGATGTACGGTCTCATTCCGGAACGCGTGGACGAGACGAAGTCGGCTTGTGTAAAGCGTGCGAAGCGGTTTACGACGCCGCTTGGAGAATTCTCGTATCGTGCGGTACCAGGTGACTGGTTTTCGATAGGGGTTCGAACGATGGATTCGGGCGAAGGCGGTTTCCTCGTCGCGTCGCCGGAAAAGGCGCTTGGCGATTTGCTCTTGTCGAGATCCAACCTGCGAATCTCGTCGCCCGATTCGCTAAGGTCGTTTCTGGAGGACGACATACGCTTTGATTTCGATGCATTTGGAAATCCGGATAAGACGATTCTAAAGGGAATGGCGGAGAGTGGACACAAGCCGCTTTTGATGAAGGCATTGGAAAGGATGTTCTCATGACGCTCTACGATTCTATGGTTGAAAGCTATGCGCCGAAGTCCGCAGCCGAGCGGGTTGCCGTTCAGCAGGAAGTAATGCAGCTGATTGCGCTGGCGGGACTTGCAAGAGGCGGATTCTTTGAGAAGGCGGCGTTCTACGGCGGAACGTGCCTGCACCTCTTCTACGGAATGGAACGGTTCTCCGAGGACATGGATTTTTCCCTTCTTAAGCCAGACCCTTCGTTCGATTTCGAATCTTACTTTCCGGCGATAAAGGAGGAGTTCGCCCTCGCGGGGAAGGAGGTGGAGATACAGTTGAAGCACAAGGGGCGGCCGTCGTCCGTGGAGAGCGCGTTTCTCAAGGAATCGTCAGAAGTGTTCAAGATCGGCTTCACGACGCAAAAGCAGATCAAGGTCAAGATCGAGGTAGACATTGATCCGCCGCCGGGCTTTTCGACAGATCAGAAGTTGCTGGTCAAGCCGGTGTCGCGCTGGATTCGCGCCTATTCGATAGGCGATCTGTTTGCCGGCAAGGTCAGTGCCGCGCTCTTTCGCGCCTGGCGCACGCGCACTAAGGGACGAGACTGGTACGATCTCGAGTGGTATGTGAGGAATGGCTATGCCTGCCATTTGGGGCACCTTGTGGAGCGGTGCAAGGAGTCCGCTCCCGAAACCGATCTTTCTTCACGAGAAGCACTTGTCGCCGCGTTTAGGAAGCGCATTGCGACAATCGACTTCAAGGCGGCGAGCGACGATGTCCGTCCGTTCCTGAAGGACACTTCATGCCTCGACATCTGGAGCCAGGAGTATTTCAATTCGTTAGTCGATATGATCAAGGTGGAGT
>CADCGZ010000090.1 GCA_902801025.1 uncultured bacterium | reverse complement strand
CACTATGTCTGGAAGATGACGGGCGTCGCAACCGGCGAGGCGGAGACGGATTCGTCGACCCATACGTTCACTGTAAATCTGACGAAAGGCGAGAGCAAGTGGCTTAACTTCTCCGTCGTTGGCAAGACGTGCAGTATCTGCGACGGCGAAGTGGAGTCGGACGCGGCGACTGACTCCGTCGAAATCGACGTCTACGAGCTGTCGATTTCTCGCCCTGACTACCTGGGTCTCGATAGAACTGACGCAGGAAGGCAGGGTCACGTTGTAAAGACCGCGACACTCTCGTCGGACCCGTCGCTCCCGAGCTCCTCGAGCGTCGAGTGGACGGAGTGTGGTATCTGTGAGTTCGTCGGAGCCAGGGACCAGTTGAAAGTTTCCTACCAGAACAAGGACAGCGATACGGCGAGCGAGTCGTATCTTGCGGAG
Source organism: uncultured bacterium (assembly GCA_902801025.1). Lineage (GTDB taxonomy): Bacteria > Verrucomicrobiota > Kiritimatiellia > RFP12 > UBA1067 > UBA1067. The sequence goes on along the minus strand of CADCGZ010000090.1, from coordinate 6,347 downwards.
CGCCTCGCCGCGTCGGTGAAGCTCGCGGGCATGGACTCGGCGTTCGTCTGCTCGACGAACTTCACGGTCGTGAAGGTGGACATTAAGAATCACAAGGAATGTGTAACATATTTGTCATCAGATGTTGTCATTGGTGAAAGAATGCAATTGGAAGGTGTGCTGTCGCCACCTTCTGCCCATGTAGATTTGTATACATGGGGCATACCTGGTGAGATTATCCAGGACTGGCAGGCTTCAGATAAGGAGTCGAAAATTGTCAACATTTCGAGAGAGGCATTGAAAAGCAAGAATCTCGATTTTTGCTGGATCGACAAGATGATAAGCAGAAGGGTTTCATTGTCGGTGTCTATGGATGCGTTAAAACTTGGTTGCTGGTCAGACTTCAAGGTTCTGGTTCCTTCTTGCCATATAGAAATTAATCTTGGTAGCATACAATTAAACCAATCGAGTCTGGAGTTTGGTGATCCAATAGCTTGCCCTGGCATTAGACTTGTCGCGATAAAGGACAACGATGTTGCTGGAATGTTTGATTGGGTTCAGGTTGGCACGAGGATTCGCAGGGAACATATTTTTGCGGGAGGGATGCGCATAGTGTCTGAATCGCATGGACTTGATACACAATATCCGTATAGTGTTGGCCCTATGTTGGAGGATTCTCCTCGGACGGCACTTAATATTTGTAGCACCAATGGGAATCAGATCGCGGTCAAGGTCGCAGATGAATTTTGCGCGTATTTACTATTTAAGTCCTTTTCCCCAAAGGCGGTTTGGGTGCCGATGAAATCGGTCGTGTGGGGATGGACCGCTGAAGCTGAAAAAAATGATGCCGGCAACTGGGAGTTGAAAAGCTCTTCCTGTGCAGCTCCTGTCTGCACAGATTGCGCGGACTATCCCTCCTGGGATAGGAATGCGACAGATTTTACACCCACTATGCAGTAACGCATAGCATTATATTTGGAGGGAAGAAAAAATGAATAGACTATATGTGTTTTACGTGCTTCTATTGTTCTCAAGTCTGTTATATGTTCATGGTGCCATCAAGGCGCCAGATGCCGACGACGTTGCGGCATGTTCAGGGGTTGAACTTTCTCTTGAAGTGACATTCTCGAATGACTGCACTAAGGCACTCGTCGTTTTCTCGCTGACAAATGCAACAGACAAAATCTGTCGAATAGTCGAGACATCGTTCCCTGAAAAAGATTTCGATCTTGCGATAGCAGGCGCCGACAATTCGCCAGTGCCGCTCCGCAAAGATGCGCTAATTGAGGAGGTGCGTCGGTCTGAAACATTACGGTGCGTAGCTGTTGATGTGATGCCACATTCAGAATATCGAAGACATGGAGATTTCTTGTCTTTTTACGAACTCAAGCAAAACAGCTGGTATGTTGCGCGTGGCACATGTACGGTCTTTCAAAAGGACGCCAATGGCAAAACCGTGCCTATGTGTGTGGTTGCTGGTCATAAGGAATTCAAGACGCCTTAGTAGACGTCGATTGCAACGATATGTCTTTAGAAGGTGTCAGCATGGCTCCTGGCTGTGAAATCGAGCGCACTACACCTCTTGAAATTCTATGTTTTTACTTGCTTTCCTTCTTCTGGTCGTGCAGCCATCAGTCCCCCATCGCACAGTCGAGATGACGCCTGTTGCGGCCGAGGGCGAGCTTGCGAAGGAACTTGGGCGATATGGGATGACCGCCTGGCGGACGGTTAACAGGGGTCCGAAGTTCTCGTGCCTCGCCTACACTCCGCCAAATACCGGCCGAAAGCCCATTCCCCTCGTCGTCTACATCCCCGGGAAAGGCGAGATCGGGCCGGACCTGCTCAAGCAATTCCACCAGCGGACGTTGTTCAACCTCGTCACTTCGCAGAAGTTCCAGTCGAGGCATCCATGCCATCTGCTCGCGCTCTCCCCGCCCGCGGAGGCGACGACGCTCGCCGGCGGCGGACTCGGCTGCCCAAGCCGTGTCCAGCAGATGCTGCGCGCGATAATCTCCTGGATGGAGACCAATGCCGTCGGGCCCAAGGTTGATGCGTCCCGAATCTATCTCGTCGGCTTTTCATATGGTGGCGACGGAGTGTACGCGCTTGCAAATCACTATCCCGGCGAATTTGCCGCCGCAGTCCCCATCTCCTCTGGCTGTCCGCATCCGGAATACGTTAGCGAGTCGTCCCCGGGCAACTGGTGGCACGTGTACAACGAGCTCGATTTCGCGGGCTGCGAGCGGATGTTCGCCGAACTCAATGCGTTCAAGGATCGGGTGAATGCGCTTGGCGGGGATTTCAGAATGGGCACCTATCCAAAGGCCGGACACGATGCCTGGACGACGGCATGGCGCGAGGACGAGCTGTGGGACTGGATGTTCTCAAAGTCCACGGCGCATGGTGCGGCGCGCCGCAGCCGTGATGGCACCGCGGCAGCGCCCGTTTCCCTTGCAGGCGCCGTCTGTACGTCGTCGGTCGCGGGAGAGGGTCCGGCGCATGGCCCCGAGCGGGCCGCAGACGGATTGAAGGCGACGGCGTATATTGCCGCTCGCCCTTTTGAGATTGGCGATTGGTGGCGGATAGACTTTGCCTCCCCGGTGAGCGGCCGCGTAAAGATCGCACTTGGCGACCCTCGCGGCAGGAAAGTCCCCCTCGGGGCCGTTGTAGAGGCAACTTACGACGGGCGGACATGGCGAAGGGTGTCGTTCCAGAAAGGCAAGGAGCGCATTTGCGAATTTGCGCTTCACAACAAGACAAGGGCCTTGCGGATTGGCGTGACGGGACGAGATCCGGTTCCGTTCGCCGTCAACTCAATCTCCATCTTCACGAGCAGGCCATGAAACGCGGCGTGACAGGCGCGAGGATTCTGTGGGTTGCCGCAGCTGTGGTTGCCGTCGCTACGGTTGCCGTTGGGGCGGCGAGGGTCTATGACGTCTTTTGCCGCGAGCGGACTCCGGAATTCGTCGGCGATTATCGTGCGATTGCCCGCGACGTGCCGTCCGGGCCTGTCGCCATGTTGTGCGATGATGCTGGCGATGTCTCGCCTATCGAGCGGACGAAGCTTGCCGTTCTTGACTGGGAGCTGTTCCCCGATGCTGTGCTGCCCATTGAGAAGTCTGCGCTCGCGGAATGGAATGGGGTTGTCGTGGACTCGGTCCATGTTTCCGATCGGCGAAAGATGCTTTTTGAAAGGGCCTCATTTGTGCCGCTTGCCTCGAATGGCTCGGCTGCGGTGTGGGGTCGGCGCGGGAAAGAATGCGTCCCCCGGCCTCGCGGCAGAGGTGTCTCGCTCGCGAGGGAGTTCGGCGGGGCGTTTGCCGTCCTTGCCGCTCTGGTCCTTTCGTGGGCGGTGGCCCGCAGCGGCGGATTCCATTTCAAGGTCTTGGATTTGTCGCTGGCGGCCATTGCGTTTGCAGTGCTTTCAGCCGTTTCACTCAAGGTGGGGTTTTCCGCGCCGAACGGCTTTGCCGTCTATGCGGGGAAGGCGAAGCTTCTTCTTGCGGCCGGCGGAGTTCCGCAGGGCTTCTGGACAAGCCCGGAGTTTGCGGTATGCCAGCCGTCGTATCCCCCGGGAATGGTGTTCCCCGCGATTGTGTCGTTCGCAGTATCCGGCGGTTTCGGCGAAAGTCTGCTGCAGCTGTTTGTTCCACTTGCGCTGGCGTTGCTGTTTCTCGAAATCGTCGGCGAAGGGCCGCGTTCGCCGATCCGCTCGCTGATCGCCTTGTCGTTCGTGCTGTCGCCGCTCGCCATGAGGATGGCGGCGGGGTATTATGCCGAGCCGATGGCGGCGCTGCTCGTGGCGATGGGGCTGAATGCCGTCAAGCGCGGGCGGTCGATGCGCGGGTGGGCGCTGGTCGGGGTCGCGGCGCTGTTTAGGTTGGAATGCTTGGTTCTTGCCGCGGCGCTGCTGCTCTGCAGCGGCGTCTGCCGAGAGTCCGGGAAGAATGACTTGAAGTGGTGGTTGCGCACGGCGCTCTGTCTTTCCCCTGGCGTGGCGTGGAATGTTTTTGCAATACTGCATGGGGCACATGTGCAGGGCTTCGATTTCTTTTCTTTCCCGTCGCCACGTCGGATTTGCGTCGCTTCCGAGAGTGCATTTGCAAGCGTTCTGTTCCTTCGAAACGGTCTCGTCCCCCTATGCCTTGTTGCAATCGCCGTCGCGATATCGATTGTGCACGGAGAGAGAATTCTCGCGAGAAAATGGCTTCTTGCGTGTTTTGCCGCGCTGCTGGCTGGAATCGCCATCTTGGGCTTTAACGAGTCGGCGCATTACGCATGGATCGTGGACAATGTCATGCCGCGCTTTGTGTGGCTATGCGCATTGCCTTTGCTCGTGTCCGATGGGCATTTGTTCTCAGGAGGAACGTCTCCGTATCTCGCATATTCTCGTCCGCATTGAGAAGGCCGAAGGCTGTGCTTTTAGAGGAAATGTTGTTGGAGGGCGTAAAAACGGCACCTATGAAGCGGACGGGAAGTTGCCGGGCGATATACACAATATACTATCTCGTGACAAAGGCGACTGTCTACTATGTCTATTCGATGATGTATCCACGATAGCGGTTCGTTCTAATTGTTGTCGTCGCTCCGATTGTATCGATCTTCTTTCTGATGTAGCAGATGCGCGTCTCTACAACGGTTGTCTTTTGCCGCGCATTACTTCCGAGGGCGATGCGCAGTAACTCGTCGGACGAGATGTGCCGCCCTGGATTGCGGAAAAGATAGGCGACGATCTTTGACTCGCAGAGTGTCAGGAACTCCATGCGTTTACCATGCCGTAGTGCCTGAAGCTGGGCGTCATAAGCAAGATCGCCGATAGTGAAGCTTTGCGACATGTCGCTTGATGTCTGGTTCATGATGTTTAATTTACTGTTCTGGCTATGACTCGAGTTGCATTGCTGGTTGCAAAAAAGGGCGATAAGAGATGGGCGTCTCAAAAGTTTGTTGACTGACTACCACAAGTTGTTCTCCCAGAAGAGCTGAAGGAGATGTTCGCTGTTCATCGGCGTTCCGGGCGGGATGGGGCGCTGCTGCTCCTGGATCCGGAAGTTGTCATCATGGGCGGGAATGACAAACTCGAGAAAATCCTCGTAGCCCTGTCGCAGTCGCGGGAATCTGTTCGTGTAGGCGGGAAGCGTGACGAGCGCACCGGCGCGTATGAGGCGCTGAAACGAGTTCGACATTGCCGTGAAGTCGGAGAACATGATGTCGTAGTCCTTCATGATGTACGCCGCGACGATGTCGTTCGTGTTCGCCGCAAGCCGCGACTGCGCAAGTTCAAGGACATTTGAATACATGCCGCTTCGCCAGTCGTTTGTGACGGCATGGTAGGTGTTCTGGGTCGGTGCCGCATTGATGGCGAGCGCGGTGGCTGATAATGCGGCCATGATCGTTGTACTTGCTTTCATTTGTCTTTCCTTATTTGTGTGTTAGTTCTGCGGCGGCGGGGTCTGGCGAACGATGCCAGGTGACAGAAACTGTCGGTTGTGGTCGAAGTCTGTCGTCAGAGTCTCGGCATGATTGTCGGTATTCGCAGGATTTGGCCAAAGAGCGAAGACCTTGTCGTTTTCCACTTGTCCGCCGGCGACCAAAGACCACATGTTTGTCGCGAGTGTCGTTGTGCATTCAACGAGGTTGGTTCCCGCAGAGCTCGCAAAGTCCTCGCCTACAGCCCAGCTCATGCTCCCCGTGGCATCGTTTGCCATCCCTCGGATGAATTGGGATGCCCAGCGCAGTATACGCCACACTCCGACGGTTTCCGTCCCATACCCCGCCATGAAGTTGCCGAGTTTGGCAACAGGCGTCGGTACGCCTCGGAACGTTGCGACAGCGCCCATTCTGTAGTATTCGTTGAGAACGTCGTCGGTTATTTGGTTGTATCGCCAGACTGTCGGCCATGATGTGTTGTCGACTCGTCCGATGTAGTCCATGACGTTGTGGTCGTAGAACCACTTGTCTCCGAAGTCTCCGTCTTGCTTCTGGTACCACGATTTCGTGTCTCGCAGCGTCTGCATGGCGCTGGCGACAACGGCCATGTCGGCGTCAAACACGGCATCTATGCTCGCACCGCAAAGCGGCAGCACGACGTTCGCATGCGTCCACGGCGAGCCGTCGCAGCGACCTCTGAAGCGGTACACGCCACCTTGCCTTGGATTGACGAAATGCGCCGCAAGCGCACCTACGTGGGAGAGGGATCCGCTCATCTGTGGCAGGGCTTCGATGAGTTCCCATTCGCAGGGAAGTGAGGAGGCGTTGACGCCCTCCGGCTCAAGGACGAGATTCATGCTTACTGAGAAGTCCGCAACTTCGAAGCCGCCCTCAGTGAGCGTCGCGACATTGCAGAACGGAACGACGAGGTGTTTGTCGGG
>CADCGZ010000089.1 GCA_902801025.1 uncultured bacterium | reverse complement strand
TCGTCGGACGGCTCGATAGTAGGGCGCGCGTGGTCGTGCTGCGGGCCGGAGTGGGAGATGGACGAAAGGGGAATCGTCACCGTCTACTCATACGACGCCATCGGACGCCAGGCGACGATGACGCGAAGCGGCGTCACTACGCTCTGGAACTACGATCTCGCGGGCAACGCGACGAACGTGACGCGGTTCGCGGACGCGCTGATGGCGTCTTCCTCCACCGGCTACGACTCGGCGGGGCGCCTCCGCTGGAACATTGGCGAGGACGGCGTGAGGACGGAGTATGCATACTCGACTTCTCCCGACGGCGGAGAGGTCCGCACGACGATCCGCGCGGCGAACACCGACTGCGCCACGACGAACACGGTCATCTCCTTCCGCGACGGAGCGACCAAGGCGTTGTACTTGAACAATGTCCTGAAGTCGACCGAAGTTCACGAGCTTTTCGCGTCAGCGACATACGAGGGCACGAACGGCCTTGCCTCCGTGCGCTGGACCCGAAGCGAGACCGACTTCCTCGGCCGCACTGTTTCCGAATCCCGTCCCAGCTTCGGCGGCTCGACCATCGTCATATCCAACCTCTACGACTCCGCCGGCCGCCTCCTCTCTACTTCTTCCTCGTCCCTCATCCCCCATCCCTCATCCCCAACGCTCTGCGTCTCTGCGCCTCTGCGCGAGACAATCTATCTTTACGACGAACACAACGACCGCGTTGCAACAGTCTCCGACCGCAACTTCAACAACGCCATCGACTGGACAGGCCCCGACCTCGTCTCCTCTAACGCGACCCGCTATGTCTCAATCGGCGGCGACTGGTGGCGCGAGACGCGCCAGTGGTCGATCCAAGACGACGATTCAGCGGTTTCTCGTCTAATGGGCGTCCGTCGCTCGCGCGTGACGGGACTCGGCGCAAACGGCCTCGCTTCCGAATCGGTCTCCATCGACCAGCGCGGCAACGCGACGACGAACCGCGTCTGGCGCAACCGCGCGGCGGCAGAGGAGGTCTCGTGGGTAAAGTACCCGACCTCTACTACTCCCGCGGTCACGACCTCGACCAACGGCCTCGTCCGCTCCTCGACCTCGCAGACGGGCGTCACGACGACATTCGCCTACGACGCGTTCAAGCGCGAGGTTTCGCAGACGGACGGACGCGGCACCACGACGAGGACCGTCTACGACAACTTGGGCCGCGTCGCTTCGACGATAGACGCGCTTGGCTACGCGACGATCTACGGCTACGACGCGCTCGGTCGGCAGGTATCCGTCACCGATCCGCTGACGAACACCGTCACGACGGCATACGACGCGGAAGGGCATATTGTCTCCCAGCGCGGCGCGACGTATCCGGTCGACTATTCCTACGACGAATTCGGTGACAAGGTTTCGATGACGACCTATCGCAACATAAACGCCATCGGCGACGTGACGCGGTGGCTCCGCGACGAGGCGACAGGTCTTGTCACCAACAAGGTCTACGCCGACGGGAAGGGGCCTCGCTACACTTACACGCCCGACGGCAGGCTCGCGACGCGCACCTGGGCGCGCGGAATCGTAACTACCTATAGCTACGACGACAACGGCGCTCTCACGAACACGGTCTACTCCGACGGCACGCCGACCATCTCGCTCGCCTACAACCGCGCAGGGCAGCAGACCTGCGCCGAGGACGCCGCAGGAGTTACGACATTCCTCTACGATAACTTCGGCGCAGTAACCAACGAAACGGTCGTCGGCGTCGCTGGGACGAACACGATCGAGCGCTTCTACGATAACTTTGGACGTTCGCTTGGCTACTCGCTCAACGGCGTCCGTCAGTCGACGCTTGCCTACGACCCCGCCACCGGCCGCCTCGCCTCGATGCAGATTCCGCCCGAGCAATCAAACAATCCAAACAATCAAACAATCAAACAATTCTCCTGGAACTATCTTGCGGGCTCCGATCTCAAATCCTCGCTTGACTATCCCAATGGGCTTGCGGCATCTTGGGCATACGATGCCAATGGCCAACTTTTGCAAGTCAAGAATGCGTTTCCGACCAACACGATCTCGCAATATGACTACGCCTACGACGCCGCTGGACGGCGAGTGCAGATTGCGCGTTCGGGTTCTGCGATGTCGGAGAACCGCACTGACGTGTATGGCTACAATGCCCGCGGCGAGTTGGTATTCTCACGCGGAGACGCGGAGGGCGCGGAGAATGACTTTGCCTATGAGTATGACAACATTGGCAATCGACTGACATCGTTGGATCTTGGCACGAACCGCACATATATTGCCAACAACCTAAACCAATACACCTCAATCTCCAACTCCGCGCTCTCCGCGTCTCCGCGTGAGGCCTTCACTCCCCAGTTCGACGACGACGGCAACCAGACGCTCATAAAGACCGAAACCGGCATCTGGTCTGTCACCTACAACGGCGAGAACCGCCCAACCCTTTGGTCCTGCGTCCAATCAAACAATTCAAACAATACAAACAATCAAACAATTCTTTCCATGTCCTACGACCGCATGGGACGTCGCGTGGCGAAAAACGACCAGCGGTTTGTTTATGATGGCTATTTGCAAATTGCCAACTTCGAACATTCAACATCAAACATTGAACTCCAAACCTTCGTCTGGGATCCGTCAGAGCCTGTCGCGACTCGTCCGCTTGTGTGGAACCGCGACACTTCCGCCGCATATTACACCCACGACGGAAACAAGAACGTGAGCGAAGTCGTGGAGACATGTGGTGTCGTGTCCGCCCACTATTGGTGTGCGCCTTTCGGATGTTGTGTGGCAGAAAATTCTCGTCAGAATAATTTTTGGCGATTTAGCTCTGAGTATTTTGATAAAGAATTGGGACTCGTGTATTATAATTTCCGACATCTTGACACCGTGTGTGGCAGGTGGTTGAGCTTTGACCCTTTAGGATCATTTGGAGGAGAAAACGAACTGAATTTTGCAAGAAATGATGCTATTGGTAATTTTGACAATTTAGGAGAAATTGGAGTCAGGTTCCTCACTAAAAAGGTTGAGATAACGGATTATATATTGTTTGAACGGCGAGTTGAGAAGTGGGTTGATGTAAATAGTCCAGAAGATGTACATATCAATTATGTCAAATCGATTGTTTCAATGACAAGAGGCGGTGCTGTTCATAGTAGCTTGGGGCAGTTCTCGGCAAAAGTGGCTTTTGACAAGAAGTCTTGCACTGTATGCGTTATTCTTTCAATCAAAATGCGCGATGACTTAGCTGAAGAGAGTTCCGCTAATGTTGTTTATCGTGTTACACCGCACAAAACAGGCAGGGATGATGGATCGACAGGTGTTTATAAGGATGGGAAATTAGATCCTAGTCATTCGCCGTTGAAAGAAGCTGTCATGGCTCATGAGCGGGGACATGCAGATGCGTACCTAAAATTAGTTAAACCAGAGTTCGAGAGTGAAATGAAGGACTTTGATTTGTCAAACAAGGGCGTCATTTCAGAAGATGAAGCTAAAAAGATTCGCCGTATTCATGATAGGATAGACAACAGGCATGTTAAAGAATCCGGGCAGTATGCCAATGATGCAGAAGCCTCTTGGTATATGGGAAATGGATTCAATAGAAAACAGGTGGGTGAATATTATGAATATTCAAAATAGCATTTTAGTAGTTGTTATAAGTTTGAGTTCCAGTGCTGTTCTTTGGTGCGTCGATAAGGTTCTGGATAGTCGCGAAGAAATGAAATGGCGTGCGGCGCATGATGAATTTGTTTTAGCTGGAAGACGATTCAGGAACTCTTTAGATGCTGTCGAAAAAATTGGCGCTTTTCGAGAGATGATTGAGCATCGTTCTGATAGCAACATAAACATCAAATCAATCATCCGAGAAATTGGCCGTCCCGACATGTTGACGGAGAATGTGGCCTCATATCGGATTAGAGTCAACCGACTAATTGACGTTTATATGAGTGTCTACCTTGACGACAATGGAAACGTTATCATGTGGGGACAAGACAGTGCGGGCGAGTGCATGGTAGATGGAGCGCGATGCGAGTTGGATGAAGAAGTACGTGACGCTCTGAGCAGAAAGGATGTTTCGCATTTTGAGGCGGCTTCCGTCAGTATTGCCGAGGTGGCGAATCGCCTTTCAAATCTTATAGAAAGAAAAGGATTAAATATTCTGGTCAGGTACTGCGGTACAAATGAGAGCAGACGTGTGACCATTTCACAGTCAATGACATCAATTGCTGATCTCGTTGATTATTTGTGCATTCAAGCAACGGCTGATGCGGAATGGAACAGTCAAGAGGATGGAAAATCTGAAATACTCTTAGTTCCGCTACCTTACGATCAAAAGAATGAGGAGAAATGATCATGTCCTCGACCTCGCAGACTGGCGTCACGACGACATTCGCCTATGATGCGTTCCAGCGCGAGGTTTCGCAGACGGACGGACGCGGCAACACGACGAGGACGACTTACGACAACTTTGGCCGCGTCACTTCGACCATCGACGCGCTTGGCTATGCGACGACCTACGGCTACGACGCCCTCGGTCGGCAGACATCCGTCACCGACCCGCTCACGAACACCGTCACGACGGCATACGACGCTGAAGGACGCGTCATTGCCCAGCGTGGCGCAACGTATCCCGTCGACTACGCTTACGACGAGTTCGGCGACAAGATTTCCATGACGACATACCGCAACGCGGGAGGGCCGGGCTTTGTCCCGGCCGCTGGCGATACAACGCGCTGGCTCCGCGACGAGGCGACGGGGCTTGTCACCAACAAGGTCTACGCCGACGGGAAGGGGCCTCGCTACGACTACACCCCCGACGGCAAGCTCGCGACTCGCACCTGGGCGCGTGGAATCGTTACGACCTACAGCTACGATGCCAATGGTGCGCTCACGAATACCGTCTACTCCGACGGCACGCCTACGGTATCTCTCGCCTACAGCCGCGCAGGGCGGCAAATCGAAGCCCACGATGCCGCAGGAATTACGACATTCCTCTACGATGACTTCGGCTCCCTCACCAACGAAACCGTCATCGGCGTCGCAGGAACGAACACGATCGAGCGCTTCTACGACAACTTTGGCCGCGACGCTGGCTATGCCCTCAACGGCGTCCGCCAATCTACGCTTGCATACGATCCCGCTACGGGCCGCCTTGCAACAATGCTCGCCAATGGCTGCGATACGCCGTTCACTTGGAATTACCTTGCGGGCTCCGACCTCAAATCTTCGCTCGCTTAAGGTAGTGTATAAAATGAATAATACAGAAGCCACAGATGATGACACAGTGAATTTCTCTTTATTGTTTCAAGGTGTTTTGATGTTGGGATGGATAATGTTTAGTGTGCCAGCCGTTTTTTGGGGAGGCATTCTTCCTTTCGCAACGGTAAGATACAGGTACATGAAGGATCAGATGACAGTTGGCAATGTCAATACGGGTCATGGTTCTACGCATGCACTCCCTATAGCCAATGGAGCGCTTACGCTTTCCGGTAAGGCTGCTGTGGTTGGGCTGAGTCCAAGAACTTCGGTTAAGGCAGGAGATAGTATATGTGTCTATGTCAGAGAAGATTATAGTCATGTGAAGACACCAGACATCACATGGATTATGGGGCGATCATTGTGGTGCTTAACAGAAGAAGACATGAATAATCGTTGGAAATATGCGGTTTATGCATGGGTGTTATATTGGCCTAGCTTATTGTATTTTATGTGGCTCGGTTTCTTTAGGAAAAAAGGAATCTTTAGTAAGTTTCTCGAATAAAACGGGAGGGGGACACGCCCCGAGGGAGGGGCGTTTTACGGGCTTCTCGCGGCCCAGCCCATCAGAACGGGAATTGCTTTCACTGTCGAAGTCTTGGAGTTTTGGAGTCGAGGCGCAGAATGGGGCAGCAAACGGCATAAGGTCGGATGCGTCCTGCATCCGACACTGCGAGACGGGGCGTCTCGCCGCTCCGTGAGGTCGCGCCTGCCGCAGTCGCCGTCTGGTCGAGTCAAAAGGGTCAGCTGAATGCCGCTAACCTAAGGTGATTTCGGGGGGCGCTTGTGAGCCTTGGCATTGCGAAGGATGTTTCGCCCCTTTACTGGCGTGATGAGCCAGATTGTGCTCCGAGAGGACGGCTTCGACACGCTTACATTTGTCAAGATTCTTTGAGTATATATCCTTTTTGTCTGACTGTCTGTATAGTCGTCTCGGCTTTTATCGCGGCGATCTTCTTCCTGATGCTGCAGATGTGCCTCTCTACAACGGTCGTCTTTTGCCGCGCCTTGCTTCCGAGCGCGATGCGCAGCAGTTCTTCGGACGATATCTGCCGCCCATGATTGCGGAAAAGATAGGCGACGATCTTTGATTCGCACAGTGTCATGAACTCAAAGTGCTCGCCATTCCGCAGCGTCTGCTGCTGAGCGTCATACTCGAGATCTCCGATAGTGGTTTTTGTTCCCTGCACTGTTACCAGTGTAGAAATTGCCGCTGCTTTGCTTGTCTTTCCCATGGGGCACATTCTATCAAACGAAAATGATTTTACGATGATTTGAAAATAATATCTCAATCATTTTCAGCATAGCGGAACTGCAGGAAGAATCAAATCGCGGCACATTTGCCGTCTGCTGCGGAGATATCCATCTTGTGGCGTTGGGTCGTGGTTGGGGCGAGGTTGAGTCGTGGCTGGGGAATTGTTGTGGTTGAGTTGCGGTTGATTCCGTCCATATCGGGGTTGGGAAATGGTTGAAGCGGCAGTTGGAGTTTCGGGATGAGCAGAGAATGATAGGGTCGATTAGGGACGTCGCACCCCCGCTAGGGCGCAGACCTCTAGCGACTTCGCCACGCGAAGCGACCTTCGGTCG
>CADCGZ010000088.1 GCA_902801025.1 uncultured bacterium | reverse complement strand
TCCCGGATCCCGTTCGACTTGCATGCCTAATCCACGCTACCAGCGTTCGTTCTGAGCCAGAATCAAACTCTCAGAAAAAGAATTTGAGCTTATGTATGTTTGCACAAGCATTTGCTGTTTTCTCAAGCGCCAACTTTCAAAGATCGAGTGTTCTGGCCCCTTTCGGGGCGAACGGGTGAATAGTTTACCAAAGTGCGCACGCACGCGCAAGGGGGAAATTTAACTTTTTTCAAAAAAGTGTTATAGCAAGTCAGAAAGATGATAATTCAGTGAAAAACTGTAATATATTTTGGTGTAGGAGTCAGGGGTCAGGAGTCAGGGGTCAGGGGTCAGGGGTCAGGAGTCAGGGGTCGTAACCGCCCCTTGCGGGTGGTCGCGACCCTTGGGGAAGCGACCGAGCCGAGCGGAGCGAGTGCCGAGGAGTCAGGAGTTGGAGTTCAGAGTTGGAGTTGGAGAGTGGTAGGGAGTTAGCCACAAAGAACAGGAGAAGCAGGAGGTGTCAGGAGTTGGAGAGTGGAGTTGTAAAGCAAAGTTGGCGGTGGAGCGGAAGTCCGAGCGAGCGGATACGGCGTATTCGCCGAGGTTCCGCGAGGAGGAGCTTCCGGACGCCGACAACAAGCGAGCCGACAAGCATAGCAATTTATAGATCTGCTATTGCTGATTCGTAGGGGGCGTCTTGCCAGGCGAGGAGCATTTCGGCGACGGCCGTCTCCTCTGACTCACTGTCGGCAGCGGCCCCTGCCAACGTCTCTGCACCATCCGCCGTGCGAAGAAGATCGATCACGCAGGCAACCGTATTCTCTGGCTTGGGAGAAGAATCAACATGCAAAACAGCAAACGAAAAGACAATGGCGACTGAGGCCGCAACAAGCATGGCAACCGTGCAACGGCGACGCGAACGATGCTCGGCAACATGGGCAAACGATTCCGCCGCAGCCGCGCGTTCGATTTCCGCAAGACGAGGCGGCGACAGGGCGATGCCCTCTTCAAGCCGTCCTTTCACGAAATCTTCGATATCACGGTATTCGTTCATTTCGATTCCCCCAACATCTCTTTCAATTTTAGCGTCGCAGTGCGCATCCACGTGAGCGCAGTGCCGAGCGGCACGCCAAGCTCGGACGCAATCTCCTTAAAGGAAAGTTCGCCCTCAATCCGCATCAGCAACACCTGCCGCGGGCCTTCTGGCAACGCGCGTACCGCTTCCCTCACGTCCTCAGCCGTGGCCTTGGACTCGAACCGCTCACCAGGCGACGGCGACTCATCGGGAAGTTGCTCCGCCGCAGACGCACCTTCCCCATCTTCCGCGTCGAGATTGACGAGCCGTCCCATCTGCCGCAGGCGATCTATCGCCGCAGACCGCGCGACAACGGCGAGATAGGGCTTGACCTTGCCACCACGATACTTGCCCGCGGACTTTACTACGCGAACCCACGTTTCCTGAAAGGCGTCCTCCGCATCTTCCGCCGTTGGCAAAAGCCCGCGGAGAAACGCCTGCATCCAGACGGCGTGTCGCCTGACAAGCGCCGAGAGGGACTCGACGTCCCCCCGGCGCGAATAGGCAAAGAGGAGCTCGCTGTCCCCTTCCACAGCGGCTTACTTAGCTTCAGGAGCCGGAGCGGGGGCGTCGCAGCCCTCCTTGGGGCCTTCCTTTGGCCCCTTCTCGCCGTGCGGACCCTTGCGCGGACCCTTGAACTCACGCGGACCCTTGCCTTCGCGACGAGGACCGCGGTCGCCACGAGCCTCGAACATCTTCTTCATTTCCTCGTGGGCCTTGGCAACCTGCTCGGGAGTAAGGACGGACTTCACCGCGATGACGCGCTTCGCCTGCTCCTTGGCCATCGCCTTGCGGAGTTCGAACACCTCGTCGATCGTCGCCATAACTGCAGCTTCGTCAACCTTCTCAGCCTTCATCAGCTCGGCCTGCTTCATCATCGCCTCGCGCACCTTCTTCTGCGATTCGCGGTTCGCCTCGCCATTGCCCTTCAACTCCTTGAGCTTGGCTTTCTGCTCGTCGCTCAGGCCCAGCTTCTCTGCAACCGCAGGATTAGACACCATGCGGACGATAGGATCACCGCCCATCATCGGACCGAACCCGTCACGCGGACCAAAGCCACGGCGCGGGCCTTCAGGACGCTGACCGCCTTCAGGACCATCAGCAAACGCCACGCAGCTGAGCGCGGCAACAACAACCACAATGAGACTCTTCATGTTCTTTTTTCCTTTCGCGGCCTTTGGCCGACTTTTACGGCGCCACAGCGGCGCCTACAGTAGTATAGACGCAGCAGCACCATGATTTATTTTGAGCTCTTTACAAAAATTTTAGCCGTGTAGAACGTGTAGATCATGTAGATTCTGCATGCTCTGCATGTTCTACATGGTTCATGTCATCAAGCCGGAATCTGGGGAGGCGACAAAGTCACGGAGCGCGTCCTGCCAGCGAGGCGTGCGGTAGCCGAGCAAGTTCAAGACACTCTTCTTCAGCGCCGAGTTTCGCGGGCGAGGCGCAGGTCGTGGAAATTCCTCGGTCGTGCAGGGAACGACTTCACGCTTGAGCCCCATTAGCCGGAAGAGCTCAATCGTCAGGTCATACCAAGTGCACTGGTCTTCACACGTCCCATGGATGATTCCGCTGACGTCGGGGCGGGAGAGGAGAAAGCGGATGACGTCAGCAACGACCTTTGTCGACGTCGGGTTGCCGCGCTGGTCGTTAACGACCTTGAGCGCAGGGCCCTCCTGCGCGCCAAGCTTCGCCATCGTGTGGACAAAACTCGGACCTCCCGCGCCGTAGAGCCATGCGATGCGAAGGACGGTCGCGTCTGGCACGATCATGTGGATCATCTGCTCGCCAGCGAACTTCGACGCGCCGTAGACGGTGCGAGGGCGAGGGATATCAGTCTCGCTCCATGCCCACGGCTCGCGCGGCGGCTCGCCAGAGAAGACATAGTCGGTGGAGATCGCGATGAGCCGCGCACCAGACACCTTGCATGCGAGCGCAACGTTGCGAGAGCCCTCTTCATTGAGCTTGAACGCGAGATCTCGCTTCGCCTCGCAGTCGTCGACCTTCGTCATCGCCGCACAGTGGATGACGACGTCTGGCGCAGCAGCAAGAGTTTTCTCGGTGAACGCGTCCGCGTCGGTGATGTCCCATTCCGGCAAGTCAGCGATAATGAGCTCATTATCGCTGACCAGTTCCTTCTGCAGGGTTCTGCCGAGCATTCCCTTCCCGCCCGTTATAAGAATCTTCATTTCGCCTCCTCTTTCTCGCTAGCCTCAAGACTTGCATGCGTGATGCACGCGCCGAGGAGAACTATCTGCCAGCTCATGTAGAGCCAGGCGAGGACAATCGGGAGAAACGCAAACGAGCCGTAGAGCGCAGACGCCTTAGCGATACCGACCTGTGCGACGGCGCATATCTTTACCCATGCACCAAAGAAGAACGCTGTCACAAACCCGCCGAAGACAGCATCCTTGAACGGCACCTTGCGGTTCGGAAGAACCGCGAACGCATACGCGAACGCGAGCGACGCGATGGTAAGCGTTATGGCAAGGCGGAAGATCGTAGAGTCAAGGAACCAGATAAGTCCGTCAGAGACCCACTTGGTGAGCCATATCGAGCCCATCGTCGCAACGAGAATCTGCTTTGCGAGGGCGAGAATCGGCACCGACAACGCGAGTGCCGCGAAAATCGGAAGAATCACCGCCGTAAAAATGTTCAAGTACGCGCGCTTCCAGATGGGCCGTGGCTTCTCCACATGGAAGACCTCGTTGAAACTCGTCTCGACCATGCTTATCGCGCTTATGACAGTCCATACGAGGAAGCCAAAGCCGATCCAGCCGAACGTCCATACGTCGAACTGCGCGATCCGTTCGAAGAGCGCATTCGAGATCGAACGCGCCTGCGCGGCGAACTCCTCGGCGGCGATGCGCTTGCGCTCTCGCTCCTCTTCGCTCATCGGCGCGACCTTGGCGAGATCGTCATCCTGTGCGCGCTCTACATTCGTGATCATCGCGTCGATCTGCTGGTTGATCTTCTCTCGCGCGAAGTCGTCGGCGCCGCAGATCTTCGCCACCGAGAGAAGCACGCAAAGAAGCGGCACAAGCGAAAGCATCGCAAAGTACGTGAGCCCCGCCGCATGCATCGCGCAGTGGCTAGTGTTGAAGTCATTAATTATGGTCTTGAACCATTTGACGATTTTCTTCTTCATATCAGATGCCCCGTAAGCCACCCAAGCACGACGCCTACGGCATAGACGATTGCGAGAATGGCCAGGTTCTCCTTGATGTTCCGATTAGTACGAAAGAGAACGAGCAGCCCGAGCCCGGAACCGGCGAACGACGAGGACATAAGGGCGCCTGCGCTCATCGCGCCCTTGCAGTAGAGCTCCGCACCTGCGACCGAAACGGCGCAGTTTGGTATGAGGCCAAGAAGCCCCGCCGCGAGTTCGCCGAAAACAGGGGCGTTGAGCAGCAGCGAATTGAGGCAGTCCTCGCCAAAATAGTGCATTGCAAGTTCTATTGCGCCAGAGACGACAACGATGAAGATGAAGATCTCCGCCGTGTGAATCAGCGCGGGAACGAGGATTCCCTTGTGTTCGTGGCATCCGCAATGGCTGTGGGCGCAGAGATCGTGGACTGCGACGGGGCGGCGCATGTGCCGCGCAAAGGCGAGGATGGCGTTGAGAGAAAAACCGACGGCAATCGCCGCCGCCACCTTGATGGCTACAATCTTAACCATGAGCGCGGCAGGCATCTGCTTCGAGATAAGGACAGGGATGAGCTCGTCGGAAGTAGAGAGGAACACGGCGACGAGCGTGCCGACAGTCACGACACCGCCCGCGTAGAGCGAAGCGGCCGCGGCAGATACGCCGCACTGCGGAATCGCGCCAGCGAGAGCGCCGGCAAGCGGTCCTACGGACTTCGCTCGCTCAAGACTGCGCTCCAAAGCACCGCCAGCATGGGCTTCGATCGCCTCGAGCACGAGGTAGGTTCCGAAGAGAAACGGCAGAAGCAGAAGAGTCTCTTTTATGAAGTCGATCATGTCGGCAATATTATACCAAATAAAAGGACGCGCCCGCACGGGCGCGCCATTTTCGCGTTGTCTTCAGAGACAGCTGTTCGGCGACGTTCGAAGGCTCCGTGTCGCAGCTGTTCGGTAGCGGAGCGAAGGTCCGAGCGAGCGGATACGGCGTATTCGCCGAGGTTCCGCGAGGAGGAGCCTTCGGACGCTACCGAACAACCTCTCTCGACCTTAGGCCGGGGCGATCGCCTCATTCGGGCAGGTCGCGGCGCAGGCGCCGCAGTCAACGCACTTGTCGGCGTCGATCACGTAAGGCGTACCTTCGCTGATAGCCTCGGCGGGGCAGGCGTCCTTGCAGCAACCGCACGCAACGCACTTATCGGCAGCAATCTTATGAGCCATTTTCTTTTCTCCTTTTTTGTGGTTTGAAATAACGTTGCCATTATACCACCTGCCCAGCAAGTTAGGCAACGGTAATTTGAACCCCTGCTCTACTCGTAGCGGAGGCAGTCGATCGGGTTGAGCTTCGACGCACGCCAGGCGGGGTAGAATCCGAAGAAAAGACCGACGACGGACGAAATGGCAAACGCGTAGACAGCCGAGGTCACTTCGACGAGGACAGGCCACCCAGCCGCAGCGCCAACGACGTATGACGCGCCGATGCCGATTGCCACTCCCGCCGCGCCGCCGACAGTCGAAAGGACCATCGCCTCGAGAATGAACTGCACAAGGATGTTGCGCGGTGTCGCGCCGATGGCCATCCTAAGCCCAATCTCCCTGATGCGCTCGGTGACCGAGACAAGCATGATGTTCATGATGCCGATGCCGCCGACGACGAGCGTGATGACGGAGAAGATCAAGAGGAGCGTCCCGACGATTCCCGTGACCGAGCCGATCGTGTTCATGATTTCCGTCGTGTCGCGCGTCTCGAAGTCGTTGTCCTGCCAGTCCGCGAGGTGGTGGCGCTGGCGGAGGAGCGCCGAGACTTCGCGCTTTGCCTCGTCAAGGTCGTCCATCGAGACGAGCGAGAGGTTCATCATGTTGACGGTGTTGAACTTCGAACGCTGGAGATAGCGATGCACAGACGTGTAGGGAGCCATTATGACGTCGTCTTGGTCCTGACCCCAGTTGTTCGCGCCCTTCGAGCCGAGGACACCGATGACGCGAAACGTCATGTTCTTTAGGCGGATTATCTTGCCAATCGGACTCTCGTCGTCGCCAAAGAGGTTCGACTGGACTGTCGTGCCGATTACGCACACGCGTGCCGCGAGCCTCGTCTCGTCGTCAGTGAAGAAGCGTCCGTCCGTCACCGTCCAGTTGCTGATGGTGAGGACGTCGGGCGAAACGCCCTGAACGTTGCCAGACCAGTTCTTTGCGCCGTACATCATCTGCACAGTCGTTCGCACCTGCGGGCTCACTCCCTGCACGAGATGGCCGAGCTCGCGCTTGATTGCCTCGGCGTCCTCGGCCGTCATCGTCTGGCCCTGGCCCATGCCGCCGGAGACGGGCCCGCGGTTGCGCCGCTCGGGGAACACCATCATGAGGTTATTGCCCATCGACGAAATCTCCTTGACCATCATCGTCTTCGCGCCCTCGCCGATAGCCATCGCAAGAATGACGGCTACGATGCCGATGCCGATGCCAAGGCACGACAGGAACGAACGGACCGGGTTGCGGCCAAGCGAGCGGAGCGACACCTTGAAGATCGTAAGGAAGCTCATGCAAGCGCCTCCTTTACAAGCCGCGCCACCTCGTCCTGGCTCTTGCGGCCAGTGCCGTAGTTCAAGTCGTCGCGCATCACCTGTGATGCCCTCGTTCGAAAGCTCGGTGAAGAGGTTCATTATCTCGATGGAGCTCTTCGTGTCGAGGTTGCCCGTCGGCTCGTCTGCGAAGACGACCGGCGGGTTGTTCATGAGGGCGCGCGCAATTGCGACTCGCTGCTGCTGGCCGCCAGAGAGCTGCGCGGGCGTGTGCATCTCGCGGCCCTTGAGCCCCACTCGCGCAAGAAGCTCCATCGCGCGTGCCTTGCGCTCGCGACGGTTTAGCCGCCCCATGTAGAGATCGGGAAGCTCGACATTCTCGAGCGCGCTCGTGCGCGGGAGGAGGTTAAAGTTCTGAAAGACGAAGCCGAGCTTCATGCAGCGGATGTGGGCGAGCTCGGCGGGAGAACGCTTCGCGACCTCGAGGCCGTCAAGGAGATACGAGCCCCTTGTCGGCACGTCAAGGCAGCCGAGAATGTTGAGCATCGTCGACTTGCCGGAGCCCGACGAGCCCATTATCGCAACAAACTCGCCGTCGTCAATCGAGAGCGACACGCCGTCAAGCGCATGCACCGGCTCGTCGCCGATGGCGTAGATCTTGTACATGTCGCGTATCTCGATAAGATGGGCCATGGGCTATTTCTTCGGCTCCGGCGCGGTTCCCTTGTTCTGGTTGCGCTTCGG
>CADCGZ010000087.1 GCA_902801025.1 uncultured bacterium | reverse complement strand
TAAGGAGGGCGGCGCGCTGAACGGCGACACCGTGTTCCCGACGCTTGTGCAGACTCTTCTCCCGGTTGGCTTCCGTGGGCTTGTCGTCGCGGGCATGATTGCGGCTCTCATGAGCTCGCTTGCGTCGCTCTTCAATTCCGTCTCGACGCTCTTCACCGTCGATGTCTATCAGAAGCTAAAGCCCGAGACTTCGCAGAAGAAGCTCGTCGTAATCGGCCGCACCACGACCATCGTGATGACGGCGCTCGGACTTCTCTGGCTCCCTATCATGAAGGCGATCTCGGGCGGCGGGCTCTACCAGTACATCCAGTCGGTGCAGGCGTTCCTCGCGCCGCCAATCGTCGCAGTGTTCCTCACGGGGCTTCTCTGGAAGCGCATGAACCTGCGTGGCGCATGCTGGGGTCTCGGGCTCGGATTCATCCTTGGCATGGCGAAACTCGCCGCAAATGCAATCTGGGGCACGCCGACGGAAGCCGCGTTCATCCAGGACTTCTACTTCTCGGGAATCCTGCTCGTCACGTCATTCATCATCGTCATCGTCGCGTCGCTCACGGCTCCTGCGCCAGATTACGAACACCTCAACGGACTCAACTTCAGCTGCCTCTCGCCCGAGTACAAGAAGGCGAACCGCGAGAGCTGGAACTGGATCGACGTCGTGGCTTCCATCGTCGTCGTCGGCTGCGTGATTGCCGCCTACGCGTACTTCTGGACGTGGCTTAACTAAGGTTATGATTATTTTAACGCAGAGACGCAGAGGCGCAGAGGAGCAGAGCGTATTGTATGTGGGGCATGGCCCCACACCCCTAAACAACTCTGCCTCTCTGCCTCTCTGCTACTCTGCGTTAAAAAACTTCTCAACCTCGAACATTTAACAACTCAAAAAGGAAAAACTATGATTAATCAGCCCAAGGTCAAACTCGCCGTCGTTGGCGTCAGCCGCGACTGCTTCCCCGCCACTCTCACCAAGAAGCGCGTCGCCGCAGTGATGGCGGAGGCGAAGAAGGCGAAGCTCGCCGTCGTCGACTGCCCGGTCACGATCGAGAACGAGATTGACGCGATGAAGGCGCTCGAGTGGGCGCGCAAGGAAGGCGTCAACGCGTGCTGCATGTTCCTCGGCAACTTCGGCCCCGAAGGCCCGACCACCATGTTCGTCCAGAAGTTCGGCGGCCCTACGATGGTCCTCGCCGCGAAGGAAGAGAACAGGGCCGTCCTCAAGTCCGACCGCGGCGACGCCTTGTGCGGCATCCTCAACTTCAGCTACAACGTCGGGCTTAGGCGCCTCAAGGTCTATATCCCCGAGTATCCGGTCGTCGACGCGAAGGGCGCCGTCAAGGAACTCAAGGACTTTACCGACATTGCCCGCGTCGTCCTCGGCATCAAGAACCTCAAGGTGTTCGGCTTTGGCCCTCGCCCCTACGACTTCCTCGCGTGCAACGCGCCGATCCAGCCGCTCTTCGACCTCGGCGTGAACGTTCAGGAAAACTCTGAACTCGACCTCTTCGAGCACTTCCACAAGATGGCGTCGAGGAAGACCGAAATCGACGCCATCGTGAAGGACATGAAGAAGGAGCTTGGCTCCAAGTGTCCGTATCCGGATCTCCTGCCTCAGCTCGCGCAGTTCGAGCTCGCTCTTCTTGACTGGTACGAAAAGCAGCGCGGCGCGTCCGAGTTTGCCGTTTTCGCGAACAAGTGCTGGCCTGCGTTCCAGACGAGCTTCCACTTCGTCCCATGCTACGTCAACTCCCGTCTTGCCGGTCGCGGCATTCCCGTCGCGTGCGAAGTCGACCTCTACGGCGCAGTCTCCGAGTACATGGTCGAGTGCGCGACTGAAAAGCCGGCGACCCTGCTCGACATCAACAACTCGGTTCCGGACGACATCCTCCCGAAGGGCATCAAGCTCGCCGGCGCCGAGAAGCGCGACCTCTACATGGGCTTCCACTGCGGCAACACCTGCATGAGCTGTCTCAAGAACCCCGCCATGAAGTACCAGCTCATCATGAACCGCGGGCTCGAGGGCGGCGGCAAGCCCGTCATCTCTCGCGGCACGATGGAAGGGCAGATAAAGGCCGGCGCGGCGACAATGTTCCGCCTCCAGTCGAACAGCGACTCGAAGCTCGTCTCCTACATCGCGGAGGGCTCGTTCCTCGACGTGAATCCGTGCTCCTTCGGCTCGCTTGGCGTCGCCGCGATTCCGGGCTTCGCGAGGTTCTACCGCCATGTCCTCATCCAGAAGCGCTTCCCGCACCACGGCGCATACGGCTTCGCTCACGCTGGCAAGGCGCTCTTCGAGGCGCTGAAGCTCCTGGGTGTCGACGACATCAATACGCCCAAACCCGCGGGCGAGCTCTATCCGGGCGAGAATCCCTTCGCCGTCTAACGGCGAAATCTGCGGAGACGGCCAGATGCTGACACTTGGAATCGATTCAAGCACACAGAGCGTAAAGGCGCTCGTCTACAATGTCGAAGACAAGTCGGTAGTCACGGCCGTCTCCGTCAATTTCGGTAAAGACCTTCCAGAGTTTGGTTGCCCGGACGGTTTTCTTCCGAACGAGGATCCTCTCGTTAGGCAGGCGGATCCTTTGCTTTGGGTCGCGGCGCTCGACAAGGTGCTTCAGAAACTCGCCGACTCTTTCGACACATCGAAGATCGACGCCATTGGCGGCGACGGCCAGCAGCACGGCAGCGTGTATCTGGGCGACGGATGGTCCGCCGCGCTCGCGTCGCTCTCCGATCCATCTGACGGGCGGACACTCGTCGAACGACTTGACGGCGCGTTTTCGAGGTCAGTCGCGCCAATCTGGATGGACTCCTCGACGCATGCTGAGGTCGCCGCGCTCGATGCGCGATTTTGCGAGGCGCTGCGTCTCCGCACTGGCTCTCCTGCAATCGAGCGGTTTACCGGCCCCCAGATAATGAAGTTCGCAAAGGACGACCCGACTGCGTATGCCGCGACGAAGAGGATACATCTTGTAAGCTCGTTCCTCTGCTCCATTCTCGCCGGTGCGGATGCGCCTGTCGATACTGGCGATGGCGCTGGAATGAACCTTCTTGATCTCGGTAAGGGCGAATGGGACCGAGAGATATGCGACTTTGTCGCGCCTAGGCTTGTGGAAAAGCTGCCTTGTGTGTATGACGGTAGCTGTGGCTTGCGTCTTGCAGGGTATTTTGCCAAGTACGGGCTTAGGCCCGGCATTCCGATTGCGCCGTTCACAGGTGACAACCCTGCGTCGCTCGTTGGAACGGGCGCGGACAAGCCGGGCGTCGCCGTTATCTCGCTCGGGACGAGCGACACTTTCTTCGCCGCAATGCCCAACTTTAGGACTGATCCCGACGGATGCGGGCACGTCTTCGGAAATCCCTCCGGCGGCTTCATGTCGCTCGCCTGCTTCAAGAACGGCTCGCTCGCCCGTGAGAAGGTGCGCACGATGGTCGGCTGCGACTACCGTTTCTTTGACGAAACGGCGTTTGAGTCGGCCGCAGGTTTCAAAGGAAGGGCGTTCCCGTATTTCGAGGAGGAGATAACTCCGAAGCACGAGGCGACTGGCATCGAGGCCGATTTCCGCTGGGACGCGGCGTCGGACGCAGAGAAGGTCGTGGCAATCGTGCGCGGGCAAGTGCTCAACATGTTCGAGCGCACGCGTTGGATCGGGTCGTTCGACACGATTTGCGTAACAGGCGGCGCAAGCCGCTCGAAGGGCATACGCGGCACAATTGCCGCGGTCTTCGGCGCGAAGGTCGAGACGCTCGACGTCCCGGATTCCGCGGCGCTTGGCGGTGCAATCCTCGCCTCTCGTCTCAAGGTCGGGGCGTGAACGGTTTAAGCATGGAGAACAGGAGATACAGAAGATTGTCGGGGACTGGGGCAAGACCCCGGCTAGACCTCCTGCCTCTCCTGTACTACCTGCTAAATAAGGTTAATCGTCTTCGAAAAGAGGGGTGCGTAACTTCTTCATTGTAACAGCAAATAGTACCAGGAGGCATCTTTTATGAAAGACTTTATTGAATCTGGCAAGGCAGTGATGGGCATTGAGTTCGGCTCGACGCGCATCAAGGCGGTGCTTGTCGACGACGGCTTCAAGGTTATCGCGCAGGGCGCGCACGACTGGGAGAACAAGCTGGTCGACGGCGTCTGGAGCTATTCGCTCGAAGATGTCGAGGCGGGCGTGCGCGACGCGTATGCAAAGTGCGTTGCCGACGCTGCGGCGAAATACGGCGCGCATCTCACGAAGCTGGCAGCGCTCGGCGTGTCGGGCATGATGCACGGATATCTTCCGTTCGACGAAAAGGGCGGGCTTCTCGTGCCGTTCCGCACGTGGCGCAACGTCATGACGGCTGAGGCCGCGGCGGAGTTGTCGTCGCTCTTCAAGTTCAACGTTCCGCAGAGATGGAGCATCGCGCACTACTACCAGGCAATTTTGAAGAACGAGCCGCACGTCAAGTCCGTGCGCTGGCTCACTACGCTCGCGGGCTATGTCCACTACCGGCTTACAGGCGAGAATGTCATGGGCGTCGGCGAGGCGAGCGGAATGTTCCCGATTGACCCGGCGACTGGCGACTATAACGAGCGGATGCTCGCTGCGTTTGACGGGAAGGTCGGCGGTTCGCTAAAGGAGAAGCTTCCCAGGGTGCTCAAGGCGGGCGAGAAGGCGGGCGTCCTCACCGAGCGCGGCGCGAAGTGGCTCGACCCGACAGGAACGCTTCTTCCTGGCGCAGTGATGGCGCCGCCCGAAGGCGACGCGGGGACGGGCATGGTCGCCACAAACGCCGTTGCGCCGAGAACCGGCAACTGCTCGGCTGGGACTTCGATTTTCGCGATGGTCGTTCTCGACGACGCGATGAAGGGATATTATCCAGAGATCGACGTCCTCACGACGCCGACAGGCCGCGAGGTGGCGATGGTGCATTGCAACAACTGCACGAACGAGATCAACGCATGGGCGCCGCTTCTCGGCGGCGACTACGAACGGCTTTTCCTCGAGTCCAAGAAGGGCGACAAGGACTGCGGCGGAGTCGTGGTTGTGCCGTTTCTCTCGGGCGAACCCGTCGCTGGTGTCGAAGACGCAATGCTCAAGGTCGTGCGCAAGCCAGAGAGCCGATTCACGCTCGCCAACTTCTTCCGTGCGCAGGTCTACTCGGCGTTCGTCTCGCTTAAGATCGGCATGGACATCCTCGCGCGGGAGGGCGTTACCATCGACTCTCTCATGGGCCACGGCGGAATATTCAAGACGAAGGGCGTCGCCCAGCAGTATCTCGCCGACGCGCTCAAGACGTCTATCACGTGCATGTCGACGGCGAGCGAAGGTGGGCCGTGGGGGATGGCTGTCCTTGCCGCCTACGCAAAGCGCAGGTCTGACGGCGCTGAGGCGCGCAACCTCGAGGACTTCCTTTCTGGCGAGGTGTTCAAGGACGCCGCGAGCGAAACACTCGCTCCGACGGAAGACGGAATGGCGGGCTTTGATCGCTATGTCGCGAACTTCAAGGACGCGATCGGCAAGAACTGATGATGGAGGCGCATCATGCTTGAACATCTGAAAGAAGACGTTTTCAAGGCCAACCAGCGGCTTGTCTCGTCGGGGCTCGTGGTGCTGACATGGGGCAACGCCTCTGGGTTCGATCCCGAGACGAAGCTTATGGTCATCAAGCCGAGCGGCGTCGACTACGACAAGATGACGGTGGACGACATGGTTGTCGTGAACCTTGACGGAAACGTCGTCGAGGGGAAGCTGCGTCCGTCGAGCGACACGGCGACGCACCTCGAGTTCTACAGGAATTTCAAAGGCGTGAAGGGCGCGGTGCACACGCATTCCGTCGAGGCGACGGCGTGGGCGCAGGCCTGCCGCGAGATTCCGTGCTACGGAACGACCCATGCCGACACTTTCCACGGTTCCGTGCCGGTGACGCGTGTCCTCACTGAAACGGAAGTCAACGAGGCGTACGAGCTTAACACGGGGCGTGTGGTCGTTGAACGCTTTCGCGACCTCGAGCCGTTGGCCGTCCCCGGCGTCCTTGTCGCGGGCCACGCGCCGTTCACTTGGGGCAAGGATCCCCAGGACGCCGTCGACCATGCGATAGCGCTCGAGGCGATTGCAAAGATGGCGCGGCTCACCGAAGAGGTCTGCGCCGCCCGTCACGCGCCAGAACTCGTTTCCTACGTCGGCGAGAAGCACTACCAGCGCAAGCACGGCAAAAACGCCTATTACGGACAGGGCTGAAACCCCCATTGACGGCGAGAGCAGTTTTTTAGTATACTACTCATTCCAGCATTTCGTGGATGAACCACAAGGAATGCGGAAGAAAAGGAAAGAAAACAATGGAAGCATACGCTGTTCTCGAAACCGGCGGCAAGCAGGTGCTTGTCAAGGTCGGTGACAAGATCGAGATTGAAAAGCTCTCGGTCGAAGCGGGTCAGGATGCCGAGCTCACGACCGTTCTCGCGGTCAGCGACGGCACGACCCTCAAGGTCGGAAAGCCCTATGTCGAAGGCGCCAAGGTCGTTCTCTCGGTCGCCGGCGTCGTCAAGGGCGACAAGGTCTACAACTTCAAGGCGAAGCGCAGGAAAGGCAGCCGCCGTCTCGTCGGCCACCGCCAGCAGCTCACCGTCGCCACCGTCAAGGCAATCGCGTAAGGAGGCAAGACAATGGCTACTTCTGCATCAGCCCGCAACGGACGCGACTCCAACCCGCAGTATCTCGGCGTCAAGGCGTATGACGGCCAGCTCCTCAAGGCCGGCTCCATCATCGTCCGCCAGCGCGGAACCAAGATTCATCCCGGTAAGAACGTCGGCCAGGGCCGCGACTTCACCCTCTTCGCCCTCAAGGACGGCAAGGTGAAGTTCATCAAGGATGGCAAGGTCGTAACGATCGTCGAGGCCTAAGCCTCTTAAAAAGAAAGAAGGTTTGTCATGGGTACTGGTCGTACACTCCGCAAGGAATCCCACGTTCGTCCGTGCAAGACGCCGGCCGGCAAGGCCCGCAAGAGCAAGGCTCAGCGCGCGCGCCTCGTCAAGATGGGAATGGATCCCGAGACTGTCGCCAAGATGGGCACCGAGGACGTCCGCGTTCTCGTCCAGCGTCCGACGGTCGTCAAGAAGCTCGTCGCCAAGAAGGCG
>CADCGZ010000086.1 GCA_902801025.1 uncultured bacterium | reverse complement strand
AGAAAAAGGAGGGAAAGAACATGGCAATACACGTAGATCACATTAGGGATGTGTCGTTCAAGAACTACTTTCTTGATGTTGACCACAACGCGCCCAAGAACGGACAGATCGAGGTCAACAAGAACACGTTTGAAGTTTCGTTCGACAACGGGCGCGTAAACGCGCGCTTCACAAGCGGAAACTGGTTCTCGAACCTCTTCCGATTCAAGACGATGGGTAGATTCAAGGAAACTCTGCAGACCCAGTACGACAACTGGATCCGGGAGTCGACGAATGCTCCCGCCGAGCAGGCCACAGTGGCACAGAACGGGTCCAATGAAAACCCGCAGCCCCAGTACGACAACTTGATCCAGGAGCCGGCGAACATCCCCATCGTGCAGACCACGGTGGTACAGACCGGTTTCAAGGACAACGCCAACGTCTCGGCCGCGAAGGCCACGTCGGCACAGACCGGGTTCACTGACAACGCTAACGTCCCGGCCGTGAAGACCGCCGTGGAAAAGTGTTTCGACATACTCCACGACGGCGCATCTAAGCTTGACCAACGAACCATCAACTGCTCGAAGGACGCCCTCAAGGCGTACGCGACGATGCACGTGGTGGGAAACGAGATCAAATTGTCCCAGCAGCTGAACGACTACGATCTTGAACATATCGAGTACTATATCGAAGTCATGCCCAAGAACCTCGGCGAGTATGCCAAGCGTCTCGGCACAATCACAGAACTCGCCGCCATCCGCAACAAGCTGACGAACATGGCAACGGGCACGGAGATCGCCGCCAAGCTCCTCGGAGAGTACGGAATCAAGACGCATCCGAAAGATAACGTGGGCAATTCCGAGGAGGCCATGAAGAAACACCTCCTGAACACTATCGACACCGTGCTCAACGGCTTTCTCAAAGCCTTCAACGAGATGAAGGACAAGAGCGTCGAGCTCTTCAGGTTCCTCGACAAGTTCGACGGCGTCTGCCTCGAGGCCAAGAGCGACAACGTCCAGGACTGGTTCATCAAGTCCTCCGGCGACGTCAAGGAGGTGCGCTCGACGGAGAAGGACGACCTCGCCACCAGCGTCGCGGCAGAGTTCAAGGTCTTGGCCGACGAAGTGGAGGCGCCGTTCCGCGCCCAGGCGCGCCAGGCCTGCGAGGCAGAGGTGCGCGCGAAGTGCAAAAGCGAGGGGATTGTGGACGAGGTGCAGATCGAACAGCGCATCAACGAGAGGGTCGAGGTGGAAATCGCGAAAAAGGCCGGTGAAATCGCCCCGCTCATCCACAAGAAGATCGAGGAAGATGGCAAGTTCGCCCTCTACGAGAACCTTGTCGGCGCCACCCGTCCCGTCACCGTCATCTCCAAGAAAGACAGCGAAACATGGAAGGTGACGACTTTCAAGGACAAGAACAACAAGCCCATCAGCAAGCCCGTCTCGGCCTTCGACATCGACAGGCAGTTCGAGAAGCTCGTGGCGATGTACAAGGAGGACGCCGTCTTGCTGAACAAAATCGAACGGGAGACGAAGACGACGCAAGTCAAGATGGGGAACCGCAAGGACCTCTTCGCGAAGGACGTCATCGACACCGCTTCGGATGTGTGCAAGGACGACAATGAGGTCGCAAAGTTCAGCCAGCGTGTGAAGAACCAGATGCGCTTAAAGCTCGACATCCCGGACGCCGAATTCAAGGATACCGTCAAGAAGGCGCTCGGCGACATCCTTGGTTGCAAGGGCCTCAATTTAGAGGAAACGGAGCAGAGGTTCGCCAATTTCGTCCGCAACTACGCCGACTCCTCGTACGCGGACCAGCACTCCGACATATCCCGACTCGCCAACCTCGTCGCCCGCCGGGTCGAGAACCTCAAGGCATTCTACGATTCCTTCCTCGCCGATCTCGACGGCAAGGCCGGACGTTGCGCCCAGATGCTCAAAATGGCCTATCCGGACAAGGTCGTTGACGTCAAGGAGGCGCAGAAGGCCATCGCGACGACGCTCCGCACCATGATCGAGCGCGTCAAGGCCGATCCCAACAGCCAGAAGAACATCTCGTGCAAGTCTAACCTCTTCAAAGTCATGTTCAACGGCCGCCTTTTCACGGACGAGCTGACATACGACATGTCCCATCGCGCGGCCGGAGGGAAGGAAATGAAGCTGCACGATAACATGAGCAGGCTCCTGAAACTCATCGGACATTATGGTAAAATAGATACCAAGACATTCATCCACAACAACGAACAGGAGGTGCAGGCATAATGGCTGGAACGTGCGAAGACGCCCTCGGCGCGCTTTCGGCGCGCCTCGGGCTGCCGCTTGAATTCCACGACGGGTCGTGCGAGTTCAACATCGGCGGGCAGCCGTTTACGATAACAAACGACGACGAGCTGGATCGGCTCGTCGTTTCGGCGCTTGTGGCGGACGACCTCCCCGACGCGCCGTCGCGCAAGCTGATGACGGATCTCCTGGACCTCGGCTTCGGGATGATGCACGAGGGGCTGCCGGCCGTGGGGCGCGATCCCGAGACGGGGTTCATCGCGGCATTCGCGGTCTATCCCTGCTCGCGGCTTGTCGCGGCGGAATTTCCAGACTCGTTCACGAAGTTCGCGTCCTTCGCCATCCGCCTCGCAGAGCGTCTCGCGGCGGAGCGGGACGCGTCGTCGTCCGAACCGTCCCCGGATTCGTACGACACCCATCACGACATGCTTTCAAGCGGATTCGTCCATGTGTAACCTTTTCGCGTTTCGCGTGTATACAGGTTGAAAAGTTGAAAAGTTTAAAGTTTAAAGTTAAAGGGGGGGGGACAATGCCAGGACAGGTTAATGCAAACTACAGCGCGAACTACCAGAAGTTCGTCGATTTCGCGAACAAGGCGTACGCGCCGAACGGGAAAGGCGAGGACACTGTCGCGCGCTTCGCGGGGATGCCGGTCGGCGACTACAAGGGCGCGTTCGCGTCGTTCAAGCGCACGGCGGACATGAAGGCGGCGAACGACCAGGTGCGCGACTTGTTCCGCAAGACGATCGCCGACATGTTCGGCGGCGAGAAGTTCATACCGGACATCGTGCGCGACAACATGAAGCTCGAGGACTTCAACAAGGGCAAGCCGCTCACGGCGCGGCGCATCAATCTCGTGAAAATCGCCATCGACACGCTCGGCGGCGGCAAGTTCACCGACCCCGCGAGCATCGGCAAGGCGATGGCGATGGGCTACGTGGCCTCCGAGCTGCCGAAGCTCGCGCGCGTCGCGAACATCTACCAGCAGGCGACCGGGTGCACCGACGCGGAGGCCGAGACAGCCGCGCTCGATCCGAGCTCTAAGGCGCGTCGCCTCTACGACTACGGCGGGCGTTTCACGCAGAATGTGGACGGCTTCAAGAAGGGTCTCGCGCTGATGGACAAGTTTTCGTCGTGGTACGACGACCTCGCGGGCGACCGCGAGGCCAAGCTCCGCGACACGCCAACGAAGCGCAACGTCAACTTCGTCGCATGCTCCGACAAGGCCAAGATCGGCGTCGAGAAGTTCGTATTCGAGGAGCTTTCCGTCAACGGCAATATTCCGCTCGATGCGCAGAACCCTGAGGATATCTTCGGCATGGAGAAGAACCCCGCCATGCAGTTCGTCGGACGCGGATACGCGACGTCGCTTTCAAACTCGCTTGCGCAGATGCAGCCGGAGAAGCGCAAGCTCATCTACGCCGTGTTCAGCGCGCTGGACCCTCTCCCCGACGCATCCAAAGGCGGCAAGCGCGAAAAGGTCGACTACTGCCTGCTCGTGGCGGCGCGCGTCATGAAGAACTACGACGCCATTGCGGCACTGCAGAAGTCCGGAAAGCTCGACCGCGCCAACCTGGTGCCGATCCTGTACCCTGATGTCGAGGCGTCGCCCGAGAGCAGCAACTCGGAGCTTTCCAACGCCGTCCTCCGGCGTCTGTCGCAGAATCCCATGACAATGGGCCAGATTATGTTTCTCGCCGAGAACTCAGGCGCGACGTTCGACGAGGCGGAAGCCGCCATCGCCTCGGGCACGCGCCTCGAGAATGCGCCGGGGATATCCTCGTTCACCGGAAAGCTCGAGGAGATGGACGGTACCGCGCGCGGCGGACGAAACACCATGATCCTCGACCTCAACCGCGCTTCGCCGCCCGTGTATACGGAGAACGAGGAGCCGGTCATCACGGAAGAGAACATCAAGTTCGTTTTTCACCTGCCCAACGGCGAAACGCTTGAAGCGATAAACGGGTCGGAGAGCGATCCGGAGGTCGTCAAGGCCAGCAAGACCATCGCCGACAAGGTCGCGGAGCTGTGCGGGAATATTCACCCCAAGCAGCTTTCCAACGTCTACTATGCGCTCTCGCAGAGTGCCCTCAGCGTAAATCTCAACGGCGGATTCCTGGCACACGGCATCTCTTCCAACGAGCACATGGCCGTCACGTTCACCCTCTCGCGCAACGACGAGACGGGCGATGTCACGATCAAGTATTCCGAGCCCAAGGGCTTCCCAGTCAAGTTCAACTGGACAACGACCATCGACGTGGAAGGCAAGTCTACGACCACCCCGATGCGCATCGACCACGGCCAGTACGAGGCCGAGGCGATGAAGCACGTTGACGAGATCGCGCGCAAGGCGCCCGGCAAGGACAAGGCGGCCACCGAAAAGCTCATCAAGGAGATGCTCGCGCACTGCGGCGACGACTTCGACCTCAAGGACGTAGTCTCGAGGCGCATTGCCAACATCTGTATCACCGCTACCTCGCAGGTGCGCACTCCCGAGAAGATCAAGGAGAGGATCGACGCCATCGCCGACAACTTCAGGGAGCTTCGGGAACTCTCGAAGAACCGTCCGGCCGTCTATGAGGCGGGCAAGCGCATGATGGTCGCCTTGGACGGAAAGGCGCTGCCGCCGGGAATCATAGCCAAGCTCGTCTTGGAGGCGTCAAATGCGAAGATCGACGCCATCCGCAAGCTTTCGCCCCGTTCGTCGGCACTTGAAATCCACCATGCCATCTCGCAGTTCAGCGAAAACATCGTGACTGCCATGAATCTGAGCGAAGCAGAGGCGAAGACCGATGGGGCGAACGAGAAGCAGGCGTGCCGCAACTTCATCGCCGCAGTCATGATCGACCGCTGCGGCGGCGCCAATGCGCTTCGCGCCATGCAGGGCGCGTTTGCAGGCGACAAGCCGGGCAAGATGCTTTCGCTCTACGAGAGCGTCGTGAACAGCCAGCAGAACGAAGGTGTCGAGCAACGGCTCGTCATTCCGTTCGAGAACCTGGCGTCCAACCACATGATGAACATCGCCAATCTCAAGGGCGCCATCGATGTCGCGCTTGACGGCGACTTCGGAGAGGACATCGTTCCGTTCAACGGAGAGTTCAACGCCGACGAGATAAACGCCGACGAAATCCTTGACGACCTTCTGAACCTCGCATCTCGCTAATGCAGACAACATAAGGGAGAAAACTATGCCAGTAAACATCGAAGCGTTTCGCCGAGTCGCGGACTCCGCATTGATAACTTCACGCGACATAGTAGTCAAGGACGATGGCGACAAGGCCGTCGCGAAGCTTGGCAACTACATATTTTCGCAGGGCAACAAGGCCAACGACGCGACGATGGCCGCCTTCAAGACCGCACTGGAGAACGAGTATGGCGTGTTCGGGACCCACGCCTTCGACACGTTCGTCGGGACGCGCAACCAGTTGCACCAGTCGCTGCGCGCCGCAGACGTGAAGAAGGTGCTCTCAAACCTGGATGCCGTCAAGGGCGTTCGCGTAGTCGGCGAGATGATCCGCCAGTTCGACACGTCGCCGAAGGTTCTGCAGCTCTCGGACGAAATGCGCGAGCTTGTGCGCGATTCCCTGAACATGGGCAAGCTTTCCGGTGTCGACCTCTCAAGCATCAAGAACGAGGCGGATGTCGTAAAGGCCGCTTCGGATCGCATAGACCGCGCCATAGATGAATGCAAGAAGAATGCCAACGGGAAAGACGCCCAGACCCATGACATAACTGGAGCCGCCGGTATTGACGACTCGTCGAAACCGAACGAGCCCACCGGACTCAAGAACCTGAAACTGTCCTTCCAGTCGGCACACACGTCTATCGAGGATCGCATCAAGAGGGGAAGTCTCGGTGTCGGGATGAGCGTCAACCGCGACGCCGGCAACCGGGTCGTGCTGGAGAAGCTCAAGACGAACGGCGTAGAGCCCGGCTTCATCTACCGCAACGACTGGGCGGAGAGCGACACCAGGAGCTACATGGCGACCATTCCGCCGGGTGCGGATCGCGCGGCAATCCTGCGCGAAGGGCGCGCCAACAAGTTCGGTATGGCTGCGGCCGCCGAGCTGGTGATCGAAAAGGCGCTCAGTCACACGCATTCTGGGATCAAAGTTCCAGACAAAGTGAGGGATCTTGGCGAGGCAATTCTCGCGAAGTATCCGCTGAATGCGGTCGAGAACCTCTTTAGCCCCGAAAAGGCCGCCGTCCTCAAGGAAATCAAGACGAAGTTCTTCACGCAGATTCGCGATGCCGTGATGAGCGTGGGGCCCAAGAACGCGGACGGGACCGACAGCGAACTCTACAAGATGTCGCCCATATTCAAGCACTTCAGCGATCGCGGCATCGTCAAGCTCGACTACAACGAAGGCGACAGGATTTTCGCGAAGGAAGCCGCGCACGCGGGCTCGTTCATGCGCCCCGAGCGCATAAAGAACCGCAAGCTCGGCCAGATATACCGTCTTCAGACGGCGTCTTCGGCCGACTCCATATCGGCCGGCGCCGTCACAGAGGCGCTTGCGAACGACCTGACGCGCGTCGCAGGAGTTCCCTCGCAGGAACTTCAGATCGTGCGCGGCCAGTATTCCGACGGCCACCCCAAGCTGATGCTCGCGGCGAAGTTCGCCGAGGGCTACAAGGACATGGAGGCCGGCATGCTCAAGGACGGCCGCGCCGTGCCGCCGACGAACAAGGACGGCACGAAGGGTCCTGATCCCGAGCCGCTCGGCAGGTTCAAGGCGTTCTTCCTCGTGACGGCCGACCGCGATGCCGTCGGCAGGCGCGGGCAGAACAAGGGCTTCGTAAACGGCAAGTTCTTCGCGATCGACCCCGGCCACTCGCTTGAGGGCAACGGCAAGTACCTTGAGATTTCCGACGACTTCTCCTTCAAGGACACATACGGTTCGAGCACGAAGCCGCGCTTCGAGAACTTCTCTGTCTTCGACGACGACACGCGCGCGGCGAAGTTCAAGGGCGTCTTGGAAATGCGCGAGCTCCAGAAGTCCGGCGCGTTCAAGAAGGTGTTCGACGACTACCGCGCGGCGTTCAACCCCAACGAGGATGGGATTTCCGATGCGGAGAAGACGCTTCGCAACAAGATCATTACCGACATCAACGCCAAGGAGAAGGAGTTCAACGAGTCGATCAACAAGTTGATGAGGGTGTCCGGTATGCAGCTTGAGCTGCACGACGACCTCAAGGAGTTCGCCCCTTCGGTCAATCGCGACGACGCGATTGAGACGCTCGCAAACCTCGA
>CADCGZ010000085.1 GCA_902801025.1 uncultured bacterium | reverse complement strand
AGCTTCTCCCAGTACTTGCGGGCGCTCGCCTCGCCTATGCCGGGGAGAAGCGAAACGAACCTGAGGAACGAAAGCTCGTCGCCAGGGTTCACGAGAAGGCGCAAATACGCGAGCACGTCCTTGACGTGTATCTGCTCGAAGACGCCGACGCCCGACGTTATGCGGAACGGAACCTTCGCGCGGGCGAGCGACATCTGCACGTCGATCGACTGGAAATGGCTGCGGTAAAGAACGGCCATGTCGCTCCAGCGGTAGCCGAGGTCGTGGAACTCGCGCACCCTGCGGAGAATCTCGTCCGCCTGTGCACGCCCGTCGTAGAGCTTGCAGATGCAGGGCTTCTCGCCCTGTCCGCTTCTCGCGGGGCGCAGCGTCTTCTCGAACTGGTTGGGCGCGTCGCGCATCACGACGTTTGCGACATCGAGGACGCCGGGAACGGAACGGTAGTTGCGCTCGAGCGCTTCGGGAACTCCATGATGTTCTCGATCTGCGCGCCGCGCCAGGTGTAGATGCACTGGAAATCGTCGCCGACGGCCATGATGTTGCGGTGGCGCTCGGCTAGGATGTCGGTGAACTCCGCCTGAAGCCCGTTCGTATCCTGGTATTCGTCGACGAGAATGTGGAGGAAGTGCTCCTGCAGCATCTCGCGTATCCTGTCCTGCGTCTTGAGGAGCTTCAAGCCGTTCACGAGAAGGTCGTCGAAGTCCATCGAGTTGAGCTCGAGCTTTCGCGCGGCGTACTTCTCGGCGACCTTCGCGATTTCCTCTGGGTCGACGCCTGCCGTCTTCGTCTGCCATCTCGCGGCGATCATCTCGATCGGCTTCGACTCGTTCGCCGCCTCGGAAATCATCTTCGCGACTACTTCCTTCTTCGGGAAGTCCTTCGGGTTCTTGGCGACGGTCTTGATGATCTCGCCGACGAGCTTCTTCTGATCGTCCTCGTCGAGAATCTGGAAGCCGCTCGAATAGCCGATGGAGCTACCATACCGCCTGAGAAGCCGCGCGCATATCGAGTGGAAGGTGCCAGACCATATCGACGCGACCTCGTCGCCAACGAGCTTTTCGGCACGCTCGCGCATCTCGCGCGCAGCGCGGTTGGTAAAGGTGAGAAGGAGTATGCGGTCGGCGGGAACGCCCTGCTCTATGAGAAACGCGACGCGATGGACGAGCGTGCGCGTCTTGCCAGTTCCTGCGGCAGCGAGAACGAGGAGAGGCCCTTCGCCCGCCGTAGCCGCCGCGCACAAGAGCTCACTTGAGCTTGAAGTTGAGCGTTAGGCGTGCGGTAGAGGCGACAGGCGAGCCGCCGGACTTCGCGGGCGTGAAACGCGCCGTACGCGCCGCGCGAACGGCCGCCTCGTCAAGCTCGGAAAAACCACTGGGCGAAACGATGTCGACGCGATCAACAATTCCCGCGGCGTTCACGCGGATTTCAAGGACCACGTCGCCCTGTTCGCCGCGCTGACGAGCACCCTTCGGATAATCGGGCTTTATGGTCTTGTGTGGTTTCGGCGGCGCGTCGATCTTCGCTTGCTTGGGAGCGACGGCCGGAGCAGGGGGCGAAGGCGGAGGGATGTTGGGTGTCTCCATTTGTTCGCGTTCCGGCTCGGGTTCCGCAAGCTTCGGCGCGGCGGGATCTGGCGGCAGCGGGTCTTCAGCCCTTTCCGCCTCCGGCGGCTTTTCCTCTCGCGGTTTCGGCGGCTCGACCTCGGGCATCGCTGGCATTGTCGGCGAAACTGCCGCAGTCTCGTCTTCTTCTTCAGCGAAGGAAAGGTCGACGCTCGAGAGATCGAGGGTGGCGATGGCTGTCGGGCCAGGCGCATACTTCATATAGGCGACAATCCCCACGGCAACCAAGCCATGAACCGCCACCGAAGCAACTATCGCCGTACTAAATCTCACTCCCAACAACCCCCCAACATCTCTGCGCCGACTTCCTGTCGCCAGAGATGAGGACAGGAAGATTCATCTTCACGGCGTTCAGCTCCCTCACGCGCGAGACTATCGCGTCGCGCTCCATCGGCATTCCGTTCAGCTGCATCGTGTCGTCGGGAAGGATCGTGACGACTATCCTTTCGCCTTTTTCCGCAGCGCCCGCGGCATCGGGGAGATCGACCTTGAGGCCTTTGTGGACGGCCATGTCGAAGATGCAGTAGATGAAGAAGACGAGCACAAGGAACATGACGTCCATAAGCGACATCATTTCAAGTCTCGCACCTCTCCTTTTCTTTCTCATTTATCCGAAATTTACCAGTTGTGCAGTTTTTTTTTACGCAGAGACGCGGAGTCGCAGAGAACGCGGAGTGTTTTGACAGATTTCATGATTTATTTCTTTTTATAATTCATTTCTCAGCGCACTTTGCGTCTCTGCGCCTCTGCGTTAAATATGCCGTTTTTAGGTTTATTCTTCTACTCGCGAATCAAGTACATTGTACGGGAAAAGGAGAATCAGCGACGCGATAAGCCCGGCCGCGGTCGTAATAAGCGCCTCGCCAATGCCAGACGTCGCCGCGAGAGGATTGGCGTCCGTGCCGTTCAGAGCGCCAAACGTCTGCATGATGCCGATGACGGTGCCGAGAATGCCAAGCATCGGCTCCGCGGTGATGATCGTCGAGACAACCGTCAGCCCCTTTGCGTTGACCCGCCCAGCGCGGAATTCAAACGCCTTCCAAATTAGGATCGCGAGCCCGAGGATGGAAAGCCCCAGAATCGGCCACATGACCGGCCCGCCCTTCAGAAAAATATCAACAATCTTTGCCATGCGTCTCTGCCTCTCTGCGACTCTGCGCCTCTGCGTTAAAAATCCCTACCGACACAACTCAAGCGCGAGAAGCGCGAACGACGTGCAAAGCACCGGATCTGACTCCCAGAAGCGGTTGTTCTCGTTGGCCCAGCTGCCGTCCTCCCTCTGGAGCGAGACGATCTTCGCGGAAATCTCCTTCTTCCAGTCGTGCTCGCCAACCTTGCCGATCTTCGCCGCGTCGAGCGCGCGCGTCATGATGTCGTAGAAGTAGTAGAGCCCCTGATTGCCCATGCCGGGGTTCTCGTCGACCGACCAGTTCTTCTCCATCCATTCGACCGACTGCCTCACGCGAGGATCGCCCTTGTCGAGTTTCGCAGAGCACATCGAAAGGACTGCCGCGTATGTCATGGCGCCGTATGCCCTGAGCGCAACCTTGCCCTGCGCGTTCGTCTCGGTTCCGCCCTGCGGAGTGCGGTCGTTGTACGCCGCGCCGCCGGCATCGGGCCCTTCCTTCTTCATCAGGTTTTCGACGAACGCAAGCGCCTTGTCCCAGTCGAGATCGACACGCTTGCCGCCTTCGCGGAATTCCTCGAGCGAAGCAGTCTTTGCCATCGCCGAAAGCGCGTAGGACGTGTTCGAGAGGTCCGCATAGCGACGGCGCGAGATCTTGTCATACCCGAAGCCGCCCGCCATCGTGTCGTCGCCCGTGAGCTGCGACGAAGCGACATACTCGCGCGCCTTCAAAAGCGGCGCAGTCGGCGCGAGCTTCGAGTCAAAGAGCGCGGAGAGGCACACGGAAGTGTTGTAGTTGCCAAGCCCCGAGCCACCGCGACCGGGTTTCGGGACATAGAAGCCGCCGTCCTCGCGCTGTGTGCCGAGGACAAACTTCGCCGCCTTCTTCTTCGCCTCGACGACCGTCTCGCTCGTATCGCCGCAACCGCTAAGCGCCCAGAGGGGAAGCGCCGTAAGCGCCGGCATCTGCGCGTCGGAGAAATGGCCGTCTGCCTGCTGGTTCGCGAGCAGGTACTTTGCGCCCTTCGCAATCGACGCCTCAAGCGGCGCAACGTCCGCAAGGGCAATCCCCGCAACCAGCGCAACCACAATGCAGCTTATAAGTTTCTTCATATACGTCTCCTTGGTTTAAATTCATCGGCTTGGTGAGATATTTTTTAACGCAGAGGCGCAGAGACGCAGAGAATATGAAAAACAAAATTTCTCTGCGCACTTTGCGACTCTGCGACTCTGCGTTAGAAAACGAACTGCCATCAGAAAATTAAACGCCAGTGTCGGGCGGAAGGTTCATCAGCGCATTGATACGATCGTCGAGCGACGGGTGCGACGCAAAGAGCGAAGCATGCTTGCCGCTGATGCCAAACGCCTTGAGCGAGTCGGGGAGAACGCCCGGCTGGAGGTTCCCGAGACGGCGGAGCGCGGCGATCATCGGCGCTGGCGTGCCGATTAGCCGAGCAGACCCGGCGTCCGCAGCAAATTCGCGGCGGCGGCTATACCACATGACGACAATCGACGACAGGAATCCGAGAGCAAGCTGCATAACCATAACGATTACATGGTAGAGCCCGTATCCACCCCTGCTCCTGCGGCTCTCCTTGCCGTTGAGCGCGCCCTGAATTATCTGCGCGGCGACATGCGAGAAGAAGATGACAAACGTGTTCACGACACCCTGCGTGATGCCCATCGTCACCATGTCGCCGTTTGCGACATGCGAAATTTCGTGGCCAAGGACACCTCGAAGTTCCTCGCGCGTCATCTGGCCCATGATGTCGGTCGAGACGGCGACGAGCGCGGAGTTCTTAAACGCGCCGGTGGCGAACGCGTTTGCCGCGCCCGGGTAAATCGCGACCTCTGGAGTCTTGATATTCGCGCGGCGGGCGAGGTCTTCGACGGTAGTGACGAGCCAGCGCTCCGCCTCTCCCTCAGTGCCGTCTATCGTACGGCACTTCATCGTCGTCTTGACGAGAGTCTTCGACATGAGAAGCGATATTACCGAGCCCGCCATGCCGAAGATGAACGAGAATATCAGAAGCGGCGCATATCCGCCCTCTCCGAGTTCTGCGGCGAGGTCAACGCCCAAGAACCCGCAGACAATCGTCGCAACGATAGTCAACATCGCGACCGCCGCGATATTGACGACAAGGAACAAGAATATCCGTTTCATGCCGACAATTATACCAAAAATGGGGCCGCGTTAAGCGTTCGTTGTGCTGTTCTTCTTTGCCCAGATCGCCTGGCGGGCGACGCCAAGCATAAGCGCGGCATCGTCCTTCGTCACCACTCCGCGCGAAAACACGCGGTGGAAGCCCTGCATGAAATGGTCGACCTGTTCGGGCTTCATGAAGCCGATTTCCTGAAGCATCGCCGACCAGTTCTTCATCAGCTGCATCTTCTGTGCCTGGGGCGCGGGCGGCGCCTTTTCGTGCGGTGGGACGTACCGCCCCGTCGCCGTGAAAAGCTCGTAGCACGTGATAAGCACCGCCTGCGAGAGGTTTATCGAAGTATACCCCTCGTCGACAGGAATCCTGATAAGATGCGTGCACTGCGCGACTTCTTCGTTAAGAAGTCCCTTGTCCTCGCGACCGAAGACGACAGCGACAGGCCCAGTCTCGGCAATCGAGAGAATGTCGGCTGCGCAGTCGCGCGGCGCCTTCACGTGCTGGCGGTAAAGCCCCTCGCGCGCGGTCGTGCCGACTACGGCAACGCAGTCCGCGACCGCCTCCTCGAACGTAGCGAACTCCTCGCGCGCGTTCATTATGTCGGTCGCGTGGACAGCCATCCTCTCACCCTCTTCCCACGAATTCTGGAGATTCGGCGCGGCAAGGCGAAGGTGGCGGATTCCCATATTCGCCATCGCGCGACAGCTAGAGCCGACATTGCCGGTATAGAGCGTGCCGACGAGGACGACGCGTATGTTGTCGAGCGGGTTCATCGCACCGCTATTCCCTGTCGTCCCCCGGACCCTCGCAAATGACACCCTCGAAAATCTCGAGGTAGTCGTCCTGCCCCGTGCTCGGGTTCAGGGCCTTCTTGAACACTCGGCACGAAATGCCGTTGGCGTGGTACAACCATTTCTGGTTGTCCGTGCGATACATTGTCCCTACCGAAAGCGTATTCATGCATTCCCATGCCAGGAAGTCGTCGCCGTCTGGCAGCGTCACGCGAACGCCAAGCTTCGTCTTCATGTCCAGCACCTTGCCGTTCGGAGCCGTGAACTTCGACACGTGGTCCTTCTTCGAATTGCCGTATTCGACAGTCACTATATTGCCGTTCGCATCGGTGAACATGCACGCCTGCTGCGGCCTGAACGACGTGCAGCCGACGAGCAGCACGAGCATCGCGGCAACAAGCGAAAGCGCGAGCGCCGAAAGCTTCTTCGCGACAATGCCGCCAACGATCTTCGGGTCTGCCTTGCCCTTCGAGAGCTTCATGACCTGCCCGACGAAAAAGCCGGCCGCCGCCTTCTTGCCGTTCTTGTAGTCCTGCACAGGCCCCGGATTCGCGGCAATCGCCTGGTCGACAAACGCCTCGAGCGCGGCAGTGTCGCTCACGGCGCCAAGCCCGCGTTCCTTCACGATTTGCTCTGGGTCGCCGCCCTTCTCGAAGATCTCGGGGAGAAGCTCCTTGAGCGTCGGGCCGTTGATCGTCCCGGCAACCGAGAGCTTCACGAGCGCGGCGAGCGCGGCAGGCGTCATCGCACATTCGCCGATGGACTTCCCGCTCGCGTTCATGAGAGCCATGACGTCGCCCATGAACAAGTTGCAAAGCACCTTTGCCGCCTTCTTGTCGAGTCCCTTCGCGGCGGCCTCGTACCAGTCGGCGTTCTCCTTGTGCTGCGAAAGGACCTCGGCGTCGTATTCAGCGATGCCGTATTCCTCCACCATGCGCGCGCGCCTCGCCTCGGGTTTCTCGGGGAGGAGCTTACGCCACTCCTCTATCGTCGCCTCGTCAAGCTCGACGGGCACGAGGTCGGGTTCGGGGAAATAGCGGTAGTCGTGCGCGTTCTCCTTGGAGCGCATCGAGGCCGTCTCCATCGCCTCGGGATCCCACCTGCGCGTCTCCTGCACGATCGGGATAGAATGGGCCATGCACTCCCTCTGGCGCCTCGCCTCGTGGACGAGCGCGGCGTGTATGCCGCTGAAGGAGTTCATGTTCTTTATCTCGACCTTCGTGCCGAGCTTCTTCTCCCCGACGGGCCTGATCGAGATGTTGACGTCGGAGCGCATGTTGCCCTCTTCGAGGTTGCAGTCGCTCACCCCCGCGTAGACAAGCATTTCCTTAAGCGCGGTCAGATACGCAATCGCGTCGTCGGCAGACTCCATGTCTGGCTCGGAGACAATTTCCATCAATGGAGTTCCGCCGCGGTTGAAGTCTACGCCCGATGTCGTCGCGTAGTGGTTGATCTTCGCCGCGTCTTCCTCGAGGTGGATGTGGTTGATGCGAATGAACTTCTTCGTGCCGTCGGCGCGCGTGATCTCTACGCCGCCGCCGATGCAGAGGGGACTCCCGTTCTCGGAGATCTGGTAGTCCTTCGCCATGTCGGGGTAGAAGTAGTTCTTGCGGTCGAATGTCGCGTGGCGGTTCACCTTGCAGCCGAGCATCATCCCGCTCATGACGGTGAGTTTCACCGCCTCCTTGTTCATCACTGGAAGCGCCCCCGGATAGCCGAGGCACACCGGGCACACGTTCGTGTTGGGCTCGCATCCCGTCTTCAAAAGGCAGCCGCAGAACATCTTCGTCCGCGTCTTGAGCTGGACATGCGTCTCAAGCCCTATCGTGTTCTCGAATTCCATCGTAAGCTTCCGGGGCGTTCCATGTGGTGAACTGCGGCTTAGCCCTTGAGCGCGGCCTGGGCAGCCGCGAGGCGCGCGATCGGCACGCGGAACGGCGAGCAGCTGACGTAGTTGAGGCCGATCTTGTGGCAGAACTCGACGGACGACGGGTCGCCGCCGTGCTCGCCGCAGATGCCGCAGTGGATCTTCGGGCGAGTCTTCTTGCCATCGGCGACCGCCATCTGCATGAGCTTGCCGACGCCGACCTGGTCAAGGCGGGCGAACGGGTCGTTCTCGTAGATCTTGTGGTCGTAGTACGAACCGAGGAACTTGCCCGCGTCGTCGCGCGAGAAGCCGAACGTCATCTGCGTGAGGTCGTTCGTGCCGAAGCAGAAGAACTCGGCCTCCTCGGCGAGCTCGCCGGCGACGAGCGCCGCGCGGGGAACCTCGATCATCGTGCCGACCTCGTAGTTGAGCTTGATCTCGGCGGACTGTATCTCCTCGTTCGCGATGTGGACGACGATGTCCTTCACGAACTTGAACTCCTTCACGTCGCCAGTGAGCGGGATCATGATCTCCGGCTTCACGTTCCAGCCCTTGTGGCGCCTCTGTACGTTGATGGCCGCGCGGATGACGGCCTTCGTCTGCATGACGGCGATCTCGGGGTACGTGACGCAGAGACGGCAGCCGCGGTGGCCCATCATCGGGTTGAACTCGTGGAGCGAGTCGATGATCTCCTTGATGCGGCTGATCGGCTTGTGCGTGGTCTTCGCGAGAAGCGCGATCTCGTCCTCGGTGTGCGGCACGAACTCGTGGAGCGGCGGGTCGAGGAATCGGATCGTGACGGGCTGGCCGTCAAGCGCCTCGAAGAGCTGCTCGAAGTCGTCCTGCTGGAACGGGAGGATCTTGTTGAGCGCGATCTCGCGCTCCTCGACCGTGTCGGCGCAGATCATCTCGCGGAACGGCGTGATGCGGCTCTGCGAGAAGAACATGTGTTCCGTGCGGCAGAGGCCGATGCCCTCGGCGCCGAGCTCGCGCGCCTTCTTGGCGTCACGGGGCGTATCGGAGTTCGTGCGGACTTTCAGCTTGCGGAACTTGTCGGCCCACATCATGATGCGGCCGAACTCGCCTGCGATCTTCGCGTCGACAGTCGGGATGACGCCGTCGTAGATGTTGCCGGTCGAGCCGTCGATGGAGAGCCAGTCGCCCTCCTTGAAGACCTTGCCGCCAAGGGTGAAGCGCTTCTTCTCCTCGTCCATGACGATCTCC
Organism: uncultured bacterium; assembly: GCA_902801025.1. Classification (GTDB taxonomy): domain Bacteria; phylum Verrucomicrobiota; class Kiritimatiellia; order RFP12; family UBA1067; genus UBA1067. The sequence goes on along the minus strand of CADCGZ010000085.1, from coordinate 678 downwards.
TGGCAGCCCGAGACACAGCACTCGCCCATGCCGCGCGCGACGACCGCCGCGTGGGAGGTCATTCCGCCGCGAACCGTGAGAATGCCCTCCGCGGCCTTCATGCCCTCAATGTCCTCGGGGCTGGTCTCGAGACGCACGAGAACGACCTTTTCGCCGCGCTCCTTCCATTCCTTCGCGTCGGCCGCCGTGAAGACGATGCGGCCGCAAGCCGCCCCCGGCGAGGCCGGAAGGCCGCGACCCGAAGGCTGCGCGCGCTTGAGCGCGACGGCGTCGAACTGCGGGTGCAGGAGCGTGTCAAGGTTGCGGGGGTCGATCATGAGAACGGCCTCTTCCTCGGTGCGCATACCCTCGTCGACGAGGTCGCAGGCGATCTTGAGAGCGGCGCGAGCCGTGCGCTTGCCGTTGCGGGTCTGGAGCATGTAGAGCTTCTTGTTCTCGATCGTGAACTCCATGTCCTGCATGTCGCGATAGTGCTTTTCAAGCGTCGCGCAGATCTTCTGGAACTGCTTGAACGCCTCAGGCATGACCTCGGCCATCTTCGCGATGGGCATCGGGGTCCTGACGCCCGCCACGACGTCCTCGCCCTGGGCGTTCATGAGGAACTCGCCCATGAGCTTCTTCTCGCCGCTCGCCGGGTCGCGCGTGAACGCGACGCCCGTGCCGGACTGGTTGTTGAGG
>CADCGZ010000084.1 GCA_902801025.1 uncultured bacterium | reverse complement strand
GCAGTGGAACCTCGCGCTCACCACGATGACGAACATCAACAAGAACATGGGCGACGCGCTCAACTCGATCGCCTCCAACTTCCGTTGATTTTCGACCTCGAGAGCGAAGAGGCGAAGCTGTTGTTGAACGTCGCCCTGATGGCGACTGGGCAGAACCGTTTCAGGTCTGCCGCGAAGATACTCGCGGCGCTGGAGCGGTTCCGCCCGGAGGAGGCGTCCGTCGCCGTGGCGAACGCCATCCTCCGCATCAGCATGCTGGACTTCGTCGGGGCGGTAGACTACATAGACCGAATCGCCCTCCCGAAGTTTCCCTCTTCCGCGATGCTCCAGGCGTTCAAGGGCATGGCGCTCATACGGTTAGGACGCAATCAAGAAGCCGCGTTGCCCCTGTCGGTCGCGGCAACAGACCGCCGATCCTGCGGCGGCACAATTGGCAAAGGACCTACTGACATGACAGAATCGATGATAGTTGAGGCGGTGCGCGCCGCCGGCGGGCCATCTGCGCTCGACCAGCAGGGCGTAGGAGTTGGCTCGGCTCAGCCGGTCGCTGATCCGTCCGCGGTGAGCCGATTCCAGGCTGCGATTGGCGCACAGGGACCCCAGGGGGTGGATCCAGTTCCATTCGCAAGCGAGGTCGCCGCTTCGTGGCGTTCGGCACATGTGAACAACCAGGGCATCCTGCATCGCATCCGTGCGCTCTCGCAGCTGGAACGCATGCACGGGCCGTCGTCTGCCGAACTTGTCGAGCTGCAGTATGAGGTGATGAACCTCTCGTTCCAGCAGGAAGTAGTAGCAAAGGTTGCAGACAAGACGTCAAGCGCGGTCCAGACGCTTGTTAAGAATCAGTAGTTAGGGGTCAGGAGTCAGGGGTCAGTAATAGTGGTTAGGGAAAACATTACAGAAAGGATGGCAAAATGAGAATCGCCATATTGGTCGCCGCCGCCGCGTTGCTGCTGGCGGGATGCGACAAGGAGACTACGCTTCACGCAGGGTTGGAGGAGCAGCAGGCCAACCTCGTGATGGCTGCGCTTCTTGACGCCGGAATCGCCTGCAGCAAGGAAGCCGGCGAGGAAGGCACTTGGAACGTCATGGTGTCGGAGCAGAAGTTCGCCGCGGCGGTGAACCTTCTGGAGCGGAAAGGCCTCCCGCGCCGCGCGCACATGGGCGTCGGCGAGGTCTTCAAGAAGACCGGCATGATATCGTCGCCGTCCGAGGAGCGCATACGCTTTATGGATGCGCTCGCCCAGGACCTCGCGAAGACGATTTCAATGGTCGACGGCGTAGTCGACGCGCGTGTGCATGTGGTTTTGCCAGAGAACGATCCGTTCGCGCGCAATGCGCTTCCTTCCTCGGCGGCGGTCGCGATCCGTTCGCGTTGGGATGCGGACATAACCGATATAGTGCCGTCCGTAAAGGGGCTCGTAAAGAATGCAATTGAAGGCCTCGCATACGAGAAGATAATGGTGACGATATTCAAGGATACGCCGCCAAATAAGTAGGTTGAAAAGTTGAAGAGTTGAAAAGTTGAAGAGTTGAAAGGTTGAAGGGTTGATGTCAAACGACGAGAGACAGTTTCTGCTTACGGCCGTGTGGATGTTCATGCGGCACGGGCAGCCTGCGCGTGCACGGGCCGTGTGCGCCGCTCTTGTCGACGACAATCCGCGCGACGGAGTGGCGTCCGTTGCCCTCGCCGAGCTCATGCTCGACTCCGGCGAGGCGGCGCGTGCTATCGAGACGCTTCGCGCGGCAGATGTGCCGCCCGAGCTTGCCCACGCCGCCGCGTTCCTTGAGGCGCGCGCGCTGAAGATGGCTGGGCGCGAACGCGAGGCGGAGAGCAGGTGGAGCAGATACATTGAGTCCAGGAAGGGGGCTGCGCGGCAATGGACGGCGTGATCACGATGGAAGATGCGCGCGCTCTTGTCGGCGATGCGAAGCTCTGGCCGCGCGTCAGGGACTTCCTTTGGGACTTTGCGCCCCAGGTGCACGAGTCGTGGTTGGAGCCCAAGCAGCTGTCGCTTAGGGATTCTCCCCGCGTCAAGCGCTACATTCTTGATTCACTTGGTGTGGAGCAGTGCTTCCACGCGTTCCCGAAGGATGATGGCAGCCGCATATTGCTTCTCGATGGCGCGACCCTCGAATCGGCCGCGAAGTGGCTTGGCGCGCTTGCCTGCGCGGAATCGCTTCGACGCGTCACTTCTGGCGAGGTCGTGCGCGAACTAAAGACCAAGCTCCGCGGCATATATCCCGAGGTGTTCAGCTACACTGCGTATTTCAAGGAAAATGATTTTCAACGCAGAGACGCAGAGACGCAGAGGCTTGAGGACGAAGTCGTCTCGACAGGGTACAACATGCTGTTTTCTGCGATTGCCGGTCTTCCGGCATCCCTTGTCTCGCGTCTCAAGTTAAAACTTCCTAAATCTCTCTGCGACCTCTGCGTCTCTGCGCCTCTGCGTTTAGAAGAAAGGCCGTCGCAGACGAATCTTTCTGCCGTTTTAAAACTTTTCAAGCTTAAATTCCCGGAGGCGTACAAGCTATGCTGCTGATAAACAAGGGAGACTTCGTCTTGCAGTCCGACCGCCGCGTCGTAAAGGCCGCGGACGTTGCGACCGTCCGCTCGGCCGCCGAGATAGTTGCCGCGGCGGAGGACCAGGCCGCGCAGATCCGCGAAGACGCGAAAGCCGCCTATGAAGAGGAGCGGAAGAAGGGCTACGACAAGGGCATTGCCGACGGCAAGACCGAGATTGCGATGCAGAAACTCGATCTCGTTGACTCGTCCGTGGCGTTCATGGAGAACGTCGAGGAGAAGATGTCCGAGATCGTGATGAAGGCCCTGAAGTCGTGCGTCGCCGAGATCGGCGACCGCGAGATGGTCATTCAGATCGTGCGAAAGACGATGTCTGCGGTAATCCGCACCCAGCGCCAGGTCACGCTCAAGGTCGCGCCCGAGCTTGTTGAGACCGTTCGCGCGCGCGTTTCCGAGCTCACGGCGGCGTTCCCCACTATTGAGACGTTCGACGTCGTGGAGGATCCGCGCCTCAAGGGGGCTGCGTGCCTTCTCGAAACCGAGGCAGGCGTCGCCGACGCTTCGGTAGAGAGCCAGCTCGCCGCCGCCAAGGAGCATTGATGTCAACGCCGTTCGACTATATCCCTGAGGTGCTAAACCGAGCCGTCGAGGACGCGCAGCCCATCGACGTCAAGGGCAAGGTCATCCAGGTAGTCGGCACCATAATCAAGGCGTCCGTCCCGGGCGTGAAGATCGGCGAAGTGTGTCTTCTGCGCAATCCGTGGGAGGATGTCGAAGTCCAGGCCGAGGTCGTAGGTTTTACACGCGACGCAGTCCTCCTTACGGCGCTCGGCACGATGATAGGCATTTCTGCTGAGACGGAAGTCATACCAACACGGCATGTGCAGATGGTCCCGGTTGGGACACATCTCCTTGGTCGGGTTCTCGACGGGCTTGGCCGTCCCATGGACTCGGACAAGAAGGGGATTCTTCGCCCCGACGGATACTATCCTGTATACGCAGAGCCACCGTCTCCGCTTGAGCGCCGCATAATTTCCAAGCCCATTTCACTTGGCATTCGCGCGATCGACGGGCTTCTCACCTGCGGCGAGGGGCAGCGTATGGGGATATTTGCCGCGGCAGGCGGAGGCAAGTCGACTCTGCTCGCGTCGATCATCCGCAACACCGAGGCGGACGTCACGGTTCTTGCTCTTATCGGCGAGCGTGGACGCGAGGTCAGGGAGTTCATCGAGAAGGACCTTGGCCCCGAGGGACAGAAAAGGGCGGTGCTCGTCATATCGACATCCGACCGTCCGGCGATGGAACGTCTCAAGGCGGCGTACGTCGCGACATCTATTGCCGAGAGCTTCCGCGACAAGGGGATGAGGGTGCTCCTTCTCATGGACTCCGTGACGCGCTTCGGACGAGCGCAGCGCGAAATCGGCCTTGCGGCAGGAGAGCCGCCGACGAGGCGAGGTTTTCCGCCGAGCGTATTTTCCGAGCTTCCAAAGCTCATGGAGCGCGCGGGCAATTCTTCCAAGGGTTCCATAACCGCGCTTTACACCGTCCTTGTCGAGGGCGACGACATGACCGAGCCGATTGCCGACGAGACGCGATCCATTCTCGACGGGCACATCATCCTCTCGCGCAAGCTCGCGCAGCAGAACCACTATCCGGCAATTGACATACTGGCGTCGATCTCGCGCTGCCAGTCCGCCATCATCCCCAAGGACCATAAGGCCGCGGCTTCGAAACTCCGCTCTCTGCTCGCCAAGTACGCCGAGGTTGAACTCTTGTTGAAGATCGGCGAGTACAAGAAGGGGACAGACCCCGAGACCGACGAGGCGGTTGCGAAGAACGGCGCTGTCAACGCGTTCCTGAAACAAGGCCTCGACGAAAAACCCGCCTACGCCGACACCATCGAAAAACTAAAGGAGGCCGTCTCCTAACCCCTGACCCCTATGTCATACTTTCTACAGCCACTGCTGCGCATACGCGCAATGCGAGAAGACCGAGCCGCGGGCGAACTGACCGTTGCCCGTCGGGCCGTCGCAGAGGCGGAGCGCAAGCTCGAAGAGAGGAAGAACGAACTTGCCGAGTACGAGAGGACTAAAGAGGAGCGGCGTGAGCGCATATACGATGCGATAATCGGGCGGACTGTTAGCCGTGATCGCATAGACATTGCGAACGAAGGCGTGGCGAGAATCGACGAGGAGGGCGTTCTCAAGGCCGACAATGTCACGCGTGCGGAAGGGGAGCTTAAGGACCGAGAGGCGGCGGCCGAGACCGCAAGGGTGAATTTTGCGGTTGCAATGAAGAACAGGATGAAGATCGAGGAGCACAGGTCTGTCTGGAAGGCGGAGGAAGCTGCTGAACAGGAACACCGAGCAGAGGGTGAGCTCGAGGACTTTATAGTAAGGAAGCCGGAGATATGACAGTGGGTGCAATACAATTTGACGCGATGTTTTCTGGCGCAGACGCTCTTTGTGTCGCGGACACAAGCGGGCTTAAGCCGCTGTCGTTCAATCCGCCTTCGTCAGATGCGCTTGGGCGCTTTTTGCTGTCGATGTCTGACGACAAGTCGGCGGTCGATTCGATTCGCCTTGCGCTGGAGAGTATTGCGCAAAACATGTCGTCGCCACACGAGGCGCCTGTCGCCAAGTCGCAAGTCGGTGAGACTCTTGTCGTCAAAAAGCCAGTAATCGCGCCAGCCACTCGCCACGCGAAGATCGCCGAAGAGCCGTCAGATCCGCGGTCTGCGACGATCGCCGAACCGCCCGTCGCCAAGGTGCCCGTTGCCAAGTCGCAAGATGGTGAGACTCTTGTCGTCGAAAAGCCTGTTGTTGAAGCGCCGCTTGCCGCGACAGTTGCACCCGTTGCTGAATCGCCTGCCACGCCAGTCGCTAAAGCGATTGTCGTCGAGTCGTCAGTCGCCAAGGCGCCTGTTGCGCAAGTTGTCGAGACTATTGTAGTTAAAAAGCCAGTCGTCGAAGCTCCAGTTGCGCCAGCCGCGCCAGCCGCGCCGGCAACGCCCGCTGCGCCCGTTGCGCCGGCAACACCAACTGCGCCTGTCGCGCAAGTTGTCGAGACTGTTGTCGTTGAAAAGCCAGTTGTTGAAGCGCCACTTGCCGCGACAGTCGCGCCTGTTGTTGAGTCGCCTGCCACGCCAGTCGCTAAAGCGATTGTCGTCGAGTCATCTGTCGCGTCAGTCGCCAAGGCGCCCGTCGCGCAAGTTGTCGAGACTGTTGTAGTTGAAAAGCCAGTCGCCGAAGTGCCAATTGCGCCCGCTGCGCCGGCAACGCCAGCTGCACCCGTTGCTGAATCGCCTGCCACGCCAGTCGCTAAAGCGATTGTCGTCGAGTCATCTGTCGCGTCAGTCGCCAAGGCGCCCGTCGCGCAAGTTGCCGAGACGCTTGTTGTTAAAAAACCAGTGGTCGAGGTGCCTGTCGCACCGGCAACGCCAGCTGCGCCTGTAGTGCAAGTTGTCGAGACGCTTGTCGTTGAAAAGCCAGTTGTCGAAAAGCCAGTTGTCGAAGCTCCCGTTGCGCTCGCCGTGCCGGCAACGCCAACTGCGCCTGTCGCGCAAGTCGTCGAGACGCTTGTCGTTGAAAAGCCCGTCGTTGAAAAGCCAGTTGTCGAAGCTCCCGTTGCGCCTGTTGCGCCAGCGACGCCGACTGCGCCCGCTGCGCAAGTCGTCGAGACCCTTGTCGTTGAAAAGCCCGTCGTTGAAAAGCCAGTTGTCGAAGCTCCCGTTGCGCAAGTTATCGAGACTATTGTCGTTGAAAAGCCAGTTGTAGCGCAAGTCGCCGAAACGCTTGTCGCTGAAAAGCGAGTTGTCGAAACGCCTGCTGCGCCCGTTGCGCCAGCGACGCCAACTTCGCCAGTTGCGCAAGTTGTCGAGACTATTGTCGTTGAAAAGCCTGTCGGTGTAGCGCCCGTTGCGCCAGACTCGCGCCCTGCGACAATTGCAGAAGTGCCAGTGACGCCAATAACGCCTGTTGCAACGCCCCTCGTCGAGGTGCCTGTCGCGTCTGCGGCACCAGTCGCGCAAGTTGTTGCGGCGCCTGCCGTCGAGGCGCCTGCTGCGCCCGTCGCGCAAGTCGTTGCGCCGCGAGTCATCGAGGCGCCTGTTGCGAAGGTTGCTCCTGTCGCGCAAGTCGTCGAGGCGCCTGTCGCGCCTGCTGTATCAGTCGTGCAAGTCGTTGCGCCGCAAGTCGTCGAGGCGCCTGCCGCGCCTGCTGCGCCCAATGCGCACCCTGCGCCAATCGCCGAAGCGCCAGTGACGCCCACCGCGCCAGTTGCCGAGGCGCCCGTCGTCAAGTCACCTGTCGCGCCTGTCGTTGAAGCGCCCATTGCCAAATCTGAGATCGCCTCGGCAAAGCCAGTTGTCGCCGGGAAGCGTGCTGCAGTTCCTGAAGAAGTCGTCGTTATCGATCTTTCGCAGGAATCCGCGCGTGCCGCAGCACCGCTGCGTGAAGCGCCTTTTGTGGCGGCTGCGCAGCAGGAGATCGCCGCTTCGACGGCAAGTGCGCGCACCGAGGCCATTGTCGAAGTCGTGAACAATGTCGCCGAGGCAATCGCTGACCAGATTCTCGTGACGCCCTCGCTCGTGCGCGGTGAAGGCCAGATGATTGTGAGGTTGAAGCCGGAGGTTCTCGACGGGTCTGAAATCCGCCTTTCTTCTGAAAGCGGAACTCTCGCCGTCGAAATCGTCCCGTCGACGCCTAATGCCGCGAAGCTCGCTACGGAAGCCATGCCGCGCCTCGAGACGGCGCTTGCAGAGCATGTAGCCACCTTCCGCCAGGTCTCGGTCTCAGTCAGGAAAGGAAAGGGAAATGAAGTCGTTTGAGATACTCTCCGCGCTCCCGCAGTGGACCAAGCTTGCCGCCGATGCAATAGTCGACTCGCCTGCGTTCGCGATGCCGTGCCGCCTTGGCGAAGAGAGCACGACGCTTGTCCTTGGCGCCATGCCCCCTGCAGACGCCATCTCTCTTTCAGTGACGCTCGACGACGAAGCGCATATCCTATTCCTCGGGCGCTCCCCGCGCTTCAAGGAACTGGAAGCTGTCTGGGATAGCCGCGCCGACGTTCCGGAGCCAATTTTGCTTGCACTTGTCGAGAAGGACGCCGGTGCAGTCTTTCAGCTAATTGAAAACGCCGTTCACAAACAGCTCAAGCTTGTCGGCCTTGCGGCACCAGATAGTCCTGATGCGCGAACTCTTGTCGCTCAGGTTGATGACATAGTTTTTGCGATTACCCGCACTTCTGCCGTCGTTTCCGCGATAGGCAATCTCAGGAACCTCGACCTTGCGCACGAATCGATTCGCTCTACGCTGCTTCGCGCCGTGGCGGAATACGCCGCGTTTGCGCTTCCGCAGACGGATATCGACGGGCTTGAAGTCGGCGACGCGGTGCTTTTGCCGGAAATCGGCACTGTTCCTGCGGGTCTTATCGTTGACGGGCGCTTTGCGGTTGGCGAGGGGGGCGTGTCGCGTTACGCGGCAGGGGGGCTTGTCCGTGTAGTTGACGCCGAGCCGAAGGACATCACGCTCGGCGAGGTCTTCGACGCGGCAGATGCGCCGCGCGCCGTCGACGACAAGCCGTCTGGACCGCTGAAGCTCCTTCTTGGCGCCAAGGCCGTTGCGATGGGTCGTCTTGACCGCATTGGCGACCAGTCGGCATTCATCGTCGAATCCACCACCCCCTAACCACTAGTCACTAACCACTAGACACTACATAGCCATGTTTCAGGTTCTCGTAGGACTGTCGCTCCTTCCGCTTGTGGCGATGGTAGCGACAAGCTACTTGAAGATAGTGGTTGTCATCTCGCTCATACGAAACGCGCTCGGCATCCAGTCCATTCCGCCGAACATGGTCGTAAACGCGCTTGCGGTGATTCTTACGTTCTACATTATGGCGCCGGTCGCGAGCGAGTCGTGGGGGATAATCGCCGAGACGCAGAAGCAAAGGAACGCCGCTGCTGCCACAGCGCCCGCTACGGCCGGGCAGGGGCAGGCGGGGGCAGTGACGGCCGCGCCGGCGCAGCTTGACCTTTCGACGATAGACATCGAAAAGGCGGCCGAGCCGTTCAGGGTGTTTCTCTCCCAGCATACGGCGCCGCGCGAGAGGGCCTTCTTCATAAATACCGCTGAGATGCTGTGGGGCAAGGAGGGCGAGCCGGCTGTGGTCGATCCAGAGAGCTTCGCAATTCTCCTTCCGGCGTTTTGCGTCTCTGAGCTCACAAAGGCGTTTCAGATCGGCTTCCTCGTCTACCTGCCGTTTATCGCGATTGACATCATCGTCTCCAATATCCTGCTTGCGATGGGCATGATGATGGTCTCGCCGGTAACGATCTCCTTGCCGTTTAAGCTGCTTCTGTTCGTCATGGTCAACGGCTGGACGCTTCTAATCCAGGGGCTTGTGAAGGGATACATGATATGAGCCAGGCGCAGATACTTGATTACGCCAAGACCTGCCTCATCATCATCCTCAGGCTTTCGCTGATTCCGATCCTGGTGGCGACGGTGATCGGCATCATCGTCTCGCTTCTTCAGGCGCTTACTCAGATACAGGAGCAGACGCTCGGCTTTGCTGTGAAGCTGATCGCGATTTCCCTCACGCTCCTCGCCTGCGCGTCGTGGCTTGGCTCCACTCTTCTTCTCTATACTCAGGATATCTTCACCCACTTCGCCCTGCTGCGGTAGCCCATGCCCTATATTGAGTTCCATCGCTGGATTCTTGCGGCGGTTCTTGCCATGGCGAGAATCAGCGGGGCGTTTGCCATCTGTCCGGCGCTTGCGGACTCGATGATCCCTGGCGTCGCGAGAAGGGTGGCCGTATTTGGCTTTGCGTGCCTTGTGATTCCGTTCGTAAAGAACGAGATGCCGCCGGGCGAGCCGAATCTATGGATGTTCTCGATTCTTGCCTTCAAGGAGGCCATCATCGGGTTCCTGCTCGGGTTCTTCGCGTCGATTCCCTTCTGGGTCGCGGAGAACATAGGCAACTTCATAGACAACCAGCGCGGCGCGACGATGGGCGAGGTGTATTCGCCGCTTTCGGGAGCGCAGGTCTCGACCACCGGCATCTTCTTCACCCAGATAGTCTCGACCGTGTTTTTCGTCAGCGGCGCGGTGCTTCTTGTGCTGGCGGCGCTCTACAAGAGCTATACCATCTGGCCGGTGTTCGTCGACGGGATTTCCTTTACGCAAGGCGCGCCTTTGCAGATGCTGGGCACCGTAGACGACATGCTTAAAGCCACGGTCGTGATCTCCGCGCCCGTAATCATCGTGATGTTCCTCGCGACGCTCGGCCTTGGCCTCGTAAACCGCACGGCGCCTCAGCTCAACGTGTTCTTTCTCTCGATGCCTGTCAAGTCCGCGCTTGGCGTCGCGATGCTTATCGTCTATCTTCCATTTATAATGGATATGCTGATGTACACCAAGGACACTGCTATCCTCTCGCCTGTCCGCACTATCCTGGGAGGATAACCGACCATGGCTGAATCGAGTGGCGAGAAGACGGAGATGCCCACGCAGAAGAAGCTGCGCGATGCGCGGCAGAAGGGGCAGGTGTGCACATCCAAGGACATAGTCTCGACGGCGATTCTTGTCGTCCTGTTCGCGCTCCTCGGCTGGATGGGTGTTGCACTTGTCGACGACGCTTCGATGCTTCTTGGCTACATAGGGAACCGCATGAGCGGCGATCCTTTTGCGGCCACCGGGCAGGCGATGGGGATGACGGCGCTCGTCATCTGCAAGCATTCCTTCATCTTCGTCCTCGTCGCGGCCGTCATTGGCATCGCCGCCAACACCGCCCAGATCGGCTTTCTCTTCACCTTCGAGCCGATAATACCGAAGATGGAGAAGCTAAATCCCGTCGAGGGAGCGAAGAAGATCTTCTGCATGAAGAACCTCTTCGAGTTCCTGAAGAACATCGTGAAGGTCTGCTTCCTCAGCTACCTCCTCTACAAGATCATCTGGGCGAGCATTCCTGAACTTCTCACGATGTGCTATGGCACTATTGACGACATCTTCCCGTGCCTGAAGCTCATGCTGAAGCGCCTCGCCGTCTACACGGCCTTCGGCTACATAGTAATCGCCATCGTCGACCGCCTCTTTCAGGGGCGCAACTTCACGAAGCAGATGATGATGACGAAAGACGAGGTAAAGCGCGAATACAAGGAGATGGAAGGGTCTGCGGAAATCAAGCAGGCGCAGAGGCAGTTCCGAGACGAGATCCTGAACGGGCCCGATCCGCGGCAGGCCGTCTCGAAGGCAAATGTCGTCGTCACCAACCCGACGCGCCTCGCCGTGGGCATACGCTTCAATGCAGAGGAGGCCCCGCTCCCGCGCATCTGCGCGCTCGGTTCGGGGCCAATCGCGAAGATCATCCGCGAGGAGGCGCTTGCCCTCGGAATCCCGATCATGGAGGATCGTCCCCTCGCCCGCGCCCTCTATGCCGAAGGCAGGATAGAGGAATTCATCCCCGACTCGCTTATTGAGCCGGTCGCGGAAGTTCTCAAGTGGGCCAAGCAGCTTCAGGACGCTAAAAAGGAAGAGGAAGAGCTCGACAGCGTGACGCTGGACGAGCTGCCTCAAGAGGGGGGCGCGGCTGACGCGGGAGAAACGACATAGTGGGAGACGTTGCATGAAAGACATGGAAAAGCTCTACAGGACCATAGCCCCAAAGCTGACGAACTGGCTCGTCTCCTCGGGTAGCCAATACGCCGAGGCATGCGACATCGTGCAGAGCACCTTCCTCAAGATATGGAAGATGCGCGACGATGTGCGCGACGATGCCGACGCCATCTCGGGCCTTGCCTTTACGATTGCCCGCAATCTCCGCAAGAACCTCGCGCGCGACAAGGCGCACTTGACTTTCGTAGGCGAGATACGCGATTCGGACGATGGGGTCGTGGGTGACGCGGAGACGTCGCCCATCGGCACAGCGGAGCGTCTCGACACCTTGCCGCAGCATCGCGAGACTTCGCAGTCCGATACGGAATACCTTCGCAAGCGCCTTTTGGAGGCGTTTGCGAAGCTTCCGCCCATCCTTCGTGACGCATATACGATGTTCCAAGTAGGCGAAATGTCCGTGCGAGACATCGCAAATCAGACAGGAGTGAGCGAAAATCTTGTAAAAGTGCGCATTTTCCGTGCAAAAGAGAAGTTGAAGACGATTCTCGCAGATTTACATGTAACCTTTTAGCGAGATATGTGTAGACAAGGCGAACACATGAAAGGAAATACGACAATGGAAATCAATCTTAACAACAATGGTCTTAACAACATCGGAGCAGGGCGCGAGGCGCTTGACGCGGCGGCCATCGGCGTCGGACACGAGGCGAAGGTCGGCTCGGGCGTCAAGCCCCAGGACGCGGTCACGATTACCAATGCGCCCCGTGGCGTTTCTTCGGCAGAGCCAGTCTTCGATGTTCCGGACTCGGCGCTTTCGAGGGACGATGCGCTCGGCAAGCTCGTGACGGCGGCTTTCAACCTTCCGCCGCCGCCTATGCCGGACTTTGCCTCCAACCCGTAGAATTTCAACCATTCGGCTGATGAAGTGAGCCTACTTGCAAGTTGTGTACGAAGGATTCTGATGTGCGATGTGCCGTTAGCTAACTGTCAAGGAGAAGCAAAATGAAAACGATGGACGACTACAAGGTCTTTCTCGCTGCCGTGAGAAAGGAAACCGGCATCGAGGCGCTGACGAGTGACGAAACGGGTCTTGTCACGGTCAACGTCGACGAGAAGTACAACGTCAACCTCCAGTTCGTGGAGGCGACGGGCCGGATACTCTGCTTTGTCGAGATGGTGCAGCTGCTCGCCGACACGCCGAAGGACGTCTATCGCGACCTGCTCGCTGGCGGGCTGTTCGGCAAGGAGACCGCCGGCGGCTACTTCGCGCTTGAGCCAGACACCGAGACCGTCGTCTACAACTACTTTTTCGATTTTGAAAAGGCGGCCGCAGACATTGAGGCATTCATCGACACCCTTGAGAAGATTCTCCAGCTCTGCGACATCTGGACCGAGCGCATTAAGGGCGGCCGCGCGAGCGACGATATGAAGCCGTCCGGCTATCCGTCCGACGGCAACAGGATTTTTGCCTGAAGTGAAAAAGTATAGCCTTTGCGCAGTTTGAGTATGGACGGGAGGGGATGGCTTAAGGGACAAGGCATCTCGAGGATATGATATAATGTGTCCAAAGGTTTCAAGCAAGGATGCAAAATGACGATTGAAAAGAGACTTGAAAACGGCTGCCTGACACTTGTCGTCGGCGGCAGGCTCGACACGAACACAGCGCCGGAACTGGAGTCGGAGTTGAAGCTTGACGGCGTGAAGGAGGTCGTCTTCGACTTTGGCGGGCTTGAATACATTTCGTCCGCAGGGCTTCGCATCCTGATGACGGCGCACAAGGCGATGTCGGCGGCGGGAGGGGGCGTGAAGGTTTGCCACGCGAATGCGATGGTGTGCGGCGTCTTCGAGATCACCGGCCTGAGCTCCGTTTTCGTGATTGAGCCGTGAATAAGCGAATCATAGTTGCCGCCGCACTATGCCTTTACGCGACGCTCCTCGCGGTGGTGTGGCATGTTTGCACGTCTCGGGCCCGGGCGATGACCGAGGCGTTGCTGGATTACGCCGTCAGCGACATCCGCTTGGCGATGGACGGTGCGATTGATACGATGCTGGAGCACGTGGCTGTCACATGCGCCCGCCGATTCGGCAGGGCGGACAGGCACACGCGGGAGGAAGTCGACTCCGTCGCGCATCTCTTCGACATCGACGAGCTGTGCATCGTGGACCGCGCGGGGATTGTCATTGCGTCAAACGACCCGGATAGCCTCGGCGTTGACATGAACAAGAAGGAGGCGACCCAGCCGTTTGCAGCCCTGACGAACGGCACGACCAAGGTCGTCACGCAGCCGTTCCGCAGTCATGCATACAGCAAGTCGCGGCGCAAGTACCTCGGCGTGCCGTTCCCCGGTGGCGACGGATACGTCCAGGTTGGTATGGACGAGGCGCGCATGCCGAAGATGATCAACACGCAGCTCTCCTTCCTTTTCGATGCGGAAATGGGCGATACGGTGTGCTATCTCTGTGCGGACATGGAGACTGGATCGCTCGTCTCGGCGTATCTGGAAGGCTGCGAGACGCCGACGCTCGAAGAAATTGGATTTGATGCCTCCGACGTGTCGGATCCCAACGTGACATTTGAGCAGACCCTGTTCGGTGACAAGGCGTTCTGCCGCAGTTGTGTTTTCGGCGGACACCGGTTCATCATGGTTGTTCCGAGTGCCGAGTTCTATGGTACGCGCGACGTGCTCATGGTGGTGATGACGATTCTGCTTGCCCTGGTTCTGGGGGCGTTCGTTGTCCTGCTGTTGCGCATTTCAAATGACGCAAGGCGCATCAAGGCGTTTTACGCCGCCGAGGACGCGGCGCGCGCAAAGGACATGGTGATCGCCAAGACAATCCAGACCTCGGCTTTGCCAGTGCCGCTTGCGGCGAACCCCTGCTTCCGTCTGGCGGCGTCGATGACGCCGGCGCGCGAGGTCGGCGGCGATTTCTACGACTTTTTCATGTTGGACGCGACGCACCTGGCGTTTCTCGTGGCCGACGTGAGCGGCAAGGGAGTCACCGCCGCACTATACATGATGACTGCCAAGACAGTCATCAAGGATGCGCTTCTGGCGACACGCGATATCGCCGCCGCGTTCACGGAAGCCAACAGGGAACTCTGCCGCAACAACTCGGCCAACATGTTCCTGACCGCATGGGGCGGAGTGCTGGACTTGGAGACGGGAGTCGTCGCATTCGTCAATGCAGGGCACAACCCGCCGGCAAAAGTCGGAAAAAGCGTGGAATGGCTTGCCGACAAGTCCGGCACCGTGATGGCATTCATGGACTGCGTTAAGTACACGCCTCGTCTGGCGCATCTTGCGCCTGGCGACGTGCTCTTCCTCTATACGGACGGCGTTACCGAGGCGATGGACAGGAAGGGCGAGCTATTTGGCGAGGAACGTCTCGCCGCGACGCTGGCCGCCGTTTCGTCCTCAAGCCCCGATACTGTCTGCGGCGTTGTCCGTGTAGCCGTGGCGGCGTTTGCGGACGGCGCACCTGCGGTGGACGACCTTACCGTCCTTGCGGTTCAATATGTCCGGCAGTCAGAACGGTTTGTCCGTTCGTTCCCTCCGACGCAGGAGGGTATCTGCCAGGCGAGTGCATATCTCGACGAGTGTCTCAAAGAGCAGCCGCCAGGTGCCCAATCTTCCCTCCATATCATCCTTGACGAAATCGCATCGAATATCGTGAAGCATTCCGGGGCGTCGGGTTTCGAGGTCGATGTGGAGTTCACGGAAGCTCCGGCGGGGGTAAGGCTCGTATTTGTGGACGACGGCGTCCCCTATGATCCGCTCTCCCATGCCGATCCGGATACGAAACTCCCTGCAGCCGAGCGTCCCATCGGTGGACTCGGCATCATGATGGTCAAGAAGATGGCAGATTCCATTTCCTATGAACGCGCCCGCAACCGCAATTTTCTGACGGTCTTCAAGAAGGCCGAACGGGGAAAGGGCAGCAGCATTTCATAAACACATCACCTTGTCTCCACCACCGAAAAGGCCGCGTCAAGCGGTCTTTTTTGCTTTGCTTACAGGGTCGTTTGCAAAAGTAAACGAAACTTAGAAAGGTTAAACGAAAGTTTAGCCGGAGGTTGTGGCTTGTCGTTTCGTTAAGGTTGGCAATCTGGCGTGATGGGCATCGTCCGGGCGGCTCGTCCTGCCGAACGCGCGAACTCATGAGTTCTTCGCGCTCGGGATTCGCGACACTGCCCGAAGCGCGTCGTGGCGCGGGCCGCACTTAGGTCGCTCATCACGTCGTCAGGGCGACTGCCCGGCCTCCCCCTTCCGCCGATGCTCACAACTGCGCCGGAATTTGGTACGATGCTCTCGCTGCCCGTCGCTGCTGTGTCCGTTGCGCAGAGTTTGACAACGATGGATGATTCAAGATGTGATCTCTTGCCTGAAGTGACGGTGCGTCCGAGACGCTCGTCGCAAAGACATGGACATTATACCAAAGAGTGGTGTTGCCGTGTGCAGGGCTGATGGTGGAGGTCGGCCCGGCGACGTGATGAGCGACCTAAACGCGTCATGCACAGTGGCGCGTCTCGCTCAGTGTCGCGAATCCCGAGCGGCGAAAGCGCAACGCGCGGAGTCGACGCGTTCGACGGGACGAGCCTACCAACCGCAGCCCGACTTTGCCAAGGTAAACGCAAGTCCCTCCCCGGGGAGGGTAGGAAGAATGGGAATCCGCTATTTCCTCCAAGCAACCCCTCAACCTCCCCCTTTGACTAACTAAACAAAATCTAAAATTGCGTTTACTCTGGCAAAGCACAATCGGCAAATGCCCCTTGTGACGCTCTGCTGAATATGGTAAAATACCCCCAAACTTGCCCAAAGGGCATGTGCGATTGACTTTGTCGAAAAGGAGTGAAATATGAAAATGAAAACACTTGCCTGTCTTCTCGCGGCTTGCGTGGTTGGGGGCGTCATGTCGCTCTCGGCGGCGACGTACTACTGGAAGGGGCCAACCGGTGACTCGTCATACGGTGAGTGGTCGAATACATCCAACTGGTCGACCGAGGGCGTTGGCGGAGCGGATGCAGCAACTGCGCCGGGTGCAGCGGACAAATTCTATGGATATCAGGATCGTTCCATTG